>JANWJV010000097.1 GCA_025451785.1 Bacteroidia bacterium | reverse complement strand
GTAGCCCTGAGAGGAATCGAACCTCCATTTAAAGTTTAGGAAACTTCCGTTCTATCCATTGAACTACAGGGCCGGTTCCCAAAAAAAGGATAGCAAAGCTAACATTTTATCCTCAATTCACCGCTTCCTCTTCACCCTCAGCTCGGGGTAGCCAGTAGCAGCATCCTGCCGGTTCTCCAACGCAAGATCCTTCAACTCCCCTACCACCAATTCAGCGGTTGTCCTTACGATGCAACCCTCCTTCAGATGCCCGCCTGTTACCTTTCCTTTGGCATCGGAAACAGAAATATGAAAGTGCGATCGCTTGTTTGAAAACAAGCCATTCATACTGATGATCTCCAGGGGTTTCTTAATGGTGGTTGTTTCCTTCTTGCCTGCGTAACGGATTTTCGCCACACTTAAACTGCCGATACAGGAAAGCAAAAACGCCGCGGTGATCTTCTCTTTTTTCGCCCAATTTTCCAGCCAAACTTTTATATCCGTGCCCGGCTCCAGGCGAAAGCAATGGACCTTCACAATGAAATAACCTTTTGTGCTTTTGACATCTCTTCTATGATCTGCCCGATAGCGCCGATAGTGCCCACCTTCACCTGTTCGGTAAGTTTGAAATAGTTCAGGCAGGTTTGGCAAACGATGATCTTCACCCCTGCCTTCGACAAGGTGCCGAAAAGTTCCACGATGTTCTCAGGGGCGCAGGAGGTTTTTACCCCTTCGGCATACATGCAAATAGACTCGGGATATGAACCTTTCTCCACCAGGTTGTTCAGGAAATTGAAAAGGACCAATTGCTGCAGCTCGGCAGGGGCATCGCCCATCCCATTACGGGTGATCAGAAGGAGGGTTCCTTTCATTCTAAACAAAAGTAGGATTAAAACAGAAAATGAGCTGCCTATTGCGGAACGTTGAAAACAAAGCCGACCTTGAATACATTCTCGATGCTTATCTCCGGGTCTTCCTTCAGGTACTTGCGGATCTTGGTGATGAACACATCCAGGCTCCTGCCCAAAAAGTAATCCTCCTCTCCCCAAAGTTCCTTTACCATTTCGGCACGTTTTATCACCTTGTTGCGATGCCAGGATAAATAGTTAAGGATCTCCGCTTCCTTTTCTGTGATCCGCTTCGCTTTGTCGTTTATGATCAATAATTGATTGTGAAGATCGAAGGTGTATTTCCCGATCGCAATGATCTCTGAATTACTTTCAATTGCATTGCTGCCGCCTCTCCTGATGATCGCTTTGATCTTCCAAAGCAACTCTTCTTCATCGAATGGTTTTGTGATGTAATCATCCGCCTCCAGGCTATAGCCTTTGATCTTATCTTCCCTGAACGACCTGGCCGTGATAAAAATGAGCGGCACCTTTTTATCCTTTGCCCTTATCTTTTTCGCCAATGAAAAACCGTCCATCTTAGGCATCATTACATCTACCAGGCAAAGGTCGAAACTGTCCGACTGGAATGCCTTCCACGCAAGTTCCCCGTCTTTACAAAGCTCAACAGCAAGGCCCTCCGCCTCCAGGTAGTCAACAAGTAATATCCCCAGGTTAGGGTCGTCCTCGGCCAGCAATATCTTTGCTCTCTCTTTAGGCATTGGGCAGTGTGATGGTGAATGTTGTTCCCTCTCCTTTGCCGCTTTCCAGCTCGATCGTTCCCCCATGCAAGGCAATTATTTCCTTAACATAGGCTAAGCCCAAACCAAATCCTTTCACGTTATGTATATCGCCGGTGGGCACCCTGAAAAACTTATCGAAGACCTTGCTTTGATACTGTTTCTCTATTCCGATGCCTTTGTCCGAAACCATCACAACGATATGCTGGCCATTATTAGATGTTTGGACGAACAGCTCAGGTTTCGTGTTGCTGTATTTAATGGCGTTATCTATCAAATTGCACAAAGCATTTGAAAGATGTGTCTTGTCGCCGATCACAGTGAACGAGGCAGCATCCAGGTTAGCACCTAAACTCCCTTGCTTATTTGTCACTTGCAGGCTCATGCGGTCCAGGCACTCGCTAATTAATTCATGAAGGTTGAGTTCCATTTTATATAATGGGATCTCTCCTCTTTCAAGGGCCGTCATGCTTAACACCTGCTCCACTTGCAGCCGCAGTTTTTCGTTCTCCTCCAATATGATCCCTGTATAATGTTTCACCTTATCCTCCTGTTTCAGGATCGAATCCTTCGTGATCATTTTGCCCGCTAAAGCTATGTTCGTTAAAGGTGTCTTCAATTCATGGGTCATATTGTTTAAGAACCCGGTAGTATGTTCTGATATTCTCTTTTCCTTTAACAAGGAAAGTACAGTTCTCCAGGAAAGCACAAGCACCACCAGGATGAGCAGCACTGAAGAAATAAACATGACGCCCATCTCCGCCATGATGAATTTCTCCTTCCCGGGCAAGATCAGGTTCAGCTCCAGGCCTTTTTCGTTTACCATATCATTCAGGCTCTTCCTGTAGCATGCGGGCTGGCCTGGCATGATCTTGGTCGTCCAGTCGGCCTGGTCTTTTATTACTTCAAAGGAATAGTCAAGATGAAAACTGTAAAAGTTCATATAATAGTCGAGCAGGGAATCGATCTTGTCCGCTTCATCCTCTCCCAGTTCCGTTAGCGGCCCCGGACTTGTGCTCAACTCACCACAAGCCACTATTTTTTTTGATGTCTCTTTATCCGCGAGAAGCGCATCCGTTGTCCGGGCCAGGATCATGTTCGCCTTTTCGTTGAACAGGTTCTCCTTTATCTCGGCAGTTTGCAAAAGCCAGTTCACCTGGATGGCAAGCACCAGTAATAAGGCAATGGAAGAAATGGTAATGAAAAGGTAGGTCCGGTTCCAGCGCATGGCATCTCAAAAATAGCCATTTTATAGGGGCGCTCATTGGCCTTAACAGGTCATTAACAAGTCAATAACTTTTTGATAACAAAACGGAGCTTTAAAGCGCTTTACTTTTGTTCAAAACCAATTGACATGAAAAATATCTGTTACCTTTCGTTGATAGTGCTCTTAGGTGCCTGCAGCTGGCCGAATAAGAAACATTGCCATGGCCAGCCTTGTAATGAAGATGCATCCGATCTAAGAACCAAGAACCAGGAAAAACCCTCTCTCTATCCCTGCTGGTGGGACTATACAAAACCAAAACAAGATGGTTGCTAAAAATTCCCTATGAAAAAACTTGTCATTATTTTAAATGTTTTTGCGGTATTCATACTCGCGGCCTGTAATCCTTCCAAAAAAACAACCGCCTCTTCTGTTCCTTCTGGTAAAGCACCGGTAACTACCCAAACTCAGGCTAACAATATCCTGTTCGTAAAGCCGTCAAAAGGAATTCAGATGCCAGGTGATGAAGAACTTGCTGCTATCCGCCTGCGCTATGATGAAATGACCATGGAAAAATTAAAGCAAGGCCACACTATCTACACACAAGGGGCCTGCGTCAACTGCCATGGTGCTGTGAACATATACAACTACGGGGAGGAGCGCTGGAAAACCATTGTGGATGATATGGCGAAAAGAGCTATGATCAGCGCTGCCGAGAAGGATGCGGTGTATAAATATGTCCTGGCGATAAAAGCCACCCAGCCTAAGTAGTGGTTTTTTTCAATTTTCTTTCTTACTTTTGTTTGCATGAAGACCGGCAAACCCAATTACTCTAAAAAGAACCGCAGCAATACCTGCGCGGCGCATTGCATCCGGAATACCATCTTCTCTATTACCTCCTACCCTTCCATTCAATAGTTTTTCGTCTTTGGCCTTAGAGGCTGAAGGCTTTGTTACCTCGTTAACACGGGGCTGAACTGTTTTATTTCCCAACAATTCAAAAACAAAGTTTATGAAAACTATTGAGACCATTCTCCATTTCCTCCGCTCACTGAGCCTCGAGGAGATCCTGTTATACGTATTCCTTTCCTGCTTTTTCATTGAACTGCTATCACGAAAGGCCCGTCGGCTGAAGATCCACAGCTTGTCCGACTCCATTAACAATCTCTTGATCGGCGGCATATCATTTATATTTGACTTCGCTTTTTCGATGGCTACCTTTCCTTTGTGGATGTACTTGTATGAGCATTGCAGTATCTTCAGCATCAACAGCTCAAAGCTCTCCATGTTCCTGCTGCTGTTCCTGCTTGTCGATTTTTCAGAGTACTGGTTCCATCGCCTCAGCCATGAGATCAATTTACTGTGGGCGGCGCATGTGGTGCATCATCAAAGCGAGCACTTTAACCTGAGCGTAGGCCTGCGCACCTCGTTCTTCATTCCGCTGTTCAATATTTTCATATATGTGCTCTTTCCGCTTGCCGGCTTCGACCCTGCTGACCTGCTTCTAATTATATTCATACAGGGAATTTGTCAGCTGCTGATCCACACCAGGCTTATTGGCAAGTTGGGATTCCTGGAATACATCATCGTTACGCCTTCATCGCACAGGGTGCATCACGGCAAGAACGAGATCTACATCGACAAGAACTACGGGAAGTTCTTCATCGTCTGGGACCGCCTCTTTGGCACCTACCAGGAAGAAACAGAAGAAGTGGAATTTGGCATCACCGCTCCGCTCGAAAAAGATGGGCCACTGTATTCGCTAATAGAGCCGTACCGTAAATTGGTAAAGCTCTTTAAAGAAGCAGAAGAAAAAGAACAACGAAATTCGGTGCTCTTTGGCAGGCCATCGGAAATAAAAAAATAGGAAGCCGGCCAGGCGGCCAGCTTCCTACCATTGTTTACTCCTTCATCAGCTTCCATTTCATGTCCCCTTCAGGCTTGCTGATGAAGATAAAATAGACCCCCTTGGCGAAGCCGCTGAGGTCCATCGCTTTTTTTGTGTTCCTGTGCAGGAACACTTGCTCTTCCACTACCCTCTCACCCAGATCGTTAGTGATGAAGAGCATGGCTTCTCCCTCGTTCTTAAGTTCGCCGATCTCAAGAATAAATTCACCACGGCTGGGATTTGGGTAAATGTTAATGAGCCCAATGCCCGCTTCCATGATGCCCACTGTAATTGCCGTGGTAGCTGTATTGCTGCAGCCGTTAGCGTCGGTCACCGTTACTGTATAGGTGCCGTTGGCCAGGCTGGTAGCTGTTTGCGTTGTTTGTCCGCCCGGCGACCACATGTAGTTGTAAGGCGAAACTCCACCTGAAGCGTTGGCGGTTGCCGAACTGCCAGAGCTATTGGCCATCACTATAAGCGCCGGAGGCTGCGCTACATTACCGGTATTTGTTTTGGCGCAACCGTTACCATCGGTAACAGTAATTGTATAATTACCGGCAACAAGACCGTTGGCCGTTGCGCCGCTTCCGCCCACAGGAGCCCATGAATAGGTATAGAAGCCCGATCCACCGCTTGCGCTTACGGAGGCAGAACCATTATTACCGCCATTGCAGGTAACCGAAGTAGTGGTTACTGCGGCCACGATACTGGCAGGTTCGGTAATGGTAGCCACATTAGAACAGGTGGCGCCCGTGAAGTCGGTCACCATTACTGTATAATTACCCGCACAAAGCGCGGTAATGCCCTGGGTGGTATATGATCCGGGGGACCATAGATAAGTATAAGGGGCAGTACCTGCTACCGGTGAACACAAGGCGGTACCGTTACAATTGCCTGCGCATTTGTTTCCGCTCGAACTGCTCGTCACTTGCGCGAGGCAGGCCGCGGAACCCTGGCTGTAAGCGCCTGAGACGCAAAGTACGGCCAGCATAAAAAGGAAGTATGATTTTTTCATGGGGAAGGGTTTTTAGCTCAGCGGCCGGGTGGCCCGTCCCCGCCCTGCCGCTGAATTTAACATATCATAGGCGGGAATTTTACCTGAAATTACCCTTCATTTATGGGGGAATGGGGCCTTAATCGGCAAATGAAGAAAAAGTAATGTTGAACGGGTGGAAAAGTGATCTGGAGAACGATCACCATACCTCGAAGGTCTCGTGAAGGAAGGGCTTTACCCATTTTTCCTTGCCAAAATCCTTCTCGAACTTAGTGCGAAGTTCGGCAGTGGTGTACACTTTTTTCTTCTTTTCTGGCACCAGCACTTCAGGCGCTGGCTTGATAAGCTCCACGCTCTTTGCGAAATAGATCACGCCGCCATCCTCAGTGGCAAGGCCCAGGATAACACCCGGCAATCCATTGAAACTCTCAGGGCCGGTGCTTACCATGAGGTCGTTCGCGTACCAGGCATAAATACGGGTGCTGTCGTTGATCTCCCAAATGGCCTTACGGCAGCTGTAACCGCAAATGTTGCGCTTACTCGAGGTGATCTTCCATTGACGAAGGAAAAGGGTGTCTTCCACTGTCACCGTTTCACCCCATATCTTTTTGATAGACAAACGGCGCTTTTTGCTGAAGTCCTGGTATACGGTGTTCTGGCTTGTGGCCCAATCCATGCGCTCGCGTATATCGCTCTCCTTCGGTTTAAAACAGCTGAGGCTGTCGCTGAAATACAATTCGAAGAAATCAACTTTGGTCTTGTTGTCGGCGCTTATCCACTCTTTCACATCGCCCCAGTCCTTGAACTTCTTGTGCAAATTGGTCTTCCGCTCGTAGGTGACCTTGGCGCTGCTGATCTGCGAATACACAGGCGCGCCCAGGAAAAGAGCCAGCAAAATGGCCAGGGATCTAGAACATGCCTTCATCGTCTTCCGCTTTTGTTTTTTTGCTGTTGAACTTGAGCACTGCTTTTACCAGGATATACCGCGATATGACCCCAGTCTTGATGTCGGTGATCACGTTGTCCTGCACATTGCGCATAGTATTGATGTTCTGGTTAAGGATATCGTAGCCGTTCACGGAGATCACCAGGCTCTCGTTCTTTAAAAACTTTTTCGCCAGCGAAGCATCCAGGATAAAATATTCGAGGTTATATCCTTCGCTCCTGCCTTCTGTCATGGAATAGCTTCCGGTGCTCTCGAGCTTCAGTTTCCAGGGAAGGTCGAGCTTAAGAATGGCCTTGTACTCCTGCAATGAATAGGGATCGCTGCCTGAAAGGTTCAGCGTGCTGGTAGGGTCATTGTACTCATACTTTGCCACCAGGGTAAGTTCCAGCTTCTCAGTGGTCTTGTCAACGTTAAGCGTGCCCGAATATTTCCTGTTAACGGTAAGGTTCTCCTGTCCGTTAATGTAGTTCGTATTCCCATACTGGCTTGCCTCCAAATAAGGATTGATCTTAAGCCAGCCTTTAAAGATGGGCGTCTCGGCACCCATTCGCGTCTCAAAAGAATAATTGCCATCCACATTCACCGGCTGCGTAATGGTGCGGCCAATAGTATCATAGCTTACTGAATTGGTAAAGGCATTTTCGGTAAGGTTGTAGTTCACCCTGGCCCAAATGCTGCGACCGGTAGTGAATTTGTAAGAGCCGAAATCAATGCCGCCGGTATGTGTATAAGAAGGGCGAAGTCCGGGATTGCCAAGACGAACCTGGTTGGTATTGCTGTTGTCAGGCACGGGCTGCAACTGGTTGATGTCAGGCTGCTTGGAGTTAGTGCCATAGCTCATGCCGAGGCTCTTGTTGTCACTGAAACGGTAACGGTAGGATACCTGGGGAAGAAAATTATTATTGGTATAGGATATCTCCTGGCCCGAAACAAGATCGGTATTGCCAATAGCATCCTGCCTGTATTTGAAGCCAATGCTGAAGCGCTGCTTCTTTACCTCGTACGTAAACCTGGAGCCACCGGCCATGCTCGTTTTTGTATTTTGAAAGTTATTGGTGTACTGCAGGTTCTCTGATGAATAGTCGCCGTTGAAAAAGTCGAGCGTACGCTTGTCCTGGTTGGTCTCCGCGAAAGAGCCTTCACCTGAGAACTCCAGTTTTATCTTCTTGGTGATAGGCTCCACAAAAGTTATGTTTCCGCTGTGAGTAACACCGGCGTTATTCGTGGTCTTCTTCTGATCGATGCTGTCATTGAGCTGGCCGGTAAAGTACTCGTTCTTCGCCTGCAGGATACCTTCGGTCTCAGTGCCTGTGAGCAGCAGGTTATAGTTCATGCTGAGCTTGCGGTCCTTTTTCTTTTTGAAAGTGCGGGCAAGTTTCAGTGAGTTGCTGCTGTTGTAATTGCTGCCATCGTTGAAGTTGCTGATGCTGGTACGGCGGTTCAGGACATTCTCTTCCGACAAGAACTGCGAGGTCTCTGAGCGGTTAACAGTGCTCAATGTGTATTTCGTCTTTGAGTTTATTTTCAGTTCCGTGAGCGAATCAAGCGTTTGAGTGATCTTGAGGTCGATGGTATGAAGGCCATTGTCCTTCAGGTTACTGCTCGTGGTAGTGGTGGTATAGGTAGTGTCTTCAAGGAAATACTGAGATCGCGAGTCGCTGTTGGCCTCCAGGTGGCCGTTATCATAACTGTAATTGATACTGGCCTTGGTCTTCTTGCTCCATTTGTCGGAATAATAAATACCGCCTTTCAGGGTTCTCGGTATGCCGATCTCCTGGGTCTTTGTGTACGAGTAATAAAATCCACCACCATCATCACCATCCATATCACCCCAGTCGGCAAGACCGTACGCAAAAATATCCTGGAAGTTAAAGCTTGAACGAGGTGTGTTAGTGGCAAGGCCGAAGATGGAGATCTTTCTTTTGGATGTGAACCTGTTTGTCAGCAATTCTCCTTCGTAAAACTGGTTGAAGTCACTTGCGCCAGTTATCTTTCCAAAGTATCCTTTCTTCGCTTCCTCTTTCAGCTGCAGGTTCATCACCTTCAGGTTCTCCGCGTCAGAATTGGCCGCGGCATTGTCATCCTTCTTATCATACACCTGCACCGACTCCACATCGGTAGCTGCCAGGTTCTTGGTGGCGATGGTAGGGTCGGCCCCGAAAAACTCATCGCCGTCAACCAATACCTGGTCCACCTTTTTTCCCTGCGCGGTGATCCCTCCCTGCGCGTCCACACGAATGCCGGGAAGTTTTTTCAGCAGGTCTTCTACCGTGGCGTTCTTCTTCACTTTGAAAGAGTCGGCAGTATAGATCAATGTATCACCGCGATAATAGATGGGATCCTTATAGGCGTAAATGATCACTTCGTTCAGGTTAAGGCTCTTGGGCGGAAGAATGATCTTGCCAAAGTCAAAAGCCTTGTTGCTGCTGCTGCCAAACACATAATAGCTTTGATCGCCAAAGCCAGGATGCGAGATCACTACCTGGTAGGTATCGAGAGCAAGCTTGAGCTCAAAGCGTCCGTTGGCATCGCTGCGGGTGAAGCCGGCCAGCACCGAGTCCTTTATCTTCATGGCAATAGCAACGGCATTCGCCAGGGGCGCTTTGGCGGCAGTGTCCTTCAGCGTTCCTCCAATGCTCATGGTTTGCGCGTGACCCACACGCACTCCAGGGGCGAACAGCAAGAAAAGAAGAAAAACCTTCGTGGTAAATGACCGCAACTGCATCCGCAAAATGTTCAAGGTATAAAGTTAAGGATTTTATATTCCTTGAACATAACGCGGTAAGGGGCAAAAAGTCACATCCTTAAAGGATACGACCTAACACAAACAGCAATACAAAGGCCACTATAACGAGGATATTGATCTTTTTTATTTTCGAGGTCTCCTCCTGCATGTTATCGGTAAGCTCTATTCTGTCGGCAATACGGCGGATGAGGTTGCGGACCCTGATCACGGCATTCGCTCCCTTGGTCACATAATCATACGCTCCTTCCTTTAAGGTATCGATCGCCACATCGATGCCTTCCTGTGAGCTAAGCATGATCACATCCGTTTGCGGGTGTTCCTTCTTTATCTTCTTGAGCACCTGCATGCCATTCATGGCATTGGGGTTATTGCCGTTCAGGTAATAGTCGAGGATAACGATCTGCGGTCCTTGTTCCAGGCGCTTCAGGCATTCCTCGCCACTGGGAAAAGGCACGATCTCCGTACTACTGTTCGACAATGAATTGGTGAGCAGCCTGGTGAACATCTTATCGTCATCCACGAGAAATACCTTTATCTTATTGGTAAGCTTCATAGTTTCTGTATTAAATTGCCCTGCCCTGCGCGTCAGGGTCCCAGTTGTTACCTCCGCAAAGGATATCGATGATGTTGCGGATGGAAAAGGGCGCGTGTACATCCTTTATCACATAGGTAAACGCACCCGACTGCAATGTGGTGGTCGCCACCTGCAGCGTTTCCTGTCCGGAGAGCATGATCACCTTTGTTTCAGGTTTCATGAGCTTAACTTTCTTCAGCACATCCAGTCCGTCCATCGCGCCAGGTTTATCGGTGCTCAGGTAATAATCAAGGATAATAACGCGTGGGTTGAGGTACAGGTTGCGGATGCAATCTTCGCCACTTGAGTAGCAATATATTTTGCAGCGCGAGTCCTTCTTAAGATAGAAGCCAAGAGAATACAGGTACGACATATCGTCGTCCACAATGAATACCGGCACCTGCGGATCGGGGACTCTTTTCCTTCCCCTCCACTGCTTTGCCTGGTAGAGCACCTGTTGTTTCTTTTCCTGCTTCATAGTTCCTTTTCATTAGTCAAAAGGATTACTGCTGGCGCTCAGGTCAGTGGCGCTGTAATGTCCTTCCGTAGGGCGTATGCTCAGCACCGGTATCTTTGAGTGGTTGATGATCTGTTTCGCGAATCCACCCAGAAATGCCCCGTGCATGCTCGATTCATGATCGGCCAGCACTACAATAAGGTCGGCACCGGCGCGCCCCGAATAGTTCAGTGCCTCTTCCGCCAGGTTCGAACCTTTTACCGTGTGCCGGGTATACACCAGGCCCGCATGTTTCACGGCTTTCTCCACGGCATCGAGCTTTATGTTGAACTTTTTCTCATTGGTATCTTCATCGGTATTAAGCAATCCAAGAATATGGACCCTGGAAGCGTAATGCGACGCCAGGGCGATGGCGTGGTCTACCTTTTCCCTGGAGTGAAGGGAGTTATCGATCGGCACCACAATATCGCTGAAGCCCAGTTTTTGCGCGTGTGTTTGCACTGTTAGAACAGGGCAGGAAGCGATCGTCACCGTTTTTTGCGCGTTGCTGCCTATGAAATATTCTTCAAAGCCTTTAGCGCCGTGTGTACCCATTATAATAAGGTCGGCCTCGCGTTCTTTCGCTAATTCAGCAATGCCTTGCGCGGGGCGGCCTTCACCCATCAGTGTTTGTACTTTTATACCGTATTCCGTTCGTATCCTGTCAGCCACTGCCTCCAGCTTTTCGGCGGCAGCCTGCTCTACCTCGTCATCACTTCGTACAACATCGATCGGCTCATGCACCTGGTATTTGTATTCTGCCACTTCTATGACATGCAGCAGGAACAGCTCCGCTTTTAACAAGCGCGCCATAAAGGCCCCGTGTTCAAGAGCTAGTAGCCCTGTTTCGGAGAAGTCGGTGGGGATAAGGATCTTCTCTATTTTATGTTTTTTCATTTTTCCGCAGCTAAATGAATTCTAGTTAAAGTTAGCCCTTATAAAAACTAAAAACAGGAAGAAATAGGTGAATAACGCTATGCTGTAGCCAGAGAACGGCTTTTTGAAGTTAAACGTAGTGGTCGAGCTCTTCCTTCAGTTCCCTGATGGCCTCGCTGCACACATTTTTGATCTTTCCGATCTTTTCAGGGATGGAATCCAGGTTACTTTCGTTCGCCGCCGAATCTTCTACCGAACGTATATCCGACTCGATCTCTTTCAGACCCACAAAGGCCACCGAAGGTTTCATCTTGTGCGCCACGCCTCTCAGCAGCGGCCATTCACGGTTCCTGAGATGCTTCTCCATCTTCTCGATACTTCCAGGTGTTTGCTCAATGAACAGCGATATCATCTCTGCCATGAACTTGTTGCTGCCATTCGACAGCTGCTTCAGGTAACTAAGGTCAGTATGTTTCATTGTATTAAGGTTTTCTTGTGATAGGGGGGCCGGCTTTTCTACTTGTGGGAGATGTTTCCCGTTAGAGCGCAGCACCGCCATGATGCGTGAATAAAGTACGTTCTGGTTAAAGGGTTTTGAAATATATCCGTGCATTCCCGCTTCATAGCATTTTTCCTCTTCGCTCGATATCGCGTGCGCCGTCATCGCCATGATAGGCACATCGCATTTGGGTTTCGGCATATGGCTTCGTATATACTTCGTGGCCTGGTAACCATCCATTTCCGGCAGCTGTATGTCCATGAGCACAATGTCAAAGTCCCTTTGCTCCAATTTCTTGATCGCCACCAGCCCGTTCTCCGCCACTTCTACATTCCATTTCCAATCGCTAAGCACCTTCTTCGCCAATACCTGGTTGAGCACGTTGTCTTCCACCAGCAGTACCTGGAGACCCTCTACCGGCAGCACTTCCTCTTCCTTAAAGAGGCCTGGTTCCTGTTCCACACCGCGCTCGGGCCCCTTTCTGAAAATGAGCCTGAAACTAAATACCGAACCTTTTCCAACACCGCTCGATACCGATACAGTACCGCCCTGCAGCTCCACCAGCTGTTTCACAATGGTCAATCCCAGGCCGCTGCCCCCGTATTTACGGGTGGTGTCACTGGTAGCTTGCGTGAATTCGTCAAAAATATATTGGAGCTTTTCTTCCGGGATACCAATACCTGTATCGGAAATAGAAAATTCCAGCTGTTCACTTTCTTCTTCCTCCAGGATCAATTTCACGGCGATCGATACTTCTCCGGTCTCAGTGAACTTGATGGCATTGCCAACCAGGTTCAGCAGCACCTGGTTGAGACGCGTTGGGTCACCAATGAGGCTGTCGCTGATATTGCTCGCAATGTTGGTAGAGAGCTGTATCCCTTTACCTGTAGAACGGGGAAGCATCATTTCGCTAAGGTTACCGATCAATTGCGAAAGGCTGAAATGGATCTGCTCGAAAGTGATCCTGCCGGATTGTATCTTGGAAAAATCCAGGATGTCGTTGATGATCACAATAAGATTCTCACCCGAGGTCTTGATGGCATCCACATATTGCTTCTGCTCCTGGTTCATGGGTGTCTTCAGGATCAGGTCGGTGAAGCCAACAATAGCATTCATCGGCGTGCGTATCTCGTGGCTCATGTTGGCGAGGAACTGTTCTTTCACTTTCATTGATTCCTCCACCTGCCTTTTCGCTTTAAGAAGCTCATCGAGGGCTTTGTTGCCTTTCATGAGCGAATGTTCGGCGATCCGGTTGGCATTGATCAGGTCCTCCTCCATTTTCTTACGGGTGGTAATGTCGGAGTCGATGGCGATGATCCGCTGCACCTCACCGCTCTCGTTCAGTACCGGTGTAAGGGTGGTGATCACCCAGTACTCGCTTCCGTTCTTCGTATAGTTCTTGCTCTCGTAGGTCACCGGCTTTTTTTCCCTCACCACGTAATGGTGAAAATCCGTTTCCTGCGAGAGGCCGGTCTTGCGCCCTTTCCGGAGCAGCTCACCGTGGGTGTTCCTGATGTCTTCCAGCGTATAGCCGGTAAGCTTTATGAAGCCTTCGTTCACCCATTCTATCTTGCCTTTGCTGTCGGCAATGATCACCGAGTTGTACGATTTCGTAGCAGCGATCGCCAATTTTTCCAATTCCTCTTCGAAAATACGTTCGGTCACATCCTGGTCGGTGCCTACGATCCTCACCGCTTCGCCCGAACTGTTCACGATCACTTCTCCCCTGGCATGCAGGGTCTTTACCGATCTGTCTTTAAGGATGATACGGTGATAGAAATTGAACGGCTTATGCGTTCTTTTCGATTCTTCGATCACCGCGCGCATCATCTCCCTGTCGGCAGAATGGGTCATGGCAAACGCCTCATCGTAGTTAATGTTGCTTCCATTCTTCTGTATCCCGTAGATGCGGTACAGCTCGTCTGACCAGTTCAATGAATTGTCGCGCAGGTCCCATTCCCAGCTGCCAATGTGGGCCAGCTGCTGCGCGGCGCTCAGCTGTTCACGGCTGCGCTCCAGCGATCGTTCTATCTTTCTTTCCTCGGTAATATCACGTATGATCGAGAATATCTGTCTGCGCTCTCCCTGGCTGAACATCTTAAGGGCGTAGGCAATGTGTACGATACGACCATCCTTATGCGTCACTGATGTTTCGCCGGTATAAGGAAGGTCTTGCGATCCGGCAAAACGTTCCTGAAGGCGGCTCGCCAGAGGTGCGCGCTCCTCCGCGACAATGATATCGAGAAAGGAAGGCATGGCCAGCAGCTCCTCTTTGCTGTATCCGTAAATGTTTGAAAGTGCTTCGTTCACATAAATGAATTTCTGTCCTTCTGTAATGGCAACCCCCTCGCCAAGTTCGCTCTGGGCGCGCAACAGGTTCTTGTACAAAACCGTTTGATGTGCCAGTGAGGCTTCGCTGAGCCTGCTGAAGTTCACGTTCTTCTCCAGGTCCTCGGCCATCTTATTGATGGAAGTGGCCAGCGTACCGATCTCATCTTCTGAATAGGTGCGGGTGCGGGCACTAAAATCACCTTTAGCAATTTCTTCGGCCACCTTTATGATCTCACGAAGCGAACGGGTGATCCTCCGGCTAACAGAGATCGCCAGCAGCAGGCCGGTGATCTCCACTGTGAGCGCTACCCCAAAGAGCAGGCTCATGATAAGGTTCTCCAGCCACCGCGAACCTTCTCCCAATGTATAAGAGAAGTCATCTTCCAGCACGGTAAGCTTTTCGTTGATGGGGTCTATCTTTCGTGCCAGCAGCGTAAGCTCCTCTTCGGTGGCGGCACCCGAACGTACACGCTCGTGAATAACACCGGCAAGATCCAGCAGGCTTACCATATTTGAATCGGCAGCCGACCAGATAGAAATGGCCTTGCTGATGTAGTGTATATCGCGGAAGTTGCTGAACAGCCCGATCATCCCGTCAATATCGTTCGGGTGGTTACGTCCTTCCAAAAGTCCCTGCCTTGCGATCGCCAGGTTGGGCGTGTCCATGTCGAGCTGCACACGCGCCTTCTTGTCGCCAAGGGGCACCTTCATAAACTCTTCAAAAGCCCGGTAGTCCTGTTCATCGCGACTGCGTGTGTATTGCTTAAGCTGGTACACCGCATCCTTCTGTGCTTTCGACCACAATCCTTCGCCGCCTACGTAGGCACGCACCGAGGAAAGAGTATTGATGGCAAAAAAGAGCGCGACAAGTTCTACCAGGATCAGGCAGGCCATGATGCCCACCGTGAAATAAAGTTTCTTGGCGATCGAAACGTTACGGAACCATTTTATGACGGAAAACCTGCTCATCTTTTTGTGGTCCTATTTATCTATAAGGCCTTCAAAAAAACGCTTTCGAAAGGGACAGCGCATGGTATATTTTAAAGTTAGGCGTTTTTGCATGGCCTCTCTTCTTAATTCGTTAAATTACAGGGAAACGAAAGCGGACCGCCCTAAACCATCGCTGAACACCGGCCAGGGCTGGCCGGAACTATTGCAGCAAGTTGAGCTTCTTCAAAAAGTTCTCCCTGTAAAGTGCCCCTACGGGGATCGGTGTTTCGTTAATATAGATCGTAGTGTCCTCCACCGCCGAAATATTGTCGACCGTCACTATATAGGATCGGTGTACCCGCACGAACTTATCGGCAGGCAAGCGCTCCCCTATTGCTTTGAGGGTAAGATGAAGGACATATTTTTTGCTTGCTGTATTAATAGTGATGTAATCGCCCAGGGCCTCTATCCAGAGAATATCCCGGATCATTACCTTGGTCATTACCGAGTTGTTCTTTATGAAAAAATAATCTTTGCCGGCGGTAGCCACCTCGCTCCTTGAATTATCGAACAGCTCCTTCGCCTTGTTCACTGCCTTCAGGAAACGCGGAAGGGCCAGCGGCTTTACAAGAAAATCGACCACATTATATTCAAAGGCATCGAGCGCGTATTCCTTATGGGAAGTGGTAAGTATCACCTGGGGCCTGTCCTCGAGCGTTCGCAGCATGTCCATGCCGCTCATATCGGGCATTTCGATGTCGAGGAAGACGAGGTCTACCTTTTCTTTTTTGAGGACCTCCATCGCCTCCAGCGGACCGCTGCAAACCTTGAGCAGGTTCAAAAAATCCACTTGCTGCACTAAGTGGCTCAGCGCGGCGCGCGACATTTCCTCATCATCTACAATGATACAATTCATACCGGGGGGTAATGGTTACACATTATACTTAAGTATCAGGGAAAGGTTTCGCGCAATTTTACGATTTTTATCGATCATTCTTGCTTTTATCCGCCAACAGCCTGTGTATCGCCGCCAGCAGTTCATCCATGCTTACCGGTTTGGTCATGTAATGGCTCGCGCCAAGGTTATAGCCCACCTTCATCACTTCTTCATGCTCGAGCGTTGACACGATAATGATGGGGATCTCGTGCTCGAGGTAATAGCTACGCACCCAGTTAAGGAACTCAAAGCCCGACACGTAGGGCATCATGATGTCGAGCACGATCAGGTCGGGCTTTTCCTTTTCAATACGGTGAATGGCCTCGAAACCGTTGGTAGCTGTTACCACCATATATCCTTTCTCTTCAAGGACATGGCGCATAGCGGTGACCATGAGCGCCTCATCGTCCACCACCAATATTTTCTGCTGATCACACATCGTTTCCATTGCTTCCGCCATTGAACTTTGTTATGTCATTCGCATTTCCATTGTTCATGCCGTTCGTACCATGATACAGCCCATTCTTATCAATTTTCATCGCCCTGAACACCTTTTGTGTAAATTCCTCTTCTCTGAAAGGCTTTAGTATATAATCATCCATGCCCGCCTGTAAATACTTGCTGATGTCTTCCTTTACGATATTAGCGGTGAGCGCTATGATAGGCAATCCCGCCTTTTTTCTGTCGGGAAGCGCACGAATATGCTTCGCAAGGTCAATGCCACTCATCTCGGGCATCTGTATATCCGCAAGGATAAGGTCAAAGTGTTCCCGCTCTGCCATTTCCACCGCCTGTTTCCCATCCACCGCCTCTTTAGAGCTCAGGTTGTATTTGTTCAGGATCGTCCTCGCGAGGAGCCGGTTCATTTCATCATCGTCAACCACAAGCACCGTCCTGGTTTCCGCGCTTTTGCTGATGTTAAATGGCACCTTGTCCTTTTTATTTCCTGGCAGGTCAGTAATACTGCCCAGGCCACAAGGCAACAGAAAACTGAACACTGAACCCTGTCCCGGGTTACTTCTAACACGTATGGCGCCTCCTTGCAGTTCGGCAAGTTTCCGGCAGATGGCCAGGCCCAGGCCTGTGCCTCCGAACTTGCGGGTGATACGGCTGTCGGCCTGCGTGAACTCCTCAAAAATGCTGTCGATCTTATCATGAGCAATGCCTATGCCAGAATCGCTAACGTCGAACCTAAGCAGTTTGCCGCCGCTGCTTTCATCGGTAGCACTGCAATGGATCCACACTTTTCCGCGCTGGGTAAACTTTATGCCATTGTTCACCAGGTTGAGGAGTACCTGCCGGATACGGAAGGGATCGCCTATCAGCACCACGTCCTGTAAGTCTTCCTCCACCGTATAACCCAGCTCCAGTTTCTTTTTTTCGGCAGCGCCACGCATGGTACTTATCACTTCGCCCGCCACATCTTTCATCCTGAAACCGGTGGATTCCATTTTTAGTTTTCCGGCCTCTATCTTTGAGAAGTCGAGGATGTCGTTCACCACTTTTAGCAGGTGTTCCGACGAGCGGCGTACCGCCTCCAGGTAGCCGTTCTGCTCCCCATTAAGTTGTGTATGCTGCAATTGATCGCTGAAGCCGATGATGGCGTTCAAGGGGGTGCGTATCTCGTGGCTCATGTTGGCGAGGAACTCTTCCTTTACCTTTGCCAGCTGCTCCGCACGGTCTCTCGACTCTTCCAGTTCTTTCCTGTAGCGGATGCTGCGGCTGATGTCCGCAAAAATGAACACCACCAGGGCGATCATCATCAGGCCCGAAACAATGCTGATAGAAACAATGATGGCCGCCGCTCTTTCGGAGGTGCGGTATGCTTCTTTCAATTTTTCGGTGGCCGTTAGACGCTCCTGCGCATCGATACTTACAATGACACCGCGGATACCTTTCATTATGTTCTCGTCCTTTTGCAGGAGCAGCAGCTCGCGCTCCGAGAGCAGTGCCAGCGCCTTATCGTTTCGCTCGCCGGCCACAGCGATGGCCTCCTTCAGCTCTTTGTTGTTCATGGAAGAGGATATCTCTTCCTTCGCGGGCTCTTTTCCCAGCAGCGACCTGATCTTTTCCCTGAAGCGGCTCCTCCCCTTCGGAGGGCTGGCTTCCAGCTTTTGCGCGATATCGCCCAGTGTGAGCTTCAGCTTCTCGCTGTTCTTAATGTCGACAAACTCTGAAAAGACAACAAATTTCTCGTCGATGAGCGAGTCCAGCACATCGATCTCCTGTAGTTCCTGCTTACTGGTGAAGCCTGAGCTGCGGAGTGAGTCAACCCTTTGTTCGATGGTTGACACGAAGCGGAAATAAGGCTCTAGATATTCTTCGTTCTTGGATATGGAATAGGCCCTCACACTGCTTTCCGCTTCCGCGATATCGGAAAGTATCTGGTGCGTTTCCGCCAAACGCGCGTCGGGCCGTGATACTTCCTCCATGTTGAAGGTTATCCTTTGCAGACTGAAAAAGGTGAGAACGGCAGCAGCAGTGATAACTATCACTGCTGTACCGAACGCAATCAGCACCTTCGCTTTGATCCCTGGAAACATATCTTCCCTCCTTACAACCTTAAAAAATTAGATCCTCACTAAAACCTGTACCTCACATTGATCCCGGCATCCCAGGGGTATGGGTAAATGAACTTAAAGAACCTCGGGCGAAGATCAAGACCTGCCACAAGCGGCGCGTTTCTGAAATAATAATCCGCCCCTATCACAGCTTCCAACCCCACATAGGTTCGGCTTTCGCCGATGTACCACCTCCTGTCGAAGTCATCGTAATAATAATAGGCCCTGTACCCGTAGTTACCGGCGAAAATACCGCCGCCAAAATAGAGGTAGAAATTCTCGGGGCCAAGCGGTATGTTCTTCTCAACGAGGCCTGAGAACATCGCCCCATGATACGGCGCCCATCCCATGAGCGTGAATTCCATACCGAGGCCGTTCCCGATCATATCCCAGCGGCGGTAGTTGATCCCGCTGTATCCGCCCAGGCGGACACCTATCTGGTTCTTTTCTGTCTGCGCGGGCGCTTCGTTCCAGATAGCCCCCGCAATTACCTGCGCCGCTATTGCCGCGACAACAAGCAAGGTCTTTTTTAACGTTTTCATGGCATCTTTATTATGTGGTTTTCTATCCGCCCTTGTTCCGCTTTGTCATCCTGAGCGAGCAAAGCGAGACGAAGGATCATTTGAACATATAGCCTGCGCTGATACAGTAATAGCTGTTACGCGCTGCTTTGCCTTCTACTTTTCCGAACGAGCTCAATGCATCGCTTAATCTGAGCTCGAGATAAAAAAGCTGTCCGGACGGATTCTCTATTTCAATGCCGGTACCATAGATCGCGGCAAGCTCCGCCACTTCCAGGTTATTGAGCTTGGTGGAAAAACCATTGCTCATGTTATATTCCGCATTATCGTACAGGCGGCTTTGTGTGGAGTACAGGTTGAACCCCACGCCGGGCCCTGCAAAGCCCTTGATGTGGAAACTGCCAAAGCCGAGGCTGAGCTTTGCCGTGAGCGGTATTTCAGCATAGGCCAGGTCGAACACATCCTGGTAAGAATAATACTGTGGGTTGCCCCAGAAGTCGGCACCGTCTTCCTTGAAGCCGCTCACGCGCGCGCCCTTGTTCACAAAGGAGACCCCTGATTCAAGCCCAAAAAAATTGTTGAACTGCATGCAGGCGCTTATCCCGGCATTTACCGCCAGCTTTGATTGCTGCGGCGCATCAATGTTCCTGAAACTTGCTTCTCCGAAACCGAACCTGGGCCCATAACGGAAACCAGGCGATTGTGCCCCTGCGCTGAGCGCTATGAAGCACAAAAAACAGCTAATGAGCGTATTTGTTTTCATGGCCTTGTTTTTTTTGACCGTTTCAACTGTTATTAAAAATCATTGTCGGCATCTGCAAGTACGCACCGTTTCAATTTTTATTTTAAGATTTTCGATGAACGAGGCCTGAGGTTCGGGGAATCGGGTCTTTTATGGGAGGGGATTTCTCACAAAGGGGACAAAATTCCTGATTGATATCAATAAAAACGGGGCCCCGGTCACCCAGGAACCCCGTTTCGGCCCACCCGCTCAATCGTTCTTACTGCGGTTCAGTATCAACATTTGGTTAACCTGCACTTCGGTAAAGTAGCGTTTGACACCATCTTTGCCGGTATAATTACGGTTCACGAGCTTACCTTCTACTGCCACTTCGGTGCCTTTCTGAAGGAGCTTCTCAGCGATGCCTGCCAGGCCTCCCCAAAGCACCAGGTTGTGCCATATGGTCTCTGTAACGTATTCGCCCTTCGCGTTCTTATACTTATCGCTCGTGGCGATGCTCATCTTGGCGAGCTTCTTGCCGCCGTCAAAAGTTTTGATCTCCGGATTTTTGCCCAGGTTACCTATCAGCTGGACCTTGTTCTTTAACGCATTCATGATCTTGATTTTTAATTGTTACACATTTTTAATTGTTCCGACGAAAAAGCGCGCTATCTGTTTTCGACGATGCAAAGGTGCGGCGGCCCAAATCCCTTACCCGGTTTTTAAACGTTTGTATCCGTATATAAGCGTTTGTAAACGTTTACAAACATTTATAATCGGTAATTTTGCATCGATTTTCCCGCAAATCTTTTCAAAATGGAAAAACAATGCCGCGAGTGCGGGGAAAAGTTAAAAGGGCGGTCTGACAAACTGTTTTGCTCCGACCAATGCCGTAACTCCTACAATAACAAACTAAAAAGCGGGGGCGGCAATTATATCCGCAACGTAAATAACCTATTACGCAAGAACCGCAAAGTGCTCGAAGAACTTCTTAGCAGTAAAGGCAACCGTTCGAGCCGCGAAAAAATGCTGGGCATGGGGTTTAATTTCGGTTTCTACACCAATACCTACGTAAACCCCAAAGGCGCTACCTATTTCTTTTGTTATGAATACGGATATTTGCCGCTGGAGAAGGACGTTTATCTGTTAGTTAAATGGAAAGAGAAGGAAAAATAATTTTATTCCTTACCTTTGAGATCCATCCCTTAAACATTCGCACCATGAAGAAAATTACACTCCTGGCAGCAGCCGCACTCGTAGCAACAACAATATCGGCACAGCAAAAGATAAAAGTGAATGAATCTTCTGAGCGCATTGGCGGCGGAAGCAATAATGCCCTGGTGACCACGATATACCAGGCTACCCCTGACGAGATCGAGAAGGAACTGAAAAGCCTGATGAGAGACTATAACGCAAAGGTCTCTTCACAGGACGGCGGCTGGTTTGGCGACAATGCCGTAATAAAGGCCATGGGCAATAACACCGTTGACATGTACGCCAAATGGGAAAAAGTGAAAGATGGAGAGACCAAGGTCATCATCGCCTTCGACCTCGGCGGTGCTTTCATGTCATCTTCCAAACACGGAGACCAGTTCAGGATCGCGAAGGACATCGTTGAGAACTTCGCGAACAAGACCACCAAGGAGGCGATGGCCGGTTTGGTGAAAGCGGAAGAAAAGAAGTTCGACAAGCTCAACGACCAGCAGAAGGACCTGGAGAAGGACAAGAAGAACCTGGAGGACGATATAGTGAACTACAAGCAGAAGATCGACGACTATAACGCCAAGATCAAAAAGGCCGAAGACGACATAAAGGCCAACGGCAAAAGCCAGGAAGACAAAAAGAAAGAGATCGAGGCCCAGCAGAAAGTTTTAGAGGCTGCGAAGGATAAGCAGAAGGCCATTAATTAGTAGGCAGTAGGCAGTAGGCAGTAAGCAATAGCTGAACACTGCAGACGGAACGATTGTTATTGCGAGTCCTGAGCTACGCCGAAGGGCGAAGTAAACTCCCTACTCCACCACTAATTTCTCAGTAAAGATCTCCGTTCCTTTTATTACACGAACCAGGTAGATCCCTTTCGCGTAGGCTTTATTTCCCATTTGTATTTGCGAAGCGTTCAGGGTTTGTTCTTCCACCAAATTCCCCAGCATATCATACACCTGTACTGATTTTTCTCCCGCTGGCAGCGCGATGGTAAATTGTCCGGTACTGGGATTGGGATAGATACGTATGCCTTCTTTTACCGGCTCCACAATGGCCGATGTTCCGCCGTTACAAGTAACTGATGCGCAGGCATTGGCCGGCATAGAGGAAACAAACGTATTGCCGCAGCTTAGCACTTCGTTGTTCACCATCTCCCCGCTTACATCATACACCACGTTGCCGGTAGTAAACACGCCGATCTGGGCAAGCGAAGGATTGAATTTCACAAAGCCGAAGCTATTGCCCACATGTATATTGCCGCAGGCATCTACCCAAACGCCGCTGTTGGCATCTTTAGAGCCACTCACCACGCCGGCTTTCGCCAAAAGGGCCCCGGTAAACATATCGCGTTTGAAAATGCTGTCGCCGCTGGTGGTGTATACGAACATAAGATCGGCTGCGATACCGTTATAACCTTGCGTTGAAGGCGAATACAAAGGCGTATTCATGTAAGAAGGATTATGGCGCGAAGGAACATTGAACAATACGTTGAAGTTCTTGTCAACACCAATACAGCGCTCGTTGCTGCCTGCATCGGAAGTAAGCACATAATAGTTGCCATTGGCCGAAGAACATATAGCGCGTATGTCCTGCTTAGGACTGCTGATAAGAGTTTGGGACACCAGCGCGCCGGTACTGGGATTCACATACGCGAGGTAACCACCCTTGGTGGAGTCGCTTACGCCTACCACGATGGCGCCTTTGCTGCAGCTGGCTGTAATTGCCCAATAGGCAACGCCATTCACCCCGGCAGTGTTGTAAAGCGCTACTCCGGCTGTATTTATCTTGGCTATCCTGGCAGGATAGGCTCCTGTTACATAAATATTGCCCACCGAATCCACACACATATCACCCACATAATTATTGTACCCTGTATTATAGGTCCACATGAGGAGGCCAGCAGAGGTCATATGCTTCACCGCCGTGGGGTTGAAGCCCCCGTGCACATTCACATTATATGCCGCATCCCTTTCTACATCCCAAGCCTTGTTTGTAGTGCCAAAGGCAGGATTGATCGTCCAGGGCATTTGGCTTTGCTGCGCTGTAAGAAGGTTGGTTATAAAGAAAGAGAGAACGAGCGTGAGGATGACAAGGGCGCTGCGTGAAGAGGCGAAACGGGGTAAGTTTTTAGAGTTCATAGGGCTTAGTATTTGAATAGATAGACACCGTTTCCATCTGCGGGGTTGCTTCATTGTACTATAAATTTACCGTTCTGGCGCTTTTCCTCGCTCTCCAGAGTATATAAGTAAAGTCCGGAAGCAAAGCCTTCCAGGACCATTTCAGCGGTTGAAGGATCCCAGGTCATTTCTTTTACCAGCCTTCCGCTGGCGTCAGTCACAAGCACGCGGCCTGTTTTGTTGAAGCCATCAGCACGTAAAATTGCCGAACCGCTAAACGGGTTGGGATAAACAGTAGCAGCGCCCACTTCATCGGCGCTACTCAGGCCTGTTGGCGACTGGGTATACTTTACGGTATAGCTCCGGTGTATCATCCAACTGGCGATCCATGACCTGCCCCCGGTAACTACCACATCTATCTGTCCCGAGGAGTAATCAAGCGCGATGCTAAAGGCTTCGTTGGCCATATTGCTTCCATTGCTGTCATAGCCGATCTCCCAGACCTTATTGCCGTTCTTATCGTACTTCATCGTTATGAAGTCAGGGAACTGATTCACGTTATACGACTTGCCGGTGAGATAAACATCTCCCTTCCCGTCAGCCACTATATCGTTGGGAACATCGTCCTGGCTGCCGGCAGCGCCATTGTACACTTTTTTCCAGAGCTCGTTGCCATTGTTATCATACTTCACCGTCATGATGTCTTCATTCCAGCTGTTGCGCATGGTTCCCGAAACAAACACATTGCCCTGGTTGTCAAGCGCTATGCAGCGGCTTTGGTCAATGTCGTTGGTGCTGCCGTTAGTAGTGGTCGACCAGGCAATGCTTCCCGAAGGGCTCAATTTTGAAACAATATAATCGTAGGAAGAAGTATTTCCGGCCAGGTAAATATTTCCATTGCCATCCAACTCCAGGGCATTCGCGCCAAGGGTGTTCAGGGTCCATAACAGGGTACCGTTCGCGTCGTATTTATAAACTTCGTCGCCTGTACCTATTACCATATTTCCAGCGGCATCGCCTTCCATACAATAAGCCGCCTCCCAGGCCTTTTTCCTTATCCATTTCTGTTGTCCGCTGGGATCGTATTTGATCAGGACACCCCACATAACATTTCCGATCTGCGAATACCCGCTCACATAAGCATTACCTGCCGCATCCAATTCAATATCATAAGCCGCGTCGTCGTTCATGCCGCTGTCGTACTGAACTCCCCAAAGTAAATTGCCATTGTTATCGAATTTTATCGTGAGGAAATTACCATCGTTAAGGCCAACCTCATTGATGCCGCAGATATAGATATTTCCCGCCGCGTCCATTTCCATATCATGAGCGCCCACATTGGAAGCCATATAACGCTGCACCCATTGCTGTACACCGGCCTTGTCATATTTAATAAGCAGGATCTCGTTGTAGCCTCCCTGGTAAGTCCCCCCTCCCATTACAAACACATTGCCCTGAGCGTCGGTGAGGACTTTTGAAGAACCGGTACCCTCGTATTGACCAGTATAAAGGCTGTCCCATGAAACGCTTACCTGGGGGTGCAAACTGAGCGTGATAGTGAGAGCAAGAGCTGTGAGCAGTATTGTTTTCATGGCTTTGTGTTTATACCACAAAAATGCCCAGGCCCCGCTGCCTGCACAAAAGATAATCGTCCATAAATCTATTGAACGAGGGGCTTGGATTATGTACTCAATCGTTATACTTTAGCCTTCCCATGAAAATCCCTTCTTCGGAATTATTCCAATTGATCCGCTCCATGGATCCCCAGGAAAAGCGGCATTTCAAGCTGTATGCCACCCGTAGGGAAGAGAGCAACCACTATAGTTTGCTCTTCGATACCATCGATAAGCTGGAGGAGTACGATGAGGAAGTTCTCAAGAAAAAGATCCGTATCGGCGCGGTGCTTCGCAACTTGAAGCAGCTCAAAAGTCAATTGTACGAGCGCATCCTCAAAAGCCTTGAGCTGTACCACCAGAGCAGCTTTTTGAAGGGCAGCCTGCAGCAATACCTATTACAAGCCGAGATCCTTATCAGCAAACGCCTGTACAGTTCGGCCGCCAAAAGCATAAAGAAAGGACATGAGCTGGCGCTGGAGAACGAGGAACATTTGTACGTGCTGTTGTTCCTTTCGCTCGAAACAGAACTGAAAGGATATGTGAAAGACCTGGAGGCCATGAGCCCTTCGCGGCTTGACAAAGATCTTCAGCATATTAATATCTATAAGAACATCATTGAGTACCAGAAGCTGAGCCTGGGCGTGCGGGGCATTACGCTTAAGAACGAAGTGGCGAGCCAGGAACAACAGGTGAAAGAGCTGAAGACCTTGCTGGAACATTCGCTCCTTGATTCAGAAAAGCAAGCATTGTCCTATACGGCAGTGAAACGTTATTATCATACGCACTCCACTATCTATCGTGCCCTGGCCGATTACAAAAAGTCACTTCATTATCTGGAACAGTTCCTTGAATATCTTGAGAAAGAACCTGCTAAACTGAAGAACCGCGCCTACGATTACCTCGCCACCATTTATACCCTTAGCATTTTGCATATTGATACCGCTGCAAAAAAGGATACGCTCTTGCTGTTTCGCAAGGCCGAAGCTATTTACCGTTCGCTGCCTTCCAAGCTCCGAACGGCGAATGTTAACAGCGGCATCATGGGCATTCAACAGGCCAGGATCGGCTTGCACCTCGACCGCTGCGAGTTTCGCGATGCGCTAAAGATCGCCGGCGAGCTGGAACAAAAGCTCAACGCCCTCCGCCACGACATAAGCGCCGATAACCTCTTTATCTTTTGGCATGTGCTTGCGCAGGTGCACTTTTATTCCGGCGATCACAAAAAGGCCATGGCCCTTCTCAACAAGATCATTAATTCAGATGAGAAGACCTTGCGCCTCGACATCCGCTCCTCGGCACGTGTACTGAGCCTCATGCTGCATTATGAACTGGGGAATACCGAACTGCTGGAGAGCGCTGCCGCTTCCACAGAAAAGTTTTTGGAGAAGAACAAGATGCTGTTCGGCTTTGAGAAAAAGTTGTTAGCCTTTTTCCGTAAGAAGGCGATGAACATTAATAGTAAGAAGGAAGAAGCCGCGGCCTTTACTGCATTACTATCATCGCTAACAGAGAGTGACAGGAGGAACAATCGTTTCCTGGAAATATTTGACTCAATAACCTGGATCAAGAGCAAGGCGAGCGGCAGACCTTTTCAAGAATTACTTGCCTCTAAGCGGTAGTGAGTACTGTGTATTGGGTACTGGGTCAAAGCTCAATACTCAATACCCTATACCCTATACCAATTATTCAAAAGCACTGATCCCCGTAACATCCATTCCTGTAATGAGCAGGTGAATATCATGTGTTCCCTCATAGGTGATCACGCTTTCGAGGTTCATCATATGGCGCATGATGGGATATTCGCCGGTAATGCCCATACCGCCGTGGATCTGGCGCGCTTCGCGGGCTATCTGAAGGGCCATGTTCACGTTGTTGCGCTTGGCCATCGAAATTTGTTGAGGCGTTGCTTTGTGCTCGTTCTTCAAAACACCTAACCTCCAGCAAAGCAGTTGTGCCTTGGTGATCTCGGTGATCATCTCGGCCAATTTTTTTTGTGTGAGCTGAAAGCCGCCAATGGGTTTGCCAAACTGAATTCTCTCTTTAGAATAACGCAGCGCTGAATCATAGCAATCCAAGGCGGCGCCGATGGCACCCCAGGAAATGCCATAGCGGGCGGAGTTCAAACAGCTCAAAGGACCTTTGAGGCCTTTCACTTCGGGGAAAATATTTTCTTTAGGAACTTTTACATTGTCGAACACCAGTTCACCAGTGGCGCTGGCGCGGAGGCTCCATTTGCCATGTGTTTCGGGAGTGGTAAAGCCTTTCATTCCTCTTTCGAGCACCATCCCGCGAATGTCGCCGTTCTCATCCTTGGCCCATACCACAGCAATGTCAGCAAAAGGTGCGTTGGATATCCACATCTTGGCGCCATTCAAAATATAATGGTCGCCTTTGTCCTTTATATTGGAAAGCATGCCCGAAGGATTGGATCCGTGATCGGGCTCTGTCAATCCAAAACATCCCATCAGTTCGCCGGTAGCGAGCTTGGGTAAATATTTTTTCTTCTGCGCTTCGCTGCCCCAGGTAAAAATGGGGAACATCACGAGCGAGCTTTGAACGGAAGCGGTAGACCGCAATCCTGAGTCTCCTCTTTCCAGTTCCTGCATAATAAGTCCATAAGAGATCTGATCAAGGCCCGCCCCGCCATATTCCTGCGGTATATAAGGGCCAAAAGCGCCGATGCTCGCCAAGCCTTTTATCCATTGCTTCGGAAACTCCGCATTCTGGCAGGCTTCTTCCACAATAGGCGACACTTCCTTCTTCACCCAGGCACGGGTAGCGTCGCGCACAAGTTTGTGCTCATCGCTAAGCAATTCGTCAACTAAGTAATAGTCGTGGGATTGGAAGTTATCTGCTTTGGCCATTGTGTTTATGCTTGGTAGAGTAAAGGTAGAAAAATTGTCGTTTGTCATTGCGATGGTAACCAGCTCTTGGGCAAGCTCAGGGTGCTTTGCTTCGCAAAAGAAATACCTTACATTTGATCTTTAGTCCTTAACCACACCAAAAAAACCGGATCATGATACGATATTCCTTATGCCTGGCGCTCGCGCTTGCATTTTCAACTCCCTCATTCTCCCAGCAAGCCAGCCTATCCATTAAAAATAAATCGGACCGGCAGTTAACGGTAAAAGTGATGCAGGGCCCAGAGAAAAAGGCGGTGGTAGTTGAAACTGTGAAGGTCGCCCCTAAAGGCACACAAACCGTGTACTTCTCCACAACAGGAACTTATTTTACAAAGAGCCAGGGCATCTTCATTAATAAGAAGGACTCCACGATGAACGATACCATCTATAGCAAAGAGCGTCCGTTCCAGGTAATATCCGACAAGCGCAGGGGCTTCAGCAATATTACTATGGAATATAAGGTGAAAGAAACCAAGAAGCCCGAGCCCGGCGGACCTATCCCTATCAGCAGGAAGGAGTATGACAATTGATTTTTAGGCTGATGCCCACCAAGGTAGTTTTAGTTCTAATGGCGACTGTTTTTGCCTC
>JANWJV010000096.1 GCA_025451785.1 Bacteroidia bacterium | reverse complement strand
GCCAAAGCCTGCCTGAGGGCTGGCGCCGGCCTGGTAACCGCTCATGTGCCCAGCTGTGGTAATGTTATTATACAAAGCACGGTGCCCGAAGCGCTATGCAGTACCGATAGCAATGAGCATTTTATAGGCGATAACATAAAACTGGAAGCTTATAGTGCAGTAGGCATTGGTCCCGGTTTGGGAACGCAGCAGCAAACACAGAACATACTGAAGCTTCTCATACAGAATGCCGGAACACCACTGGTGCTGGATGCGGACGCGTTGAACATCCTTGCTGAGAACAAGACCTGGCTTTCGTTCATTCCCGCGGGAAGTATTCTGACTCCTCACCCTAAAGAATTTGGCCGCCTTGCCGGCAATACCACCAGTGATTTTGATCGACACAAGTTGCAAAAGGAATTCTCGGTGAAGCACGGAGTGTATGTGGTGCTCAAAGGCGCGCATAGCGCCATCAGTACTCCCGACGGAAAGTTCTGGTTCAACTCAAGCGGTAATCCCGGTATGGCCAAAGGAGGAAGTGGTGATGCTTTGACCGGAATTCTAACAGCTCTTATCGCGCAGGGTTATTCCTCGCTTGATGCTTGTGTGCTGGGAGTTTACCTCCACGGACTGGCCGCCGACATGGCGGCACTGGAAACAGGGGAGCATGCCATGCTGGCACGCGATATCATCGATTCGCTTCCCCAGGCATTTAAGTTCCTGGGCAGCTAGTCCTTAACAGCGATCACGGAAATTTCAACATTCACGTTCAAAGGTAGCTTGCTCACCTGCACTGTTTCCCTTGCCGGATAATCTGGTCCTTTGAAATAGGATCCGTACACTTCGTTCACGCTGGCAAAATTGTTCATGTCGGTAAGGAAGATGGTCGTCTTCACCACATTGCTGAACTCCATGCCGGCATCCGCAAGAATGCCTTGCACATTGTCCATCACACGTTTTGTTTCGGTCTTGATATCACCCAGCATCAGTTCGCCGGTTTGCGGGTGCTTACCCACCTGGCCGGAAACGAAGAGCATGTTGTTAACCAATACGCCGTGGCTGTAAGGTCCGATAGGAGCGGGGGCATTCTTAGAGGTAATAACTTTCTTCATTACGATTGGTATATTAGTATTAGATTGGTATTTAGTAGATCATTTCGTATAGTCGTACCAGTCTCTTTTCTTATTCAGCTTGAGGTCCTGGAGCACGGGAGATTTTACATTGATGGTTACGCTGTAGCTTTGCCGCTCGCCGAAAGGAACCCAACTGAAGGCCATTTCCCAGCAGTGCAGGTCGCGGTAGATGTTGAAAGAAGTATAGGTAAACTTCTCTGACTTCAGATCGTAGCCCGAGTTAAAGCCCAGTTTCCATTTTTGTGTAACGCTTACATCGCCGCTAAAGGTGAAGCTTTGGGTGACGCTCTCCACATGGCGCGGCTTGGCGTATTGCAGGTTGTAATACATGTTGAGCGACCAGGGCACATTAAAATCCACATAGGCTTCGGGGTGCATGTTGATGTATTCCATTTCATCCTGCGTAGCCTTATTGCTTTCTTTCTTCGTTACATCCTTTTTGAAGTTCCTAAGGTTGGTGCCCATGCTAAGATTAGCGCTGGTGAGGCGGCTGCCGTACCATACGGGTTCGTTAATGAGCGAGCCGTCCTCGCGGATCGGGTAGGGATCGAGTGTGGCCGAAGAGGTAATATCAAGCACCTTGAACAAGCGGGTGCGGCCCGACATGCTGATGGCCGACCAATTGAAACTGTCGGCAGCCAGGTTATAAGCCTGCGCGATGCTGAAGTTCTCGATGATGCTGATCTTGCGGTCGCTGCCGGTAGTATCTTTCTTAGAGGCCCTTGCTTTGGCCTCCACGTTGTTGCCAAGGCTATAGCTAAGCAAACCTGACTTTCCTGCGGGAGGACCTCCGTAAATCCCTCCCTGGAAAACGGAATACTGCTGTGTGCCGCCAATGAAGTCGCTCTGTACGGTATGGTAATACCCAAACTGCTCGCGGCTGTAATCGGGCCGGTAGCTGATGGAGGCAGCGGGCGTTACCACATGGCGGATGGCTTTCAAATGCTTGCCGCGAAAGGTGTACATGCCGTACAAGCGGGTGCTCAAACTTGCTGAAGTGCTGAAGTCAAACGAGTTCTTAAGCCCGTTAAGCGTATCGGTCACCACGGTGGTATCCGAAGTATTGAAGCTCTTTTGAATGCTCTTGAGATACGTACGTGTGGTGCCGTTGAAGGAAGTGGTGAAGTTGAAATACTTGAGAACGCTGAAGGAGCCGCTGATGGGAATAGAGGTGGTAAGGCCATTGCTCATTTGTTTTTCGATGCCGGGCTTAAAGAGCAATGAATCATAGGTGCTGATGTCGTTCCTGGCGTTGGCAATGGCACTGATGCCGAATTGATCGGCGATGTTATTATACCAGCGCTGTTTCACGCGGCTGGAGTTCTTAAAAGGATAAAAGCGGTTTACGCTGTAGGTAAGTTCCGGCAAACTGATGTCCACCTTCTTGGTAATGGTATTCTGGCTATGCCTTGCGTTCACCGAAAGGGAAGAGGTCTTCCAGATCTTGGTGTAAGCAATGTTCGACTGAAAAGTATTCGTAAGGAAAAGATTGGGGTTGGTGGAGCTGTAGGAGTTAAAGGTGTTGTAGCTGCTGCTTCCGGCGTTTACGTTGGCGGAGAAACGGCTTCCCGGTCTTGCCTTGGCGTCCTGCGTATGCGACCAGCGAACGAAGAAGTCTTTGCTTTTGGTAAAGGTGGGTAATTCCTTTTCTCCCAATAATGTTTGCGAATAGTTGAGGCTTATGTTGCCGTTGTACTTGTAACGCTTCACATAATTGGAACTGGTCTTTACGCCCCAGCTGCCGAAGGAATAAATATCGCCGCGCAATGCGAGATCAAAATAATCGCTGATGCCAAAGTAATAACCTCCGTCTTTAAGAAAGAACCCCAATGCTTTTGATTCGCCATAGGTAGGAATTAGGATACCTGATGTTCTGCCCTTCTTGTTGGGGAAATACCCGAAGGGAACTGCCAGCGGAGTAGGAATGTCGGCGATCTCGAGGTAAGCGGGACCGGTTATGATCTTATCATCGGGGATCACCTTTAGCTTGTTGGCGTGGATGGCAAAATGCGGATGCTCGTTCTCACAGGTAGTGTATTTGCCTTTCTTGATATAATACACATCGCCTGTATCTTTCTTTACTGTCTCCCCGTGAATGAAGCCATCGCCCTGTTGGGTGATCACTTCGCTGATGCGCCCCTTCTTCGTTTTGAAGTTGTAGGACATGCTGTCGGCGGTGAATTCCTGGCCGTTCTCACTAAAGTTAGGTCTGCCTGTTTTCTTCCCGGCGCTGTCGAGCCCTGCCTTCGCGAAAACAATGCTCTCCCCCAGGTCGATCACGATGTAAGCGGCCTTCAATGTAATTTCCTCGTATTCCACCTGCGCCTTTCCGTAGAGATACACCTTCTGAAGCGCTACATCAAAGCGGGTGGAATCCTCGGCAAAATAATGGACCTTGGTTTTTAGCCCGGAGCCGCTGCTTACGGGCTGTACAAGGCTATCGGCAAGGGAAACGGGAGAGGAAATGGTTGCGTATAAGGAACCCTGCTGCAGGACAGTTATTAACAGCAGGAGGGGGAAAACTACTAAGCGAACCTTAAATACGCGCAAATTATGGGCTTAAATTTGTGAATTCAGAAAAATCAATGCCAAAACTAAATAAAAAACAAGTTTCCGAGTTATTGCAACATGAATAAACGGGCCAAATTCCTACTTATTGCAATTGGTTTCATTTTGTGCGGCGCCTTTACCGCAAAAGTCGGACCAGCTTCCAAAGTAAAAACCGTAGTGATCGACGCGGGTCATGGCGGCAAGGATCCCGGCTGCCATGGTGTGAAGCACAAGGAAAAGGACGTGGCACTTGCTGTGGCGCTTAAGCTGGGCAAATACATTGAGGAAAATTTTAAGGATGTGAAGGTGGTGTACACCCGCAAGACCGACGTGTTTGTGGAACTGCAGGAACGCGCCGAGGTAGCCAACCGCAACAAGGCCGATCTTTTTATTTCCATCCATTGCAACTCCGCTTCCTACAAAGACAAAAAGACCAAGAAGATAATTGATAACCCTGACGCCCATGGCGCGGAGACCTATGTGATGGGCATCAAAAACGAGCAGGGAAAGCTGGAAGTGGCCAAGCGCGAGAACTCAGCCATGTTGCTGGAAGATAACTACGTTCAGAAATACGATGGCTTTGATCCTAACTCCGATGAAGCCTACATCATCATGAGCCTTTATACCGATACTTACCTGGAGCAAAGCCTTAACATTGCTTCCAAGATACAGGGCCAGTACAAGAGCAAAGCCGGTCGTAACGACAAAGGAGTGAAGCGCGCCAGCCTTTGGGTGCTTTGGAGAACGTACATGCCCAGCATTCTTACCGAGATAGGATTTCTTACCAACGCCCAGGAAGAAGCTTTCCTTGGTTCTGATGATGGCCAGGACTATGTAGCTGCCAGTATCTTCAGGGCCTTCAGGAATTACAAGAACGATGTGGAAGGTACCGGCATCAAGTACAACGATGAGATAGAGAACCGCGCGGCTTTTATTCCTCCTCCGCCTCCTGTGAAAGATACTGCGGCCGTGGGTGATAAAAAGCCTTTGGACAGCCTGAAGCTGAAAGAGCCCAACAAAGAGGATATCAAGAAAGAAGATTCGGTAGCTACTGTGCCTCCAAAAAAAGAAGAGCCGAGAAAGAAAGAGGAGAAGAAGCCGAAAGAAGAGAGCAAGGTCAAAGAGGAGTCCTCCATTATTTTCAAAGTGCAGTTCACTTCTTCACCCAAGCCCATCTCCGAAAAAACATTTAAGAGCGAAGGCATTGCCGATGTTTCGAGCTATAAGGAGAAAGGCGTTTACGCTTATATGTCGGGCAGCTTTGCCAAGCCCGAAGAAGCTCAGAAACTACAGGGGAAGCTGAAGAAAAAAGGCTATCCCGATGCCTTTATTGTTGCCTATAAGGAAGGCAAGAAGATCCCTTACAATGAGGCTGTTAAACTGCTTGCCAAGTCCGACAAGGCATCGGCCAGCAGGTGAGTTTCCGTAGAAAAAGAGTAAATTCGCATCCTGTTAAGCATAAGCTATCGTGAAAGCAAAAAAAGAAGTTAAGGTAGGTATCGTGGTAACGGTGGCTCTCGCCCTTTTTATCTATGGCTTTAATTTTCTGAAAGGCACCGACCTGCTCTCCAGCGATCGTACTTATTACGCGGTGTACGATAACATCAGCGGCCTGGTACAAGCCAATCCGGTGAACATGAAAGGCTTTAAGGTGGGCATTGTGAAGAACATAGAAGTGCTTCCCGATACCAGCGGTTCTATCGTAGTTACCTTCACAGTTACCGAAGAGAATGTAAGTGTCCCCAAGAACTCCATCGCCCGCATCGGCAGTTCCGGTTTCCTGGGTACTATGGAAATACAGCTGCTCAAAGGCAATTCAACGGTAATGGCCGAGGATGGCGATACGCTGCGTTCGGATGTTGCGGAAGACCTTAAATCAGTAGTAGATAAACAGATCGCTCCCCTGAAGAAGAAGGCGGAAGCGCTCTTGTCCTCCCTCGATTCGGTGATGGTTGTGATCCAGGCGATCTTCAACGAAGACGCCAGGGAAGACCTTTCGAATAGCTTCGAGAGCATCAAGAACGCCATTGCCACTTTCGAAAAGACCTCGCTCAGGCTCGATACCCTGGTAGCTTCAGAAAAGACCAAGCTGTCCATCATCTTCACAAAGGTGCAGATGATCACCACCACTATTGCTGATAATAACGCGAAGCTGTCGAATGCCATGAACAATATTTCAAACATCACCGATAGTATAGCGAAGTCGAACCTGATGAGCACCATCAATAACACCAACAAGACCCTGGCAAGCGTATCTTCTGTTATGGAGAAGATCAATACAGGGCAAGGCTCTATCGGTCTGCTGGTAAACGATAAAAGGCTGTACAGCCAATTGGATTCCTCCTCCGCCAGCCTTAATGCCCTTATGGTGGATATGAAGAAATATCCGGGACGATATTTTTCTATCTTTGGAAAGAAAGACAAGCCTAAAAAGCGCAGGTCACCCTGATGAGCGTATCGAGCATCATATTTCTTCTCCTCTTTATTTCCGCTTCCGCATTATTTATCCGCAACATCCGCCGTGTAAGGCGTAATATTTTATTGGGTAAGGATGAAGTACGTAACGACCGTAAGGGCGAGCGCTGGAAGATAATGACCCTGGTGGCCTTAGGGCAGAAGAAGATGTTCAAAAGGCCACTGCCCGCTATATTGCACCTGTTCGTTTATGTGGGCTTTGTGCTGATCAATATAGAAGTGCTGGAGATGTTTATCGACGGCGCCTTCGGCACACACCGTGTTCTTTCGTTTTTGAATTTCGAAGGATTTCCACTGTATACATATATGATCGGCTCTTTCGAAATATTCGCCTTCCTGGTTACATTCGGTTGCGCTGTCTTCCTCATTCGCAGAAATATCACAAAGGTAAAGCGCCTGGTGATGAAAGAATTGGATGGCTGGCCTAAGAGCGATGCGAATATCATTCTGATCTCGGAGATACTGATAATGTGTTCGTTGTTTTTAATGAATGCGGCTGAGTTGACGACCTATCAGAGAGCGAATCTGTTAGGATCAATGCTTCCTGTGAGCCAGTATTTGGTGCCTTTTCTTTCTGGAATAAGCGATGAAGGTTTGCATATAATTGCAAATGCTTGCTGGTGGTTCCATATCTTCGGAGTGTTTGCGTTCCTAAATTATCTTGTTATCTCCAAGCACTTCCATATTGTACTTGCATTCCCGAACGTATTCTACGCCAATCTTAATCCTAAAGGAAAGTTTACCAACCTTGGCAGTGTTACCAACGAGGTAAAGGCCATGCTTGATCCTACGTTTACACCTCCGCCCGCGAATCCTGATCAGCCCATGCGTTTCGGGGCTAAAGACGTGCAGGACCTTAGCTGGAAGCAATTGATGGACGCTTATACCTGTACCGAATGTGGTCGCTGTACTTCGGCTTGTCCGGCCAATCAAACCGGCAAACTGCTTTCGCCGCGTAAGATCATGATGGATACCCGCGACCGTTTGGAGGAAGTAGGAAAGAACATTGATAAGAACGGGAAGTTTGTGGATGATGGAAAGGCACTAAGCGGAAACTATATCACCCCCGAAGAACTATGGGCCTGCACCAGCTGCAATGCCTGCGTGGAGGAATGCCCGGTGAACATCGATCCCCTGGGCATTATCATCGACCTGCGCCGTTACCTGGTAATGGAGCAGAGCGCAGCTCCAACAGAGTTGAACATGATGTTTACCAACGTAGAGAACAACGGGGCCCCCTGGGCTTTTGCGCAGAGTGACAGGTTAAATTGGAAAAATGAATTTTAAGATATGAAATATGAAATGCGAAATATGAAACCCGTTTTCACATCTCATATCTCACATTTCATATTTTAACAACAATGGAAATACAAGTCAAAACATACGCAGAATACCTTGCCTCAGGCGAAAGCCCGGAAATATTATTCTGGGTTGGTTGTGCCGGCAGTTTCGATGACCGCGCCAAGAAGATAACGCGGGCCATTGTTCGCATTCTTGATCACGTGGGAATGAAGTTCGCTGTGTTGGGCACTGAAGAAAGCTGCACGGGCGATCCTGCCAAGCGTGCGGGTAATGAGTTCCTCTTCCAGATGCAGGCCATGAACAATATCACGGTGCTGAACGGTTATAACGTGAAAAAGATCGTTACAGGCTGTCCACATTGTTTCAATACCCTTAAGAACGAATATCCTGCCCTGGGTGGTAATTACGAGGTGATCCATCATACACAATTGGTGCAGGAACTTATTGATGCAGGTAAATTAAAAGTACAGGGCGGAGCTTTTAAAGGAAAGAAGATCACGTACCACGACGCCTGTTACTTAGGCCGCGCCAATAGTGTTTACGAGGCGCCGCGTGAAGCCATTAAAGCGCTCGACGCCGACCTGGCCGAAATGAAACGCAGCCGCGAGAAAGGTTTTTGCTGCGGAGCAGGCGGAGCGCAGATGTTTAAAGAAGCGGAGAAAGGAAATAAAGAGGTAAACGTCGAAAGAACGGAGGAAGCTCTTGAGTTAACTCCATCGGTTATTGCCACAGCCTGCCCCTTTTGTATGACAATGATGAGTGATGGGGTGAAGCATTTCAATAAGGAGTCTTCTGTTAAAGTTCTCGATATTGCGGAGATCGTGGTTGGTGGGTTGAAGGAGTAGGCAGGAGACAGTAGGCAGTAGGCAGTAGGCAGTGCTGTGAGCTACTGTGAGGAAATATTTCTGGCGGTTTTATGGAGTTGCGTTCAGAAACTACCGAGATTTGCGTTGTGGATTTCGGATATAGGAACCTTAAGGTTTATCAGTTGGCATACAAACTCGCGATGGAGGTCTTTGAGATAACAAAGGAATTCCCTAAGGAGGAACGTTATGATCTAACAAGCCAGGTCAGAAAATCCTCAAGGTCGGCTTGCGTAAATATTACGGAAGGTTATAGAAAGAGAATATATCCTAAGCATTTTGCAAGTAAGATGAGCGATTCTGATGGTGAGTGCAGCGAAACGGTAGTGTGGCTTGATTTCAGTAAAGATTGCGGTTATATAGCATCCGCGCTGCACCAGAGCCTTGTATCGCGATACGAGGAAGTAGGCAAAATGCTTGGCAGTATGATAGCAAACCCTCAGAAGTTTCTTCCCCGTACCAAAACTAATCCAAACTAAACTAAAGACTGCCTACTGCCTACTTAACGACTGACCTAAGACTGCCAACTGCCTACTAAACGACTCAAATGGAAGACTACACCAGCATGCCCCAGCACTCCCGTGTTTGGATCTACCAGGCCAACAGGGAACTTACCGCTGCCGAGATCGACATGACCGACCGCCTGGCCGATGCCTTCCTCGACCGCTGGACCTCGCATGGAGCCCTGATGAATGCCCGCATCGATATCTTTTACAATCGCTTTATCGTAGTGTTCGTTGATGAGAAGACGGCGCCTGCCAGCGGCTGCGGCATCGATAAATCAGTGAACTTCATCAAAGAAATAGAGCAGGAGAACAATATATCATTGCTAAGCAGGCTCAACGTGGCCTTTCGCAAGGAGGAAAAGATCTACGCTTGCGCTATTACCGATTTCAGTAAACTGTTGGCCGAAGGCTTGGTGGATGAGAACACCATTGTGTTCAATAACCTGGTAGCTACCAAGGAGGAGTTCGATACCAAGTGGGAGAGTCCCTTAAAGGAAACCTGGCTCTATCAGAAGGTTAAAGTTTAAGTTGCCGGCAGTACTTTTCCGCGCACTTCCCCAAATCCGATCCGCACACCATTCTTCTCCGCATAGCCCCTCATGATAACGGTATCGTTATCGTTGATGAACTTGCGTTCGCTGCCGTCGGCCAGTTTCAAGGGCTTGGTACCCTTCCAGCTAAGCTCCAGCATCGAGCCGTAGGATTCGGGTGTTGGGCCGCTGATGGTACCGGAAGCCATCATATCGCCGGGCTTTATGTTACAGCCATTCACGGTATGATGCGCGAGCTGCTGCTCCATGGTCCAGTACATGTATTTGTAATTGCTGCTGCACACTTTGTTCTCTGCGGCATTGGGAGGCTGAATAAACACTTCCAGTTTAATATCGATGTTCTTGTTGCCGCTGTATTTCAGATAGGGCAGGGGCTCGGGATCCTGCTTATAGCCTTCGCAACGGAAGGGTTCGAGCGCATCCATAGTAACTACCCAGGGAGAAACAGAGGAACAAAAGTTCTTGGCCAGGAAAGGCCCCAGTGGAACATACTCCCAGGTTTGAATATCGCGCGCGCTCCAGTCGTTGAAGAGCAGCATGCCGAAGATGTGTTCTTCCGCGTTGGCGGTGCTTACGCTCTCACCCAGTTTGGTTTCCTTGCCTATCACAAAGGCCATCTCCAGTTCAAAGTCAAGCAATTTGCAGGGGCCGAACACCGGCTTCTCGGCATCAGCGGGTTTGGTTTGTCCTTTAGGGCGATGAAAATCAGTACCTGATATCACAATAGAGCTTGCGCGGCCATGATAACCTACCGGCAAATGTTTCCAGTTGGGGAGTAAGGCGTTAGTAGGATCGCGGAACATAGTGCCTACATTGGTAGCATGATCGATGCTCGAATAGAAATCGGTATAATCGCCCACCTTTACGGGAAGTAATAATTCCACTTCGCTCATCTTATGGATCAGTTTGGCGCGGTGCTTTTCGTTATCACGTACTTCGGGATTGTCTTCACGCAGCAGGTCAGAAACCACTTGCCTTGCTTTTCTCCATGCATCTCTGCCGCAGGCAATGAAAGGGTTCAGCGAATCATTCAGAAAAATGATCGGGTTCACACCCAGGTCACGCAGATAGCCCATGTCGGCCGCTACTGCCAGGTCGAACACATGTTCCCCAATGGCCACTCCCATTCGCGGCAGCGCGTCTTTCGGACGGAACACACCAAAAGGAAGGTTCTGTATAGGGAAGTCGCTGTTAGCGGGGACGGGTATCCAGGATTTGAGCTTGGGGTCGTTAGCGGGGATCATGGGGGCAAAAGTAAGTATTTGTGTTTAGCGCGCTATTAAGATTGGACCGGCTATTTTCTGTTTCTTTTCCCGGAGTTGATCTTTAAGCTTTTAAAAAATTCCTCTTCGCTCTCGTTCGAAAATGAACCAGTAGTTCCATAGGCTCCAGTCAGGATAACATAGTTATCGAAAATGATAAGTCTGCAAATACCTAACATGCCGTTGCTCTTGTTGATCGCGGTAAATCGCACACCTGGTTCTGGGTATGAGAAGTAACTTTTTTCGCCCAGTTCACTTACTGAGTTTGAAAGGGCTCCCTGGATCATATTCTCAAATACCTGGTTTGTTTTTGCGGTGTCCTTTTTTATTTCAAAGAAATCGAGTGCAGTATTATCGGTTGGAAAGTAGATGTTATAACCAAACGTTGAAGGGCTGACCCCCTCATTGTCTATAGATGACATATGGCTTGCATAGATAATGGCAAAACTCTCAGAAGGGATTGTATCGATCCTTTCGGTTGGGGTGGTTGGCAATGATATTGATCCAAAGCCAAACCTATCTTCAAAAGTAGTCCAGCCTTCTAATTTGTTTCCGCAGCTAAGAGTAGAAATAGTGATCAAAAGAAAAGCGGCGCTTTTGATCCAGGAAGAAAGTGTTTTTTGCATGATGCTGATATCAATATGTGCATCTAAAATAGAGAACTTTCGTTATCTGTAGGCTTGGCCCTTTACAATCTCTCCCCGGTATAACCCTAGCTCTCGCCGGCATAGGCCAGACTCTCCCCGGTGTGGGCCAAGCTTTTTCCGGTATAGGCCAAGCTTTCTCCGGTACAACCCAAGCTCTCCCCGATATAGGCTAAGCTTTCTCCGGTACAACCCAAGCTCTCTCCGATATAGGCTAAGATTTCTCCGGTACAACCCAAGCTCTCTCTGGTGTAGGCCAAGCTTTCCCCGGTATAGGCCAAGCCTTCCCCGGTGTGAGCCAAGCTCTTTCTGGCATAACCTAAGCTTTCCCCGGTGTAGACCAAGCTCTCCTTGGCCATTACCAAACTCATCTTTGTACATCCCAACCTTCCATTATCCATCATCCATCAACCCTGCCTGCCGGCAGGCAGGCATCATCCATATAAAATATGTACCTTTTC
>JANWJV010000095.1 GCA_025451785.1 Bacteroidia bacterium | reverse complement strand
GTTCAGAAGAACGCCAGACTTGCCAAAATGAAAGAAGGAAATAAAAGGCTGAGCCTAAGTTTTGAAAATGTAAAGAGTATCGAAGCGGCGAAGGGTTTGTTGGAGGGGATAGTTGCCAAATAGGCAAGAGGCAATTGTATGTTTGCGCGTTTGCAAATTTGCCTTTAGGGTCACAGATTAGGATCCATCCGCCTATAGAACGGAACAAAGCACGATATAAACACCACCGAGAAGAAGATCCCCATAAAACTCATATCATCAAGCAGGTAAAACACGATCTGCTTCGTAAAGAACGTAAGCACATACAACTCCACTCCCCAACGCTTCATATGCCAAACTCCAATGAAGGAGATGAAGCTGGCCGCCACCAATAATCCAAACAAGGCAGGATACCAGTCGCCGAGCTTTTTCACCGAGGGAGAGAACACGCCGGGAAAGCTGAACACGATCCATATGTACCCGAGGATACAGATGAAGCTAAGCAGTGCCGGACGTTTTTTTATCGCTTCCATTTAAGTGGCTCTTATGGCTTCAACAGGATCGAGCTGTGAGGCTCCGTAGGCGGGAACAAAACCGGAGATCACCCCAACAAGGATCGAAATAGTAAGCCCAAGGATCACGTTCGACTTCGTCATGGTAACTTCCAGCGGTATCGAACTACCGAACAGGGCAATGAGGATATAGATAAGCAGCAGGCCGAACAGGCCGCCGATAAGCGAAAGGAACACCGACTCAGAAAGGAATTGGAACAAAATAAAATAGTTCTTCGCGCCCAATGATTTTTGTATCCCGATCAGGTTGGTTCGCTCCTTCACTGAAACGAACATGATGTTGGCGATGCCGAATCCTCCCACCAGGATGGAAAGCCCACCGATGACCCAACCCACCGTTCCAACAATACCAAAGAGGCTGTCGAACTGGGTGCTGAGCAAGCTGGTTTGGTTCAGCGCGAAATTATCCTCCTCGAGCGGCTTCAACTTGCGGATGGAACGCATGATGCCCTGGAGCTCGTCAATAAGATCATCGTTCGTCACACCTGGTTTGGCCCGTACGTAGATACGGGGGTCTACATCATCGTTGCGAATGTCCACGAGGCTGCGCGCGTAGTTCACCGGCACCATCACCTGGGTATCCATGGTGCCGCCCAATATACTTTCCCCCTCTTTTTTTAAAACACCTACTACCACCGCCTTCGCCCCACCTATCTTGATCGTTTGGCCTACAGGGCTGAACCCGGGGAACAGCGCCTCGGCCAGGGCATCGCCAATGATAGCCACGGGCCTGCCGGCAGCTGACTCTATCTCCGTAAAGTAACGCCCGTCGGCAACATCAAAGGTCTTTACCCTGTCGAAGTTATGGGAAACACAAAGGATATTTACGTTCTCGATGCTGCTGCTCTTGTATTGTACCGTGCGGTTACCTCTGATGGCAAAGGCGCCTGATTCGGCTCCGTCGCTCTTACGAAGCACCTCTTCCAGCTCCGTATAATCCACCACCGGCCTTTGCAGATAGGTCCACCAGGGCTGTTCAGGGTCAAAGTTCCAGGGCCATTTCTCAACGAAGATCACGTTGTCACCCAATGAGGCCACCGTTTTGTGGATGTTCCGCTCGAGGGAATCGATAACGGTAAACACGATGATGATGGAGAAGATACCAATGGTAATACCCAACAGCGAAAGGAAGGTGCGAAGCTTGTTCGTTACCAATGCGTTGATCGCGAAGAAAACACTCTCTTTGAGGAGGGTTAGAAAAAGCATGAACAAATGTAATGCAAAATGGGTTTGTATTAGACAGTTTCCCTCCCCTGCTGCGAAGCAGATAGGGGAGGGACAGGGAGGGGTCAAGAGCCTTATGAACATTTAGGAACATTTATCAACAATAGAACTATTCCCTGTTTTTGTACTAATTTTGACCTGTTAAATTAACAGATGAGCGGTTTAAAAAGGATCGGGAACGCCCTAATTTCAGTATACCATAAAGACAATTTAGAACCTGTCATCAAGAAGCTGCAGGAGCTGAACGTACAGATGTACAGCACCGGCGGAACACAGGAGTTCATAGAGGGCCTCGGAGCGAAAGTGATCCCGGTAGAAACCCTCACCTCCTACCCTTCCATCCTCGGCGGCCGTGTAAAAACACTTCACCCAAAAATTTTCGGAGGCATCCTCAACCGCCGCGATCTGGAAAGCGATCAGTTGCAGCTGGAGGAGTACGAGATACCGCCCATCGACCTGGTGATCGTTGACCTCTACCCTTTCGAACAAACCGTTGCCAGCACAACCGACGAGCAGGCTATCATCGAGAAGATCGACATCGGCGGCATCTCCCTCATAAGGGCTGCCGCGAAGAACTTCAAGGACGTGGTGATCATTCCTTCGCGCAACGAGTACGAGTGCCTGATGAATATTCTTACCAAGGGACAAGGCTCTTCCACCCTGCAGCAGCGCAAGGACCTGGCCTCCGAAGCGTTCCAGGTCTCCTCTCACTACGATACCGCCATCTACAACTACTTCAGCAAAGGCGAAGGCGCTTTCAAGCAGAGCGTAAGTGAATCCAAGACCCTTCGCTATGGAGAGAACCCTCACCAGAAGGGTACTTTTTATGGCAAGATGGATGCGCTTTTCAGCCAGCTGAATGGCAAAGAGCTTTCCTACAACAACCTTTTGGATGTTGACGCGGCGGTGAACCTTATTGCCGAATTTACCGATACCACCTTTGCCATCCTCAAGCATAACAATGCCTGCGGACTGGCCTCAAGGGAGAAACTGGTGGACGCATGGAAGGACGCCCTTGCCGGCGACCCTGTTTCCGCTTTCGGAGGTGTGCTCATTACCAACAAACCCATCGACCTTGCTACCGCGGAAGAAATGCACAAGCTTTTCTTCGAAGTTGTTGTAGCCCCGGGTTTCCAACCCGGAGTACTGGAGCTCTTGAAACAGAAACCCAATCGCATTATCCTGGAGCAGAAGAAAGTGGAAATGCCCGCCAAGTCGTTCCGCACGCTCCTTAACGGGATCATCGAGCAGGACAAAGACCTGAAGACCGAAACAGTTGCCGACATGAAAACGGTGACCACCAAAGCCCCGACGGAACAAGAGAAGACCGACCTGGTGTTCGCCAATAAGCTGGTGAAGCACACCAAGTCAAATACCATCATCCTGGCAAAGAACAACCAGCTGTTGGCCAGCGGGGTGGGCCAAACCTCGAGGGTAGATGCCCTGAGGCAGGCCATCCAGAAAGCGGGAGAGTTCGGGTTTGACCTGAAAGGCTCCGTGATGGCTTCCGATGCCTTCTTCCCTTTCCCCGACTGTGTGGAGATAGCGGGCAAGGCAGGGATCACAGCGGTGGTGCAGCCGGGAGGCTCCATCAAGGACAAAGACTCTATCGCTTATTGCGACAAGGCCGGTATGAGCATGGTGATGACCGGAACAAGGCATTTCAAACATTAAGGAACAAAAAGAGAGAAAACAACGTATAAAACTTCAACGGAGCCTGCCCTGAGCGAAGGCGAAGGGCTCAGGGTGACAAATCAACAATCAAAAATCTAAAATCCATCTATGGGTTTATTTAACTTCCTCACACAAGAAATTGCGATCGACCTCGGAACGGCGAACACACTCATCATCCATAACGACAAGGTGGTGGTTGACGAACCCTCCATCGTGGCGATGGACCGCATGACAGGCCGGGTGATCGCGGTGGGCAAGCAAGCCCAGCAGATGCATGGCAAAACGCACGAGAACATCAAGACCATCCGTCCGCTGAAGGACGGTGTGATCGCCGACTTCCACGCGGCGGAACATATGATACGGGGCATGATCAAAATGATCAACCCGGGGCGCAGGCTCTTCACTCCTTCTCTCAAAATGGTAATATGCATTCCTTCAGGTATCACTGAGGTGGAAAAGCGCGCGGTACGCGACTCGGCAGAGCACGCGGGAGGCAAAGAGGTGTACCTCATTCACGAACCTATGGCCGCCGCCATCGGTATCGGCATCGATGTGGAAGAGCCCATGGGCAATATGATCATCGACATTGGCGGTGGTACCAGCGAGATCGCGGTGATAGCGCTCGGCGGTATTGTTTGCGATAAGTCGATACGGATCGCCGGTGACGAGTTCACTTCGAACATTGAAGAATACATGCGCCGACAGCACAACATCCTCATCGGCGAACGTTCGGCAGAACGTGTGAAGATAGAAGTAGGCGCCGCCATGACCGAGATCGACAATCCTCCGCCCGATTACGCGGTACACGGACGCGACCTGATGACCGGCATTCCCAAAGAGATCTATGTTTCCTATGTGGAGATAGCGCACGCGCTCGACAAGTCGATCGCCAAGGTGGAAGAAGCGATCCTGAACGCGCTGGAGATGACCCCTCCCGAACTTTCGGCCGACATTTACCGTACGGGCATTTACCTGGCCGGCGGCGGCTCTATGCTGCGCGGACTTGACAAACGTATCTCCCTGAAGACAAAACTTCCTGTTCACATTGCCGAAGACCCGCTGCGCGCTGTAGCCAGGGGTACGGGCATCGCGCTCAAGAACGTTGATAAATTCCCCTTCCTGATGAAGTAATGTACGGAGGAGACGATCCTGAACAACTATGCGGAACCTGATCCTCTTCATCTGGAAAAATAATTTCTTCGTACTTTTTTTACTCCTCGAGCTCCTCTGCACCTATCTTATCGTGATGAACAATGGCTTTCAGCGTGCCAGGTTCATCAGTTCTTCCAATGCAGTTAGTGGCTCGGTGCTCGAAACCTACTCGGAGGTGGAAGAATATTTCAACCTACGCTACACCAACCAGCTGCTCGCCATGGAAAACGCGCGGCTTCGCAGCATGTCCATCGCTTCCTTCGCCGACCTCTCCTCAGGCAATATCGTGGTGAAGGATTCGATACATAAACAACAATACTCCTACATCCCCGCCAAGGTGGTAAACAACTCCACCAACCGCAGGAACAATTACCTTACCCTCAACAAAGGCTACAAGCAAGGCATCCGCGAAGAGATGGCCGTGATCTCGGGCACCGGCATTGTTGGCATCGTGAAAAATGTTTCGGAGAACTTTTGTTCTGTGATGTCGATACTGCACAAGGATGTAAAGGTGAATTGCAAAGTGAAGAAGGAAGGTTCCTTCGGCCCCCTCTTCTGGGAAGGCAATGATTACCAGTTCGCTACCTTTACCGATATTCCTACCCACGTTCGCCTCCTCAAAGGCGATACCATCGTAACGAATTCCTATTCACCTACCTTCCCCGAGAATATCCTCGCGGGAACGGTAGAAAGCTTTACCATCAAGTCGGGCGAATCGTTCTATACTGTTAAGGTGCGGCTCTCCACCGACTTCAGGAAAGTGGATTACGTGTATATCGTGAACAACATCCTGAAAGACGAACAGGTGAAGCTGGAAGCGGCCTCCCAAACCGACAAGGACAAATAGATGCTGAACGAGTTAGCAAAGAACGGGCTTCGTTTTCTCCTGCTGGTGCTGGCACAGGTGCTCATCGTGAAGAACATCGACCTGGGCAGGTTCATCAACCCTTTCCTGTACGTGCTCTTTATCCTGCTCCTGCCCTTCGAAACACCGGGATGGCTGGTGATGATCGTCTCTTTCTTCCTCGGCCTCATCATCGACATGTTTTACGACACCATGGGAATGCATGCCGCCGCTTGCGTGTTCATGGCCTTCTGCAGGCCTTCGGTGCTGAGATTGTTCTCGCCGCGCGAAGGCTATGATTTTGGCACACAACCTACCATCCAATACCTCGGCCTCCCCTGGTTCCTCTCCTATGCCGGCATCCTCGTCTTTCTTCACCACCTGCTGCTATTTTATATTGAGATCTTCCGCTTCTCCGAGTTCTTCTCCACCTTCTTCCGTATCCTGCTCAGCAGCATCTTCACCATGCTACTCGTTGTTATCACACAGTTCCTGTTCTACCGGAAGAAAGAAGAGAAATGACCAACGCTTATTCAGAACGGAAATATATAGTCATTGGGATCGTACTCCTCTGCGGCATCATCTTCGCTATACGCCTCTTCTATCTGCAGGTGGTGGACGACAGCTATAAACTGGATGCCAAGAACCAGGCCTTCCGTTACCTTACCGATTACGCGGTGAGGGGATACATCTACGACCGTAAAGGCAAACTGCTGGTGTATAACGAGGCTGCCTACGACCTGATGGTAACGCCCAAGCAGGTAAAGGAGATCGATACCATGGCACTTTGCAAACTGCTTGACATCACCAAAGAATCGTTCCTTAGGAAGATGAAAAAAGCGAACGAAGCGCCCAACTCGCCTCGCAAGCCTTCCATTTTCGAAAAGCAGATCTCCGCCCAAACCTATGCCGCGCTGCAGGAAAAGCTCTATAAGTTCAAAGGATTTTTTGTGCAGTCGAGAACACTGCGCAAATACCCGAAGAAGATCGCCGCGCACCTTTTAGGATACATTGGTGAGGTGGACAAGAACATGACCGAAAAAGACCCTTACTATAAAGAAGGTGATTACATCGGCATCAGCGGGATCGAGAAATCTTACGAAGCTCAGCTCAGAGGGAAGAAAGGACTGCGTATTATGATGGTGGATGTGCACAACCGTGAGAAAGGAAGCTATGCGGAGGGCAGGTACGATACACTTTCTATTCCCGGCTTACAGCTCAGCTGTACGCTTGACGCCGACCTCCAGGAATACGGGGAACTGTTGATGACGAACAAGATCGGCAGCGCGGTAGCCATCGATCCTTCCACGGGCGAGATCCTGGCACTGGTAACAAGCCCTACCTATGATCCCAACCTCATGGTGGGAAGGGTACGTTCTGTCAATTACTCGAAGCTGGCGCAAGACACCATCGGGGTACCGCTGTATAACAGGGCGTTGATGGCGCCCTACCCGCCCGGCTCCACTTTCAAACTGGTAGACGCGCTCATTGGTTTACAGGAAGGCGTGCTCACACCCCATACCCTCTATCCCTGCCGCGGAGGATATCCGCCGCTCGGTGGAAAACCGAAATGCCATAACCATGCTTCTCCCTGCGACCTCACAGGGGCCATTGGCACTTCCTGCAATTCCTATTTCTCCTACGTGTTCAAAAGCATCCTCGATAATAAAAAATACAAGAACGATCAGGAGGGTTTTGAATATTGGAGAAAATATGTGCTGAGCTTTGGTATCGGACGGAGGCTTAACGCCGATATCGTTAACGAACTGAGAGGGACATTGCCAACCTCCACTTATTATTCTGGCCCGAAAGTATTCGGCAAGAACTGGAAGGCTTCCAATATCATTTCGCTCGGTATAGGCCAGGCCGAGCTCGGCGTTACACAGCTGCAGGGCGCCAATATAGTGGCGGCGATCGCGAACAGGGGCTATTATTACATTCCCCACATCGTGAGGGCAGTGAACGGCAATCCCAACGATACCTCCCTCGCGCGGTTTAAAGTGAAGAACTACACGCTTGTGCATGATACCGCCTGCTTCAATGATGTGATCGAAGGAATGAGCAAGGCCGTACAAAGCGGCACGGCCGCCCAACTGAAGATACCCGGTGTTGAGTTTTGCGCCAAGACAGGGACCGCGCAAAATCCCCACGGCAAAGACCACAGTGTATTTGTGGCTTTCGCCCCCAAAGAGAACCCGAAGATCGCGATAGCCGTACTGGTGGAGAACGCGGGCTTTGGTGCTACCTGGGCAGGCCCCATCGCGACCCTTATGATGGAAAAATACCTGAAAGGAAAGATCGAACGGCTCGACATGGAGAAAAGGATCATTGAGGCGAACCTGATAGAAATGCAGCTTGCGGGAAGGAAGAAGTAACATATTCTCGAACCTCGACTGGATCACGGTATTCTTGTACCTGGTCCTCATCTTTATGGGATGGCTGAACATTCATTCGGCAGTTTTCAATGAAGACCATCCTGACCTTCTCGACATGAGCCAGAAGTACGGCAAGCAGTTGATCTGGATCGGCACCTCCCTTGGCCTGGCGCTTATCATACTCATTGTTGACGAAGGCTTTTATACGGTGTTTGCCTACGGTATTTATATTTTCTTTATTCTCGCCAACCTTTTGGTGCCTTTCCTGGGAAGAGAAGTGAAAGGCAGCCATTCCTGGTT
>JANWJV010000094.1 GCA_025451785.1 Bacteroidia bacterium | reverse complement strand
TATACTTTCACCTGGAGCACAGGCGGTACAACCAATTCCATATCCAGTCTCTGTGCCGGTATTTATTCTGTAATGGTGACCGACGCTAATGGATGTACTGCGGTGAAGACCGATACGCTCGTGAGCCCAGTCACCCTGGGGGTTATTTATTCAGTAACTAACTCAAGTTGTAATACAGTTCCTGATGGATCGGTGAGCACCACTGTTTCGGGCGGAACAGGAGTGTACACGTATTCCTGGAACCCTGGCGGTTTGACAACGGCGAATGTGTCGAACGTCCTTTCAGGAAATTACACGCTTACGGTCACCGACGCGAACGGTTGTACGAACACAACGGCCATCACAATACTGTCAACGGTCACGGTGCTTTCCAACCCCGGTAATGATACAAGTATTTGCGTGGGAGGAGTGATCGTGCTCGATGGAAGCGGAAGTGTGAACGCCGCAAGCTATACCTGGACAATATTGCCGAGCGGTAACCAGATTTCGACTACTACAACAGTAACAGTTACTCCCACCAGCACCACGTCTTACGTGCTTGAAGTGGCGAACGGTTCCTGTATAGATAAGGATACGATCACCATTACAGTGAACCCATTGCCCATAGTGGATGCGGGTGCCAACAAGAGTATCATCATCAATACCACTACGGTGCAGATAGGCGGCAACCCCACGGCGAGCGGCGGCGGTACGCCCTATACTTATGCCTGGTATCCGAAGGCCGGCCTGAGCGATACTACTTCATCGAACCCTAATGCTTCACCCACCGTTACCACGATGTATTATGTGAAGGTGACGAATGCCAACGGCTGCGAATCGCTTGACTCGGTGCTGGTAACGGTGTTCCCGCAGATCATCTTCCCGAACGGTATCTCGCCCAACGGCGACGGCGCTAACGATGAGTGGATCATTGATAATATCGAGCTGTTCCCGCAATGTATCGTGGAGATATACAACCGATGGGGTGAGCTGTTGTTCCATTCTGACGGCTATCCGCCTAATGACCGGTGGAAGGGCGTATATAAAGGGAAACCCTTGCCCGTTGGAACGTATTACTATATCATTAACCTGAACGATCCCTTATTCCCGGATGTGTTCACCGGACCTATCACGCTACTGAGATGATGAAAAGGATCCTATACACCCTGCTGTTGTCTCTGCCTTTCTTAAGCGCGGAGGCCCAGCAATTGCCGCAGTTCAGCCAGTACAGGCTCAACGATTTTGTATACAATCCCGCGGTTGCAGGAGTTAATCCGTATTATGAGGCGAAATCGAACAACCGCTATCAGTGGATAGGGATCACCGACGCGCCGCGTACCTATATCCTTAGCGTGAATGGTCCTCACCGCTCCCGGAAGATCGGCTTTGGCGGATGCCTGTTTACTGATATCGTAGGACCTACAAGGCGTACCGGTGTTTACTTTACCTATGCGTATCATCTCAAGCTGAACGAAGAGATCAAACTTTCGCTGGGCCTCAATGCCGGCTTGCTGCAGTTCATGGTAGACGCTTCGAAGATCACTTTGCACGATCCGGTGGATGGTGTGATCGGCAACCAATTACAAACCGACCTGATGCCTGATTTCGGTGCCGGCTTCTATTTGTATTCCAATAAGTTCTATGTAGGAGCATCGGTTCCGCAGATCGTTCAGAGCAAGATCAAGTTCAGCGATTATACCTATACATCGCTCAGCAAACTGGCTACGCACTATTATGTTACAGCCGGGTACAAGTTCGAGATCAACGATGATTTTGATGTAGAGCCTTCGGCGGTAATGAAATATGTTTCTCCTGCTCCGGTGCAGTTCGACCTCGGCGCTCGTGTGATCTACCAGGATAAGGTATGGCTGGGCGGCGCGCTCCGAACAAAGGACGCTATCTCAGCGATCCTTGGGTATGTGTACCAGGAGAACCTCACCTTCGGATACTCGTACGATTTCACCACTACCAACCTGAAGAACTACAGTACAGGTACCCACGAGATCATGATCGGTATCAAGTTCAATAAGAAGCCGGCCTCTACTACCTCCAGCTATTAATCTTCTTATATTCGCTTGATGTTAAAGATCGAGCATATTGGTATCGCGGTGAAGGACATTGCTTCATCCAATGAACTGTTCGCGAAACTTTTCGGAGAGGAGCATTACAAACTGGAGAAGGTGGAAAGCGAAGGGGTGAGCACTTCCTTTTTTAAGATGGGAGAGAGTAAGATCGAACTGCTCGAAGCCGACGGCCCTGAAAGCCCTATAGCGAAGTTTATCGAGAAGAGGGGGGAAGGCATTCACCACATTGCCTTTGAAGTAAAAGATATCAGAGCCGAGATGCAGCGCCTTAAGAAAGAGGGCTTCCAACTGCTATCAGAAGAGCCCAAGAAGGGTGCCGACAACAAGCTCATTTGTTTCCTTCATCCCAAATCCTCCAATGGCGTGCTCATCGAGCTTTGCCAGGAGATAAAGTAAAGCCTGACATCGCTGCCAGGCTTTTTTGTTTTTGTGGGCCCAACTAGGAGCTTATCGAACATTTCTGAGGATTTTAAGGCAATTAAGGAGTTTTTGATGTGGCTGGATTAGTAGCCATCCGGTTACCAGATTGCGAAAAAATCTCTTTTAGGAAACTTGCTTTTAGGCGCACTATTCGTTACTATTGCAATACCTAGAACTATTCCCATGAAAAAAATCTCGATCAAAGCCGCGCTGTTGTTTATTGCAATGGGCTTAAACTACAATGCCTTTTCGCAAGGCGGGCCCAAATGGGGCTTAAATGGCAATTCTGTAGGAACTTCCGATTTCCTGGGAGCGACCAACAATGCCCCCCTTATATTCGTGACCAATGGCAGCGAAGCAGCCCGTGTCCTTGGCAATGGCAATATCGGGATCGGAACGACTACGCCAACCGAAAAACTAGAAGTGAATGGTAATATACGGGCCATGGGTAATCTGTTTGCCAATTCGGTGAATGTCACGGGGCCAGCCTTTTTGGGTGATGTTACGGCGAATAGGGTTATTACTTTTAGGATCATTGCTCCTAATGATGAAATACACTTTGGAGACAGTTCCGTGGTAATAAGCACAGCGAATAATACCGTTTATGCGTCCGGAGTAAGTACCAATGGGAATAACGGGCTTGGATTAGGTTCTGCAAGCGCCATCGGTAAGGCCCAGGGCTCTGTCGCAATCGGTTTTGTTAACCAAACGGATGCAAGTTTTTCTACTGCTATTGGCTCATTTCTACAAACCGGATCATCGTCTTTCGGATCAGTAGTCATTGGCAGGGGGATATCTTTTGGGCAGAGGCTAACAAATAATATTTCCAATTCTCTTTGTATTGGATTTAATAGTGATGTTCCTACTTTTTTTGTTGGTCCCTCCGGTGGTATTGGACAAACCGGGAATGTTGGTATAGGAACTACCTCTCCAGGTGCAAAACTTACAGTAAACGCAGCGACGAGCGCTGGCATACAGACGATTCTTTCGGGCAATAATGCTGATCTTACAAAGGCTTTTACAGTAACTAACACATTCACAAATAAAGAGAATTTTACGGTGTTTGGTGATGGAAGGGTAGCTATAGGAGCCCCGCTTTCATTGCCTGCTGGATACAAATTATATGTAACGGGTGGTATTTTGACTGAGAGATGTAGAGTAGCGGTGGATGGCACTTCCGATTGGGCAGACTACGTGTTCAACACCAATTATAAACTGATGTCTCTGGAAGATCTTGAAACGTATGTAAGAAAATACAAGCACCTGCCTGGGGTGCCTTCTGCTAAAGAGGTGGTTTCTCAAGGCGTTGATGTTACTAAAATGTTTGCGATTCTCTTGGAGAAAATCGAGGAAAACAGTTTATATATTATAGAGCTGAAGAAAGAAAATGAAACGCTTAAGAAGGAGATCGAAAAAACAAAATAGAGATAATTTACCGTATGCAAAAACTGTTGATATTGATTGGTATTTCTTTTTCTTTGATGGGCAATAGCAATACTTATGCTCAAAGAGTTTTGTTTTTGTCTGACCCGAATCACAATAAGTCCTACGCTGTTACGGAGCAGCAAAAAATAGAGATAACGTTGAAGGGCGACACCTTGAATAATATTAAAGGATCGGTCTTTGAGATTTCTGACAGCTCATTAGTAATTGACAGAACGGAATATTTGTTCAAGAGTATAAAAAGAATTAAAGCCTACGATCACTTTTCAAAAAGGTATCAAAATATTGGGGCAATCCTTACTCTTTCAGGTGCACTGATCATTGTAGGAGATATTATTGCAGGCCCTTATATTTCAATTTATACACTGGTCAGAGTGTTTTTTGTTGGTGCTGGGGTGGGAGCAGTCGGGGCTGTTATTTGGATAAAAAATTTTATTACTGGCTCAAACAGAGTTTTTGATCTGGATAAAGGATGTAAATACAAAGTCATTAATAAGTCAAGAAAATGAACTCGATTATAAGGATTCTTGTTTCAATCATTATACTTCAAACTCTTACAGCGGGAGAAGGCGTTAGCCAAACCTCCCAAACAAATCTTAATAAATACTGGAAGTATCGAGAGCGGTTAAAGAACTTTGTGATACCCGGATTTGATTATGGTCTGAGTATGCCAGCCATAGAAAGAGATGCTGGTAATACGCTATATTGGAATGATGCTGGTATTCACCTTGGGTATTACATAGCGATGCTGGCGACTGAATACAGTGCACTCCTCAATTGCGCTAATTGTCAACCTCAGGCTTTACAAAGGACGAAAGAGGAGCTTTTCTACGCAATTGATGCTATTAATCGACTGGATCATTGTGCCGAGTATTGGTGGAAGTTCTATTACATACCCCAGAATACAGATTGTTTTTTAAATGATATTAATGGTTTTCAAATTAGAGATGATATAACCAATGAATTACCAGAAAACTCACTACAAACGGATTTTGTTAATCATTCCCGTAATGGGGAGCTATATGAAAATCTACTGAACTCAAGTTTGGTTCCTCCTTTGGATGGGAGGAAGGCAAAAGGAATAAGTTCGGCTTTTCAATCAGGGATTTCCTTAGTTGGGGCTGGGTTCACAGGATCTTGTTCTTTTTTGAATGGTAAACATTCAGGGCCCGAAGAAATGACCTTCGACCAAATTGTCCAGTTAATGTATGGGCTTGCAATGGTAACTAAATGCGTTCCTTTTGGAGAGAACTACAATAACATGGTATTTAGGGATGGTCTTACATCCGATTTTAATACAGAGGTTAAGTATATTACAAAAAGGTGGAGTGATTGGTTTCAGAGCAATGGTTGGACAATTGTTAATCCTGTAACAAACTCCTGTATTAAGGGCGTTCATTGGGACAATCACGATCAAAATGCAACTGGCTGTAAATGTGACCCGGGTGGAGGAAATATAGGCTCTCTTTTTGCCTATGGGTTTGCCAGAGCTGCTTCGTATATAATCAACCCTACTAATCCGGGACAATATTATAATATATTTTATAGTAATGATGCAACAGTCAATATTACAAGTAGGTTCATTTGGAATAACATAATTTATATAACTCCAAACCAGGAAGATGATAAGTTTTTGGTTTTGGCGGCCATTGGAAAAGCATGGGACTTTGATCATGGACTATTTGCAACGGCCGCAAAAATTGATGTGAGGGCGCGCAAAACGAATGGATCCGAATTGCACCATATTCCCCTTCTTTATCAACTGATTTGGGGTGGCCCAGATTTCTTTTCTGATTCTTTTTACGAATGTTTGCTTAATACAGCTCCATGTAACGGGACTAATTATTTCGACGGAAATTATGAATGGAGTCAAGATGGTGGTAGAATTCTAAGTGGATCAAATACTTCAGGACAATCATTTAGCGGTGAATCAAGCGGTGTTGACTATATGCTATATTTCAATATGTATTACTTGAATAATCCTGGCTATTTAGCGGGAACCTATAGGGATATTGTTCCAGGAGACTTATGTAGTAACACTGTTAGTAAATTCAACTATATAGAATCGGACAAGAAAAACATACGCGCTTTTGCAAGTATTGTGGCGGGTAATATTGGCAATCAAGGGAATTACATTATTCAAAATGACAATGATCCCAAACAGACATGTTCCTTATGCCCTTGTCCCGTATGTGCTAGAGCCCAAATTACCTTTAGAACAGCTCATTCAATTGACTTGCTACCTGGATTTGAGGCAAGAAAAGGAGTGTTATTTGACGCAAGTATTGACGCTGCTTTGAAAGATATGAATTGTCAGGCTTCGGATCACCTAACAAATTGTTTCAATACATATGGATTCAATGGTAGTGGTAATCTTAGTGCAAAGGAATCCAATCAAATGACACTTGGTGATCTATACCGCATACAAGATACTTACATTCAACTACAAGGTGATAGAGAGTCAGAAATGGCAGCGAGGAACGACCAACTGACCGAATTGGTATTTAATGTTTTGCCAAATCCATCTATTAATGGAGAATTTGAACTTGAACTACATCCCAATGTTGATTACACAGGCTTTAGAGTTTCAATAATAAATGCATTAGGTGAATTAATACAGGAGTTCGGTATCGAGAAAATTATAACAAAGATCAATATCTCTGCTCATTCAAAGGGCATTTATTTTTTGAAAATATATGACCTAAGTGGCAGAATGGGATTCAAGAAAATTATCTATCAATAAGCCTCCAGCAGAGAAATCATATGCAAGTAGCGCGAAACAATATTCCCCTTCTTTTTTTGTGCCTTACTTTTAGCTCCTCTCATGCTCAAAACACCTGGCTCAAAAGGGCTGATTTACCTGGAGGTTCCAGGGAAGCGGCTATTGGCTTTGCAATTGGGACAAAAGGATATTTGGGTACTGGTTTAGACGCTTTTACTGGTCATAAGAGAGACTTCTGGGAATTTGACCCGGTAGGAAATACTTGGACACAGAAGGCGGATTTCAAAGGAGGATCAAGGAGCGCTTGTATGGGGCTGGCTATTGGAAATAAAGGATATGTTGGACTTGGGATTGATAGTCTTTCTAATCAACCAAGCGACTTTTGGGAGTACGACCCAATAGCAAACAGTTGGACCAAGAAGGCCGATTTTCCTGGGGGGTCAAGAGTTTATGCAAGGGGATTTTCAATTGGCCTGAAGGGATACATTGGGACAGGAAAGGACACTACGGGAATTAAAGATTTTTGGGAATATGATCAGACTGGAGGAGCCTGGACTCAAAAAGCAACACTGCCTGGTCCTCCAAGGACAAGCGGAGCAATTGCCTTTTCCATTGCGAATAAGGGATATATTGGAACGGGTCAAGACAATTTTGGAGCTTGCCTGAATGACTTTTGGGAGTACGATTCTGGAAATAATACATGGTTACAGAAAACCAGTTTCCCTGGTGTGGCAAGGTATGCGGCTACCGGTTTTTCCATTGGGAATAAGGGATACATAGGTACAGGTTCGACCAATAGTGCCCAGCTAAATGACTTTTGGGAATACGATCAGGGTAATGACACTTGGTCACAAAAGGCAAATTTTCCAATACAATTTAGGTCATACGCCGCTGCGTTCGCATTGGCAGGGAAGGGATATATCGGAACAGGCTTTGATTTTAATACCACGTTTGATATTGATGATTTTTGGGAGTACACCCCAATCGTTGGGCTAGATGAAGGCACCCGCCCTGACAGAATCACCATCTTTCCCAATCCTTGTCTAGGGAAGTTTAAGATATACTCTAAGAAATCAGGAGAAGAAATTACAGTGTATGCAGCTATGGGAAAGATCATTTATCGCACTGTGCTCAGTGGTGATAACTCTATGGTTGATATTTCCTCATTTCCCAAAGGGATCTACTTCGTAAAAGTGATGGACTCTAGTGGAACAATAAAAGGTGTTCAAAAGATCATTTACCAGTAAGTAATAAAAACATCAGTAAATTTATCGAACTAAAAAAGCCTTCAAACGTTTTGATTTGAAGGCTTTTGTTGCTTGTGGGCCCACTTGGGATCGAACCAAGCACCCACAGATTATGAGTCTGTTGCTCTAACCACCTGAGCTATGGGCCCTGAAAATGGAGAGCGAAATTAGCTATTTGCTGGGAATTCCGCAATGCCCTTGTTTAGGTTCCTTTTCTAAGGACGCAATTTGCGTCCTTAGAAAACAAACATACTATTTGAACCCTATCTGTTTTCTGTTCTTCTGTTCGGTGTTAACATTGTCCTTGCTAAGCAGGTAATTGATCGCCTCATAAACGTCCTTGAACTTCTTATCATGTTTCCGCTCCAGCTCTTTTAGCTTTTCGGTGAGGTCGCGATGTGAAAGGGCGTATTGTCTTAAGAATACAAAGGCCCTTATGATCGAGATATTTACCTGTACAGCTTTCGAACTATTGAGAACGCTTGAGAGCATGGCAATACCTTGCTCTGTAAAGCAAAAGGGTTGAACTTGCTATAGGTTCCTCTGCCAACTTCTAAGGACGCAATTTGCGTCCTTAGAGAATTATACTCTTCTCTCGTAAGCTCAAACATAAAATCGGGAGGGAAGCGCCGGCTGTTCCTTCTTACAGCTTCTTTTAAGCGTTTCGTTTTGGTTTTATAGAGCTTCGCGAGATCAAAATCAAGCATTACTTTTTGCGCCCTGATCTCATAGATCTTTTTTTGTAGCTCTTTTACCTGCACGCCTCTATTTTTAAAAAAACCCTTCCAGATGAACCGGAAGGGTTTCGAATCTTTTCCTACGCAGGTATTGTCCTGGTTCAGGTTCCGAGGGTATTTCTCAGCTGTTGTAGGCACCCCTAAGACTCTTGTTTGAACAGGTGAATAACCGTGCCAGCACCGAAAGCCCTTGTATTACTGAAACTACAGTGGAATATTGGAAATATGTTCTACAAAAAGGGCATTCCTTTTCAGGCCAGGTAGAGGTAGAGGAAACCCCATTCGCAGAACATGCCGAACAGGAAACCGGCATACACTTGCTCCGGTTTGTGCTCTTTCAATGCAAGCCTGGCGAAGCCAATGATGCCGGCCATGAGCAGTACCGATATCAATACCATGTTGATCCCTGAACGGGAACCGATACTTAGGCCGATCATGGCCCCGGCCAATCCGCCAATTCCCATCATATGCGCGCTGATCTTCCAGAACATGTTCACAATAAACGTGGCGATCACACAGAGGGTAGCCCCCAGCATCAGGAGCTTTAATACGTCAGGGATGCTCTCGTTAAGGTTGAGAAGATAATATTCAGAAAAGTAGAATAGCGAGGTGATGACCAGCGGGAGGCGCCGCTCCTCCTTTGTTTCCATGCGCATGCTCTTGATGTTTCCGTTGCGAAGAAGGATATAGCAATTGACCACCGGCAACAAGAAAGTGAACCCGAAAGTGATGAGGTAAAAGGCGATGTAAAAGGAAGTGTTGAAACGGATATTGCTGAGGGGCGGACTATTGAAGGCTAAAAAGGTTCCCCAGGTGGGCATCAGGAGGGGATGAAAAAGATAAGTGATGACCTGGGCGATGCGTCGTTCCACCTCAGAGCTGTTTTCTCATTCGGGCCACCGGGATCTCCAGCATCTCGCGGTACTTGGCCACGGTCCTGCGCGCTATCTTATAGCCTTTCTCCCTTAAGATCTTGGCCAACTCATCGTCGGTAAGCGGTTTGTGTTTGTCTTCGGCCGCCACACTATCGGCAAGAATACGCTTCACCTCGCGTGATGATACTTCTTCGCCTTCGTCGGTAGCTATCGATTCGGAGAAAAAGAACTTGAGCAGGTAAGTACCGAAAGGTGTTTGCACATATTTGCTGTTCGATACACGTGAAACGGTGCTAAGGTCGAGCCCGATGCGGTCTGAGATATCTTTCAGGATCATGGGTTTCAGCTTGGTCTCGTCGCCTTCACGGAAAAATTCCTTCTGGTAGTCCATGATGGCTTTCATAGTGAGCAGCAGCGTTTGTTCGCGCTGGCGCACACAATCGATAAAGCCTTTGGCCGATTCTATCTTTTGTTTTACAAAGGCCAATGCCTCCTTGCCCAGCTTATCGCTGCGCTTTGCATACTCCTCTATCATCTGGCTGTACACCTTGGCCACCCTAAGGTCAGGTACGTTCCTCGAGTTGAGGCTCAGCTCCATATTTCCGTCAATGTTCTGGATCACAAAATCAGGCACTATCTGCTGGCTGATCTTCGAATTGTCGGCCATGGAGTTGCCCGGCCTTGGGTTCAGTTTCAGTATCTCGCCAATGACCTCTTTGAGCTTCTGGTCATCGATCTCCATTCTCTTCGCGATCTTTTCGTAATGTTTTTTCGAAAACTCCTCCATGCAGTTTTCCAGCACGCGAATACAAAGAAGAAGCAAAGGTGTTTTGGGGCTCTTGCGTTTCAGCTGTAGCAGCAGGCACTCCTGCAGGTCGCGCGCGCCAACGCCTGGAGGGTCAAACTCGTGGATGACACCCAGCATCTCTTCCAGTTCTTCTTTGGTGGTGGTGATGTTCTGCGAAAAAGCAATATCATCTACCACCGACTCGAGGTCACGGCGCATATAGCCATCATCATCAATATTACCAAGCAAGTACCGCGCCACCTGGTATTGGTGGTCGTCGAGCACACGCAGGCCCAATTGGCTTTCGAGCAGGTCGTGGAAGCCCACGGCAACCGCGTTGGGCATTTCCCTGCGTTCGTCATCGGGGCTGGTATTATTGGCTTTGAGCTTGTACGACGCGCCTTCGTCGTCGTCCATATAATCGCTCAGCGAAAAATCATCATCGGTATCCTTGTCCTCGCGCTCTTCCTCATCGTAAATATCTTCGTTCTCTTCGTCCGGTGTCTCCTCATCATCACCCTCTTCTCCTTCTTCCAGCGCGGGATTGATCTCCATTTCCTCTTTGATCCGCTGTTCGATGCCAAGCGTAGGAAGCTGGATCATCTTCATCAGCTGTATCTGCTGAGGCGATAACTTTTGTAAGAGCTTTTGTTGTAAGGACTGTTTTAACACCTTGCTAATTTACGAATTAAGTATACGCTTTTCAGAACTCCGCGTTTTTAGGTGTTCTCGGGAATGGTATGATGTCACGCACATTGGTCATTCCGGTCATGAACAGGATGAGGCGCTCAAAGCCAAGACCGAAGCCGCTGTGCGGACAGGTGCCGAACTTGCGTGTTTCCAGGTACCACCAAAGACTTTCTTCGTGTAAGCCCATCTCCTTTATCCTCGCGTGCAACTTGTCATAGTTCTCTTCCCGTTGTGAACCTCCTATCATCTCGCCCACGTAAGGGAAAAGCACGTCCATGGCGCGAACAGTTTTACCATCTTCGTTCTGTTTCATATAAAAAGCCTTGATGCCTTTAGGATAATCGGTAAGGATCACCGGCTTTTTGAAATGGTCCACCAAATGGTTCTCATGTTCCTTTTGAAGGTCAACACCCCATTCGGCCTTGAACTCGAATTTTTTTCCGGAAGCCTTCAGCACTTCAATGGCTTCAGTATAAGTAAGGCGCTGAAAGCTGGAGGCAGCGATGCTGTTCAGCCTGTTAAGCAATTCCTTATCGTACATGTTGTTGAGAAACTCCAGGTCGTCCTTGCAATGTTCAAGCGCGTAGCGGATAAGGTATTTCAGCATCTCTTCCGCCAGGTCCATGTTGTCCTTAATATCATAAAAGGCCATCTCGGGCTCTATCATCCAAAACTCGGCGAGGTGACGGGGTGTGTTGCTGTTCTCGGCCCTGAAGGTAGGTCCGAATGTATACACAAGGCCGAGCGCCAAAGCGCCCAGTTCGGCTTCCAGTTGCCCCGAAACGGTCAGGTTACTTTCCTTCCCGAAAAAGTCCTCCTTATAATTGATGCTCCCATCAGGGTTTTTCGGAGGGTTCTTCATATCGAGGGTGGTAACCCTGAACATTTCCCCGGCCCCTTCAGCATCGGAGCCTGTTATGATAGGAGAGTGAAGGCAGAAAAACCCTTTGTCGTTAAAGAACTTGTGCACCGCATAGGCCATGTGATGGCGGATGCGCAGCACAGCTCCAAAGGTATTGGTACGCGGCCTCAGGTGAGCGATCTCGCGAAGGAACTCCAGGGTATGTCCCTTTTTTTGGAGCGGAAATGTTTCAGCATCGGCAGTACCGTATACTTCTATGGTTTTGGCCTGGATCTCTACTGTTTGTCCCTGGCCTTGCGACTTTACCAAAGTTCCGGTAGCGGCAATGCAAGCACCGGTGGTCACCGGCTTAAGAGCCTCTTCGCCAAAAACAGCTACATCGGCTACGAGCTGTATATTATGGATAATGGAGCCGTCGTTGAGCGCTATGAACGCTACATTCTTATTGCCGCGCTTGGTGCGCACCCAGCCTTTTACACATACTTCCTTGCCGAAATCGGTCGATCTGAGCAATTCAGCAACTTTAGTCCGTTCCATAATAAATGATCTTATGGGCAAAAATAGTCATTTGGACGAATAGGAAAGGGTGTGGGCCGGGCCTGAAAATATTTCATGGAAACTTTGGGAATGTTAAAAGTTTCCATAGTTTTGCACCCGTTTTGGAACATCAAATAAAAGAAGCTGCAAGCGCTGAGCGTATCCTGAAAGGGGCCGAAGAACTTTTCTTCAAATATGGCATCCGCAGCGTTACCATGGACGACATTGCCAAACACCTGGCTGTTTCCAAGAAAACGATCTACCAGTTGTTCCAGGACAAGGATGAAGTGGTGCACCGGCTCATGGAGGAGAAGCTCAAAGAAGACGAGCGTAACTTCAGCCAGATCGCCAACGCTTCTTCCAATGTGATGGAAGAGTTCTTCGCCATTATGAAGCACCTCGGCACAGTGGTAGGCAAGGTGAACCCCGCCGCTTTTTACGATTTGCAGAAATATCACCCCAAGTCATGGAAGTTATTCATGGACTTCAAGGAGAACTGTATCCTTAAGATGGTGGAAGAAAGCCTGCAAAGGGGCATTAAGCAAGGCCTTATCCGTTCGGATATAAATACAAAAATACTGGCGAGGTTAAGGATGCAGGAGATCGACATAGGTTTTGATCCCGATGTTTTTCCGCCCGAAAAATTCAGGATACTGGACGTGCAGATCGCATTGCTCGATCATTTCCTATACGGGGTTTGCACATTGAAAGGTCACAAATTGGTGAACAAATACAAACAGGTTATTGAAGAAGAATAATATGATACAAAAACGAAACACTTTACTTGCGCTTTCCCTCTTCCTTTTGTCGGGGATGGTTCTGGCGCAAACAAAGGACAGCATGAACCTGAGCCTCAGTCTCCAGCAGGCGGTAGATTATGCCATGAAGAACCAGGTGGAGGTGCAGAACGCTATCCAGCAGGAATCATCGGCACGCTATAAGGTGAAAGAGGTGAGGGGCATCGGCCTGCCGCAGATCAACGGCAGCATTGATGTGAAGGATTTTCTCGACATCCCCACTTCGGTGGTGCCCGCCGATTTCTTTGGCGGCCCTCCCGGTACATACGCCGGCGTGAAGTTCGGTACGCAGTATAATGCTTCTGCCGGGATCGATATTTCGCAGTTGGTTTTCAGCGGCGATTATATTGTAGCGCTGCAAAGTACCAGCACCTTCCTCGACCTCACCCGCAAGGCCACTACCCGTACGAAGATAGAAACGGCAACAGCGGTGAGCAAGGCCTATTACTCGGCCCTGGTGAACGATGAACGGATGGTGCTTCTTGACGCCAACGTGAAGCGTCTCAAGAAAATGATGGACGATATGAAGGCCATGTATGATAATGGCTTTGTGGAAAAGATAGATCTCGACAGGATCACCGTGGCTTACAACAACCTGTCGGTAGAACAGGAAAAGGTAAAACGCCTCCTTGGCCTCAGCTTTCTCTCGCTCAAGTTCCAGGCAGGCATTCCACAGGCAGCCACACTGACCCTCAGCGACCGCCTGGCCGATATTACCTTTCAAACCGAACCTGCCGTTGAGAAGTTCAATTACTCGAACCGTGTAGAATATTCGTTGCTTGAAACACAGCGCAACATGGCACAGCTGCAGGTAAAAAAGGACAGGTATGCTTACCTGCCTTCCTTCGCGCTGTACGGCAGTTTCAGCACCAATGCCTTCCGCGATAAGTTCGACTTTCTTGACTTTGATCAAACCTGGTATCCCACCTCGCTTATCGGCGCGAGGCTTAACATTCCCATCTTTTCAGGCGGCCGGGGGCGCTACCATCTTGAGCAATCGAAGGTGAGCCTGCAGATAGCAAATAATAATATCAAGATGCTGGAACAGGGAATCGACCTGGAGCTGGCAGCTTCAAGGATCACCCTTGAGAATGCGGCCACCTCGCTGGAGACCCAAAAGAAGAACATTGTGCTTGCTGAGGGGGTGTTTAAGGCGGCAAAACTTAAATACGAGCAAGGCGTTGGGTCTAACCTGGAAGTGCTCAACGCGGAAACCTCGCTGAAGGAGGCGCAGACCAATTATTTCGGCGCGCTGTACGAAGCCCTGTTGGCAAAAGTGGATTACGATAAGGCAACAGGAAAACTCATTAAATAGAAATACAGATAAATGACAAAATATATGTTGAAAAGAACATTTATAGCAGGAGGGCTCGTTGTGCTGGCCGCGTCCTGTGGACAGCAAAGCGAAGGCGGCGACAAGAAAGCGCAGCTTGAACTTTTGAAAAAAGAGGTTTCAGCGAAACAGGATGAGATCGTAAAACTGGAAGCGGAGCTTGCTTTGTCGGATACCACCCGCCAGGCGAAGATGAAAATGGTAGAAGTGCGGAGCCTGGTGCCCCAAACCTTTACCAGCTATATCGACATACAGGGAAAAGTGGATGCCGATGAGAACGTAGCCCTCAACGCGGAGATCCCCGGTACTGTTACCGCCATCTTTGTAAAAGAAGGTGACGCGGTGAGCAAGGGCCAGGTGTTGGCCGAGCTCGACGCAAAAGTGATAAGGCAGGGTATCGCCGAAGCGCAGACGGGACTTGACCTTGCTGTTACCATGTTCGAGAAACAGAAAAATCTCTGGGACCAGAAGATCGGTACAGAAATGCAATACCTCGGCGCCAAGTCACAGAAGGAAAGCATGGAAAAGAGGATCGCCACCCTTAGGGAACAAATGGAGATGGCGAAGATCAAATCACCTATCACGGGTGTGGTCGACGCGGTTGATATAAAGCTGGGACAAGCCACTATGCCGGGAATGCCTGCCGTGCGTGTAGTGAACATGAGCAGCCTCTCGGTAAAAGGTGAGGTGGCAGAAACCTACCTGAGCAAAGTGAAGAGCGGTAACGATGTGGTGGTGATCCTGCCCGACCTGCCCGATACGCTGATGACAAAGATCGCTTACGCGGCCAAAGTGATATCGCCCCTGAACAGGACCTTTACGATCACTACCAGGCTATCAGGTAAAAAGGATTATCATCCCAACCAGGTGGCCATCATCAAGATCGTTGACTATTCCAATCCCAAGGCCATGATCGTTCCCGTGAGCGCCATTCAGCGCGCGCAAGGTGGCGACTTTGTGTTCATTGCTGAAGGAGGCAAGGCCAGGAAACTGAAAGTGAAAGTAGGAAGGATGTACAGCGGCATGGCCGAGATCGTGGAAGGGTTGAAGGAAGGAGATAAGTTCATCACCAAAGGCTTCCAGGAATTAAATGAAGGTGAGGAGATCAAGTTTTGATCGTTAAATTTTGATCGTTGATTTAATATGAAAGACCTAAACAAAGAGTTCAAGCCCTCTACCTGGGCCATCAATAACCGCACGGCGATCTTCATCTTTACCGCCCTGCTCACCTTCGTGGGCATTTCTACCTATAACAGCCTGCCCAAGGAAAGTTTCCCGGAGATCGTGCTTCCGAAAATATTCATCAGCACCATTTACCCAGGTACCTCTCCTGAGAACATGGAGAACCTGGTGACCAAGCCGATCGAAAAGCAGGTAAAGTCGATCGCCGGTGTGAAGAAGATCACCAGTAATTCCTACCAGGATTATTCCAATGTTATTGTGGAGTTCAATACCGATGTAAAGATCCCCATCGCGAAACAAAAGGTGAAGGACGCGGTGGATAAGGCCAAGGCCGACCTGCCTACTGACCTGCCGCATGACCCGAACGTGATCGATATTAACTTTTCGGAATTCCCGATCATGTTCGTGAACGTATCAGGCAATTTCGACCTGAACAAATTGAAAGACTATGCCGAGAAGCTGAAAGACGAGATCGAATCGATGCGGGAGATCACCCGTGTGGATATGATCGGCGCCCTTGACCGCGAGATACAGGTGAACGTGGATATGTACAAGTCCCAGATCGCGCAGATATCGCTTGGTGATATAGAGCGCTCCATTGGCTATGAGAACATGACCATCTCTGGCGGCACCTTGAAAATGGACGGCATGCAGCGTACCATTAACGTGAAGAAGGAGTTCAAGAACGTAGAAGAGCTGGCCAATCTGATCATCAAATCTCCCAACGGGGCTTCCATCTATTTAAAGGACATCGCCGACATCAAGGATACCTTCCGCGAGCAGGAAAGCTACGCCCGTCTTGGCGGAAAGAATGTGATCACGCTTTCGATCGTGAAGCGCGCGGGCTTCAATCTTATCGAAGCTTCCGACAAGATCATCTCTATTGTGAAAACGAAGAAGGAGAGCTTCCCCAAGGACCTCGACATTGTTCTCACCGGCGACCAGAGCACGCAAACGCGTATCACGCTACACGACCTTATCAATACCATTGTGATCGGCTTCATCCTGGTAACACTTATCCTCATGTTCTTCATGGGTGCCACCAACGCGGTGTTCGTGGCCATGTCGGTGCCACTGTCAATGTTCCTCGCGTTCCTGTGCATGCCAACCATTGGCTTTACCATGAACATGATCGTGCTCTTCTCGCTGCTGCTTGCCTTAGGTATAGTGGTGGACGATGCCATTGTGGTGATAGAGAACACCCACCGGATATTTAAACAGGGGGGGCGGTCGATACAGGAATCGGCGAAGGTGGCCGCGGGGGAAGTGTTCCTGCCGGTACTTTCGGGAACCCTCACTACGCTTTGTCCTTTCATACCCCTTGCTTTCTGGCCGGGTGTGATCGGCGGATTCATGTTCTATCTTCCCATCACGCTTATTATAACATTACTTGCTTCTCTCTTTGTTGCCTATATCATCAATCCCGTGTTCGCGGTGCAGTTCATGAAGAAGGACGATTCTGTTGAACAACGCGGCGCGCCCTGGAGCAAGAAACGGAAACTGTTCTTCCTTACCATAGCGGTGCTGGCAGTTGTTTGCTATGCTACCGGTAATATAGGTAAGGCGAACTTCCTCGTATTAGCGCTTCTTATTCGCTTGCTTTACATTTATGTGCTGAGCCGCTGGGTGCACCGTTTCCAAAGCCATACCTGGCCCAACGTGGTGGATCGTTACACCCGCATGCTCAACTGGGCGCTTAACCGTCCCTGGACCAGCATGTGGATGACACTGGGCATCTTCGTTATTTCTTTTCTTATGATCATGGTGCGCGGCAAGGTGCCTCCTTTCTTTCCGAGCTCCGATCCCAACTTTGTATATGTGTATGTTTCGCTTCCGGTAGGAACGCACCCCGCTTATACCGACAGCGTGCTGAAGGTGGTGGAGCACAAGGTGAACGATGTTATTTACCCTGGCGGAAAGGAGAACCCTGTTGTTTCTTCGGTTATTTCTAACGTTACCATTTCTGTTACCGACCCTGCCGACGAAGACCAGGGGCAATATCCTAACCGGGGCAAAGTGCAGGTGGCCTTTGTGCCTTTTGCCGAACGTAACGGAGTGTCAACCGCGCAATACCTCGACAAGGTGAGGGCAGCGGTGAAAGGAATTCCGGGTGCCGAGATACAGGTGGACCAGGAACAGGCCGGCCCGCCTCAGCCCAAGCCGATCACCATTGAGATCACCGGCGACGACCTGCCTTTGATGTCGCAAACATCAAAGGATGTGAAACGCTATCTCGACAGCCTCAAGATAGAAGGGGTAGAGGAGCTTAAGTCAGATTTCCAGGATAACAAGCCTGAAATTGTTTTTGATATTAACCGCGAGCGCGCCAACCGCGAAGGCATTTCCATGGGCCAGGTAGGCATGGAGATCCGCAAAGCGGTGTTTGGCCTCGACCGCACTTCCAAGTTCCGCGACCTGGACGACGAATACCCGATCCAGGTGCGTTTCAAGGAGGAGCAGCGCAATAATATCGACGCGCTTAAGAACACTACTATTGTGTACCGCGACATGGCCATGGGCGGAATGATACGCCAGGTGCCTCTCTCGGCATTCGCCGACATACGTTATGAGAACACCTTCGGCGGCATCAAGCGCAAGCAGCAGAAACGCGTGATCACGCTTTCCTCAAATGTTACCGACATGAGCCGCGCCAACGAGTTCGCTCTCAATGTGCAAAAGCAGGTGGATAAGTACAAGGCACCCGAAGGTATTAAAGTAGAACTGGTAGGAGCGCAGGAAGAACAGATCGAAACAGGGATCTTCCTTGGCAACGCGCTTACCACGGCTATTATGCTCATCATCCTTATCCTGGTGCTGCAGTTCAACTCGGCAGGTAAACCAGTTATCATCCTTACGCAGATCCTTTTCAGTATCATCGGTGTGTTCATCGGCATCGGCTTCTTCGGAATCGAAACCTCTATCGTTATGACCGGCGTGGGCATTGTGGCCTTGGCGGGTATTGTGGTAAGGAATGGTATCCTGCTGATAGAATTCGCTGAGGTGATGAAGGCGCAGGGTATGAACACACGCGATGCAATTGTGGAAGCAGGAAGGACAAGGATGACGCCTGTGGTGCTTACCGCGGCCGCAACTATTCTTGGCCTTATTCCGCTGGCCGTGGGATTGAACATCGACTTTGTAACCCTCTTTACCGAGCTCAATCCGCACCTGTTCTTCGGCGGCGATAGTGTTGCCTTCTGGGGACCTCTTTCCTGGACGATGATCTTCGGCCTGGGCTTCGCCACGCTCATCACGCT
>JANWJV010000093.1 GCA_025451785.1 Bacteroidia bacterium | reverse complement strand
TGGCCTTGTCGATGCCGGTATCGGCGCCCGCGAAGGGCAGCTCCAGGTTCATCATGAGGCCCGGTTGGAAGAGGTTCACAAGCAGGCATCCCAATAAAAGGGAGACAAAGGAAGCGGTGATGAACCACAATAATGTCTTGCCGCCAATGCGGCCTACGGATCTTATGTCCCCCAATTTTGCCACACCCACCACTAATGTGGAGAACACCAGCGGCGCGATGATCATTTTAATCAAACGAAGGAAAATATCGGTGAAGATAGTGATGTAATCCAGCAGGCTCGAAAGGTCGGCGCTGATCTGCTCATCGCGGCGGCTGGCCTTTTCTATTTTCTGTACCAGTGAAGAAGAAGCTTTCTCGGCTTGAATCAGCTTCGTGATCTCCTCCAGTTTTTTCTTTTCGTTAGCGGCGCTGTCGCTCAGCACCATACGCAGCTTTATGTTGAAAGGTGTTTGCTCGCGCGAAGATTCGATCACCTCGTTCACGGCCTTCATCGCCTCTTCTACCGTTTTTCTTGGTGGAGCAGGATAGGACGTGTTAAGAAAATAGCCTGCGAAGATCCCGAGGACCAGGGCAATGAAAATAGCAAGCGTAAGTTTATTGGACGATGACATGACCTTCAGCAGAAGGCAAATCTAATGCTTTATATCCAAAAGCGAAGGATGATATCGGGGAAGAGACCCAGCGCCAGGATGAGGAGCGTGCAAACGATAAGGAGGAACCTATGCGCGGCACCGATCACGAAGGGGCTGTCATCAGTGCTCTCCTTAAAGAACATATTGATGATGATCATAAAATAATAGTACACGCCAATGAGAGAAGCGATCACCGCGATGATCACCAGGGCGGTAAAGCCGCTGTCGATGGCCGAGGTGAAGATGTAGTACTTGGCGAAGAAACCGGCCGTAACAGGAATACCGGCGAGCGAAAGGATCGCGATGGTCATCACCACCGCTACAAAGCTGTTCTTCTTTGCCAGGCCGTTGAAGCTTTCCAAAAGATCGCTGCCCTTATGCGCAGCTACCAGCTGCAGTACGGTGAAGGAAACAATGGTGGATACCGAATAAGAAGCGGTGTAATAAAGAACCGCTGTAGCGGAGAATTTGTTCATGGCCAGGATGGCGAGCATCATATAGCCGGCATGCGCGATGCTTGAATAGGCGAGCATACGTTTGGCCGATTGCTGGTACACGGCGGTGATGTTGCCTGTAAGTAGTGTAAGCGCCGCGAGGGTCCATACCACGCCCGACCATGTAGTGGCAGCGGGAATAAAGCAATTGCTGAACAGGCGGAAGAGCGCGGCGAAAGCGGCGGTCTTCACGATGGTAGCCATGAAAGCGGTAATGGTAGTAGGTGATCCCTGGTAAACATCGGGCGCCCAGAAGTGGAAGGGTACCGCGGAAACTTTGAAGGCCATTCCTGCCAGCATCATAAGCACACCGGCATAAAAGAATCCGGGAAGGTTGGTGGCGTGCTCCGCTACATAGAGCGATATCTTCGGAATGTCGAATGAACCGGTGGCGCCATACACCAGCGCGATGCCGAAGAGCAGGAAGCCGGAGGCGAAAGCGCCCATGAGGAAATACTTGAAGGCAGCTTCGTTAGAATGAACGTCTGTTTTACGGCTGCCGGCCAATACATACAAGGGAATGGAAAGTATCTCGATGCCTAAAAATAGCATGGTCATGTTTCCGAAGGAAACCATTACCACGGCGCCGGCCAGCGAGAACAATGCTAATGCGTAATGATCGGTAAGGCTGCTTTCCTCGTTGAAACTGTCGCGGGCCATAATGAACCAAAGGAAGCCGGTGAAGGAAAGTACAATGGTGAAGGCCGCAGAAAAATTATCGAACATGATCATGTTCCCGAAAAGCGGAATGCGCGTGTCGTGGTTCCAGTCGAGGCCGGCAAGCACCGCGGCGGCTAGAAGACCGAGCAGCACCAGGGGATACAACAGTTTTTTAAAACTGAATATCTCCGACAGCATCGCTATCACTCCCAAACCCGCTATGACCATTAATGACTTCACCTGCTTATTTCAATGGATATGTTTCTATCAATGCTTTTACCGCCGGCTCGGTCAGCTCCAGCAGCGGCTTGGGATAAACGCCCAATACCACGATGAGGATGACGATCGGAACAAGAACAGCTTTTTCTGCAAAACCAATTTCTTTGAATGAGGCGGTGAGCGAATTTGTTTCACCCAGCATCACACCCTGGTAACTTCGTAACATATATACCGCGCCAAGTATCACGCTCAGTCCAGCGAAGGCGGCGAACCAGGCATTGTATTGATAGAGACCGTTGATCAACAGAAACTCCCCCACAAAACCATTCGTAAGCGGCAGCGCCACACTTCCTAACAATACCACAAGGAACAATACAGCAAACCGGGGAGCCACATTACGAATGCCGCCTAGCTTCGCGATCTCGCGCGTGCCGGTTCCGCCGGAGATGATCTCTGCGATGAAGAAGAGGCCCACCACGTTAATGCCGTGACTGAACATCTGGATCAAACCACCTTGCAAGCCCTGGATGTTGTAAGTGAAGATGCCTGCGGAGATAAGTCCCACGTGCGCGATGGAAGAATAAGCGATCAATCGTTTGAAATCTTTTTGCGCGATGGCCATGCAGGAAGCGTAGATCACGCTGATCACGGAAAGCGCTACGACGGTATGTCCCCATTCGGCAACGCCGAGCGGAGCCAACGGGAGCAGCCAGCGGATCAATCCGTAAGTGCCCATCTTGAGCATGATACCCGAGAGCAGCATGGTGCCGGCGGTAGGCGCGGTAGTATAGGTATCGGGCTGCCAGGTATGCAGGGGGAATACCGGCATCTTAATGGCGAAGGCCAGGAACATGGCCCAGAATATCCAGGCCTGGTGCGCGGCATCCATCGAACGGCCCGCTTCATAAAGCGCGCTGATCTCGAAGGTGTGTTTGCCAGCGGTATGCTGGTAGAGATAAATGAGCGCCACTAACATGAAGAGGCTGCCCAGCAACGTATACACAAAGAACTTGAAGGTGATCTTTCCACGGTTCTCGCCTCCCCACAGCAGGCAGATGAAATAGATAGGAATGAGCGCCAGCTCCCAGAAGACATAGAAAAGGAAGCCGTCCATCGCCACGAACACACCCACCAGGGCCATTTGCATAAAGAGAATAAGCGAATAGAAAGCGGGCGCGTTCTTGTATTCGTTCTTAAAGGAGGAAAGAATAATAAAGGGAACCAGCAGTGTTGTAAGCAATACCAATAACAAGCTGATCCCATCCATCGCGATCTTGAACTTGATCCCCATCGAGCTCACCCAATAGTGATCCATGGTGAAGAACGCGCTTGCAGGATTATGCCTGAACTGCACATAAGCCGCCACAGCGATGCCCAGCTCGATCACCGAAGCAACCAGGGCCAGCTTTTTAGCCGCGGCGCCTTTGGTCATCAGCACCAGCAGTGCTGCAACAAGAGGCCATCCTATGAGAAGCGCGGTAATCATTTAGAAGGTCGTTACAAATAAAATGAGGATGATGCTCAGCACCATCGCGAACAAATAAAACCCGATGCGGCCGGTCTGCAGCAGGCGCAATACCCCGCTCAGGGTGTTCACCAGTTTGCCGGTCTCGTTCACAATGCCATCCACCACCTGCAGTTCGAATATCTTATAGAACTTATCGGAGAGCCAGTTGAGCGGCTTGGTGAAAAGCGCCTCATACAGCTCGTCGATATAATACTTGTTAGAAACAGTTTTCGCCAATGGCGATATCTCCTCCCCTTCTTCGGCAGGGCGGCGGCCTTTCACCACAAAATACTGGTACGCGAAGGCGATCACCACTACACAAACAATGCTGGCCGTGATGAGCAGGGTCCACTCGGTATCATGCGATAAAGGCGCGTGGAACAATTTCATTTTTGAATCGGCGAATACAGGAGCGAGGAACTCTTCGAGGCGGTGAGTGCCAATGATCTCGGGCAATCCTACAAATCCGCCAACAAGCGAAAGTACCGCAAGCACCATCAGGGGTATGGTCATCGACTTGGGTGATTCATGCAAGTGATATTGTTGTTCTTTCGTTCCGTTGAACTTGCCCCAGAAGGTGACAAAGAACAAACGGAACATATAAAAGGTGGTCATTACTGCTCCCAGCATGCCCAGGAACCACAGTACTTTATTGTGATCAAACGCATGCGCCAGGATCTCGTCCTTCGAGAAGAAGCCGGAGAACAAAGGAAAGCCAGCGATAGCGAGCGTACCAATAAGGAATGTCATGTAGGTAATGGGCAATGCTTTTTTAAGGCCGCCCATCTTACGGATGTCTTGTTCTCCGCTCATGGCGTGGATCACGCTGCCGGCGCCGAGGAAGAGAAGTGCTTTAAAAAAGGCATGCGTCATAACATGGAATACCGCGCCGGTAAAAGCGCCAACACCAAGGCCCAGGAACATGTAACCCAACTGACTAACGGTAGAATACGCCAGTACTTTCTTAATATCATTTTGCAACAGGCCGATGCTGGCGGCAAACAATGCCGTTACAATTCCTGTGATCGCCACCACCTCCATTGCTACAGGAGAGAGTGCATAAAGGATATTGGAGCGGGCCACCATATAAATACCTGCTGTCACCATGGTAGCGGCATGGATCAGCGCCGATACTGGCGTAGGTCCGGCCATCGCGTCGGGCAGCCAGGTGTAAAGCGGTATCTGCGCGCTCTTACCCATAGCGCCGATGAAGAGAAGGAGCGTGATGGCAGTGATGGTACCATCCCCGCTGCTCATGTATTTCGCTTTATCGAAAACCTCGGCGTAACCAATGTTGCCATCGAAGGTTAAGAAGATAAGGATGATGCCCAGCAAAAAGCCCAAGTCACCGATGCGGTTCATGATAAAGGCCTTGTTGGCGGCCTTGTTGTAAGCAGTGTTCTTGAACCAGAAGCCGATCAGGAGATAAGAACAAAGTCCTACACCTTCCCAGCCCACGAACATGATAAGGTAATTGGAGCCCAGCACGAGCAGCAACATGAAGAACACAAAGAGGTTGAGGTAAGAGAAGAAGCGCGCGAAGCCATCGTCGTCGTGCATGTATCCGAAAGAATACACATGGATAAGGAAGCCGATGCCTGTGATGATCAACAGGAATAAACAAGAAAGCGGGTCGATGAGGAAGGAGAAAGGAACCTGGAGTGTTCCGGCACTGATCCAGCTGAAGAAGTCCACCGTGAACCTGTGCGTCTCCAGGTGCTCTACTTCGAAGAAGAGGCCCAGCGAAATGGCAAAGGAGCCCAGCACCGTTGAGCAGGCGATAAGGCCGGCGGCTGTCCTGGAAAGTTTCTTTCCAAAAAGGCCGGTGATGAACCAGCCGAGGAGAGGCAGCAAGGGAATAAGTCCTACCAGGTCCTTCATAGGTTCACTCTTTCAATTTACTTAATGTGTCAATGTCAACGCTCTTTGTATTGCGATAGACCATGCTAAGGATGGCGAGGCCCACCGCTACTTCAGCTGCAGCCACCGCCATGATAAAGAACACGAATACCTGTCCTGCTCCGTCAGACAAATAGCTGGAGAAGGCAACGAGCAATAAGTTCACCGCGTTGAGCATCAGCTCCACGCACATGAACACGATGATGGCGTTGCGGCGGAAGATCACCCCCATCACACCGATGGAGAAGAGCACCGCGCTCAGCAGCACGTACATATGAACGGGTATGACCTGTATAGAGCTCATGACCTTATGCTTTTCTTACCGAGCATCACCGCCCCTGTCATTGCCGCGAGGAAGAGAAGAGATGATACTTCGAAGGGAAGAAGGAATTCTTTGAATAGTACGTTGCCGAGATTGCTCACCAGGCCGATGTTGGCATCGTGCACAGCGCCAGGCTGCATGGTTTCAGCGCCTTTGAGCGAGCCTACCAGCACCACCATCAGCAAACAGCCGGAGACCACTGCGCCGAACCTAAGCCAGTTGGCCTTTTGCATCTCGTTATACGTGTTGAGGTTCAGCATCATGATCACATAAAGGAACAGCACCATGATGGCACCGGCATACACGATCACGTGCACCGCGGCGAGGAACTGCGCGTTGAGAAGAACATAATGGCCGGCGATGGCGAAGAAGGTGACGATCAGATAAAGTACGCTGTACACCGGGTTACGCGAAAACACCACCATTAAAGCACTGAGGATAGCGATGAAAGAAAGTAAATAGAAAAGGTAAACGGTCATACAGCTACTTCAGGGTGTTTTTGGTATAGAGGATATTGTGCGCGTATTCTTTGTGTTTCTTGAACTCAACGGTATCCACGTTCTGGCGTTCGGTAATATCCACGCGTTCGTCTTTCGCTGTGGGCTCCACCAGCTTGTCCTTTCCGTACACGAACTCATGGCGCTCGAAAGTGGAAGGCACGATGCGGTCAGTAAGGAAGATGGCTTCCTTCGGACACGCTTCTTCACACAGTCCGCAAAAGATGCAGCGGAGCATATTGATCTCGTAGGTGGACGCGTATTTCTCTTCGCGGTACAAGCCCTCTTCTCCGGCCTTGCGCTCTTCGGCCACCATCGTAATGGCTTCGGCGGGGCAAGCCACCGCGCAAAGTCCGCAGGCGGTACAGCGCTCCGCGCCGTTCTCGTCGCGCTTCAGCACATGCTGACCGCGGTAAACAGGAGCGATGGGGCGTTTTACTTCAGGATAATTGACCGTTACTTTCTTCTTGAAGAAGTGGCTAAGGGTGATCATCATCCCCTTGATGATGGCAGGCAAATAGATCTTTTCCATAAAGCTCATTCGCTTATTGGAGACTACTTTCGATCGTTTGGTGAGCGCCTGCATCTTAATGGATTTGTCCTGTTAACCACATTACCACACCTGTAGCCGCCACATGCAGCAGCGCCAGGGGTATCAATATTTTCCAGCCCAGGTTCATCAGCTGATCATAGCGGAAGCGCGGCAGTGTCCAGCGCACCCACATGAACAGGAAGATGAAGAAGAATATCTTGCAGAAGAAGAACACCGTGCCCAGGATGGCCATCCAGTTGGGATCGTGCACCCAGCGGCCGATGAAAGGCATGTTGTAACCTCCGAAATAAAGTGTGGCGATCACCGCCGAAGAGATGAACATATTGATGTATTCCGCAAAGAGATAGAAACCCAGTTTCATCGAGCTGTACTCGGTATGATAGCCGCCCACCAGTTCCGTTTCACATTCAGGAAGATCGAAAGGCGCCCGGTTGGTCTCCGCGAAAGCGCAGATCATAAAGAGCAGGCATCCGAAAGGCTGATACAATACGTTCCAGTGCCAGCCCACCTGCTGGGCTGCGATCTCGCGAACGCTCAAGGTGCCGGTCATCATAATGAGCGCCACAATGGAAAGGCCCATCGCCAATTCGTAACTGATCATCTGCGATGAAGCGCGGATGGCGCCAAGCAGCGAATATTTATTGTTGGATGCCCAACCGCCGATCATGATGCCGTAAACACCGATCGATACCACACCAAACAAATAAAGTATGCCGATGTTAACGTCGGTAACCTGCAAAGGATAATGCTTCCCTCCTATTACCAGTTCTGTTCCCCAAGGAATGACAACGCCTGTCATGCAGGCTGTGAACATGGCCACCGAAGGACCGATAATGAACAGCGCCTTATTGGAAACATCAGGAATGATCTCTTCCTTCATGAACATCTTCACGCCATCGGCCACCGGCTGCAGGATGCCGAAAGGTCCCGCACGGTTGGGGCCGAGCCTGTCCTGCAGGAACGCCGCGATCTTGCGCTCCGCGTAAGTGGAATACATGGCCACCAACAGCGACACGCTGAACACGCATACCACGAGTATGCTTTTATATATGATGTCTCCCCACTCCATTATTGGTTGTTAGGATTCAAGGCGCCTTCTCCAAGGTCCACCTTTTTACCCTCCAATTGTTTCAAGTGTTGTTCTGTATCTAATTTCAGTTTCGACAATTCGTAATGGTTGGCCGAGATCACCGAGTGCCTGTTGATGTGGCTCGGGCCTTCGATCACCCAGTCATTCACTTCTTTTTTATGAAAGCGGCAATCGTTACATATCCACCCCGCTTTGCCTTCCGCCACATCTTCTACCTCACCCCACTCATCTTTCCTGGCTGTAACGCGCAGCACTTCGCTGCCTTTGAACCACAGCCTTACTTTGCCGCAGCACTTATCGCATTTGCGGTGCGCGTCCACCGGCTTGGTGAACCACACTCGGCTCTTAAAGCGGAAGGTCTTGTCGGTCAAGGCGCCCACTGGGCAAACGTCGATCATATTGCCCGACATCTCATTGTCAACGGCCTGCTGTATATAGGTAGATATCTCCGCAACATCGCCGCGGTTGATCACGCCGTGTACACGGCCCGGACAAAGCTGCTCGGCCACTTTCACGCAGCGGTAACAAAGGATGCAGCGTGTCATGTGCAGCTTGATGTATTCACCGATATCGATCTTCACAAATGTCCGGCGCGCGAATTCATAACGTGTTTTGGCCTTGCCATGCTCGTATCCCAGATCTTGTAAATGACATTCGCCCGCCTGGTCGCAAATGGGGCAATCGAGCGGGTGGTTGATCAAAAGAAATTCTACTACACCGGCGCGTGCTTCTAAAATTTCCGGCGAAGTGATGTTCTCCACCACCATGCCATCCATCACATTGGTCCGGCAGCTGGCCACCGGCTTGGGCATGGGGCGCGGATCTTTTTCAGAGCCTTTGCTCACCTTCACCAAACAGGTGCGGCAATAACCGCCGCTGGTCTTGAGCTTGGAATAATAACACATCGCGGGCGGAACGATCTTTCCCCCGATGCTGCGCGCGGCATTCAGGATCGTGGTCCCGTCAGGAACTTCGATGGTATGTCCGTCGATGGTTACTTTCGCCATTATGCTGTTTCCAGGTTGTTCAACCTGTAATAATGTTTAACATCTTTCATGTTCTTTCCGCTCTTCACATATTCCTCGAACTCGGAACGGAAATGGCGAATGGCTGCTGCCACCGGCCATGCCGCCGCTTCGCCCAGCGGACAAATGGTCTTGCCTTCTATCTTGCCCTGTATATCCCAAAGCAGATCGATGTCGCTCATGCTTGCGTGGCCATCGAGGAACTTGTGCAGTATCTTTTCCATCCAGCCTGTTCCCTCGCGGCAAGGCGAACATTGTCCGCAGCTCTCATGGTGATAGAAGCGCGTGAAGTTCCAGAGGTTCTTCACGATGCTGGTGTCTTCATCCATCACGATGAACCCTCCCGAGCCGAGCATGGTGCCGGTCTGGAAACCGCCGTCGGCAAGTGATTCGTAGGTCATGAGGCGGGGCTCGCCTTTGGCTGTTTTCAGAATGAGATCGGTAGGAAGAACAGGAACGGAAGAACCTCCCGCCACTACCGCTTTCATCTTTTTGCCGTTGCGAATGCCGCCGCAATATTTGTCAGAGTAAATGAATTCCTCTACAGGAACACCTAATTCAATTTCGTAAACGCCGGGCTTGTTGATATGGCCACTGGCCGAAATAAGTTTTGTGCCGGTTGATTTTCCAATGCCGATCTTGGCATACTCGTCGCCGCCCATGGTGGTGATCGGCACTACCGCCGCTATCGTCTCCACGTTGTTCACCACCGTAGGACAATCCCATACGCCTTTCACCGCGGGGAAAGGAGGTTTGATGCGGGGGTTGCCGCGTTTGCCTTCGAGCGATTCGATGAGCGCGGTTTCTTCACCGCAGATATAGGCACCGGCACCACAGTGCACGTAAAGGTCGTGATCAAAGCCGCTGCCCATAATGTTCTTGCCGAGCAGACCCGCGTCATACGCTTCCTGTATCGCTTTCTCAAGGATATGGAACACATACATCATCTCACCCCTTATATATATGTAGGACACGTTGGCTCCCAGCGCGAAGCTGGAGATGATCATGCCCTCAATAAGGATGTGCGGCTTTTTTTCCATCAGGAAACGGTCCTTGAAGGTACCCGGTTCCGATTCATCGGCATTGCAAACAAGGTAGCGTGGAACGCCGGGAGGCTTCGCGATGAAGCTCCACTTCATTCCTGTGGGAAAGCCCGCGCCGCCACGGCCACGCAATCCGCTCTTCTTCACTTCTTCCACGATCTCTTCGGGCTTCATCTTCAAAGCTTTGTCGAGCGCCGTATAACCGCCGCAGGCCTTATAACCTTCCAGGGTTTGAATGCCTGGCTTGTCAAGATCGTTTATGAGCAGCTGCCTTCCCATTTATTGTTTGATATCCGAATGGTTCTTTACTTTTTCTTTCTTCCAGTGCGTCACCAGTTCACCTTTGCCTTTGTATTCGTCCAGTATCTTTCCGCATTTGTCAAAAGTGAGATTCTCGTGATAGGTCTCCCCTATTTGCATCATGGGCGCTGTGCCGCAGGAAGCAAGACATTCCACTGTCTTCAAGGTGAACATGCCGTCGGGAGTTGTTTGTCCTTCTTTGATCCCTAATTTCTTTTCGATGAAGCGAACAAGGTCTTCAGCGCCCAATAACCAGCAGGGGCCTGTACGGCAAACTTCTATCACACATTTGCCAACTGGTTTGAGGTTGAACATGGAATAGAACGACGCTACTTCGTATACTTCGATGGGCTGTATCCTAAGGATGCCCGCTACATAATCCATTACTTCGGGACTCAGCCATCCGTTCGACTCCGCCTGCGCGATGTGCAGGATGGGAAGGATCGCCGACTTGTGTTTTCCCTGGGGATAACGGCGCATGATCTTCTGGCAAAGCTCCAGTGCCTCAGGTGAAAATTGTATGTTCTTGCTTGTGCTCATTTACGCGTCCAGTTCTCCGGCAATTACGTTCATCGAGCTCATTGTAAGGATGGCGTCGCTCAAAAATGCGCCTTTGATCATTTCGGTGTACGCCTGGTAATAGATGAAGCAGGGCCTGCGGAAATGCAAGCGGAAAGGCGCGCGCCCTCCGTCGCTGATCAGGTAAAATCCCAACTCTCCATTGCCGCCTTCCACCGCGTGGTACACTTCACCAACAGGCACATCGCTCTCTCCCATCACGATCTTGAAGTGATAGATGAGTGCTTCCATATTATTGTACACATCCTCTTTGGGAGGGAGGTAAAACTCAGGAACCTCCGCATGGTAAACATCCTTGGGTTCTTTCTTTAATTTATCGAGCGCCTGGCGGATGATACTGATGCTCTGCCACATCTCTTCTTCACGAACCATGAAGCGGTCGTACGTATCGCCTTGAGTTCCCAGCGGAATAGTGAACTCAAAATCTTCATAAGAAGAATAAGGGTTCATCACGCGCACATCGTAATCAACACCGGCGGCACGCAGGTTAGGACCGGTGAAGCCGTAGCTCAGTGCTTTTTCGGCAGTGATGGGCCCGCAGTTAATGGTGCGGTCCATGAAGATACGGTTGCGAACCAACAGGTTCTCAAATTCTTTTAACGCTTTTGGGAAGCCATCGATGAAACGGTTGATCTTCTCCCATACTTCAGGGGAGAAATCTCTTTCAAAACCGCCGATACGGCCGATATTGGTAGTGAGGCGCGCTCCGCAGATAGCTTCGAATATTTCGTAAATAAGTTCGCGTTGCTGGAAGATATAAAGGAAGCCCGTCATCGCGCCGGTGTCAACGCCGATCACGCTGTTGCAGATCACATGGTCGGCGATGCGCGAAAGCTCCATGATGATCACGCGCATGTATTCCACACGCTTGGGCAGTTTCACATCCAGCAGTTTTTCCACTGTCATGTGCCATCCCATGTTGTTGATGGGTGACGAGCAGTAGTTCATTCTGTCGGTGAGCGTGGTGATCTGGTAATACGGCCTGCGCTCCGCGATCTTCTCAAAAGCACGGTGAATGTATCCGATGGTCGACTCTGCCTCCACAATGATCTCCCCGTCCATCTTCAGCACGTTCTGGAAAATTCCGTGCGTGGCAGGATGCGTAGGCCCCAGGTTAAGGGTCTGGTATTCCTTCTCTTCGGTTCCTTCTTTTATGTCCTTCAGTTCTGCCATTACCTTCCGAACATGGTATTGTCCTTGTCTTCTCTTGTTCCATCCTCGAGCGGGTATTCCTTGCGCATGGGATGATAGGTCATCTCGTCCATGTTAAGGATGCGCTTCAAATTAGGGTGTCCTGTAAAGATGATCCCGAAGAAATCGTATTCCTGCCTTTCCATCCAGTTGGCCGAAGCATAAAGGTCGGTAGCGGTAGGAACTTTAGGATCGTTAACAGGGAAAAATGTTTTGAGCCTTACACGCTCGTTCTTGTGCAGGTTGTGCAATTGATACATCACGCCCAGTTCTTTTCCTTTGTTATCAGGATAGTTCAAGCCGCACATTGTTGTAAGGAAACCGAACGCGAGGTCGTTATCATCGCGCAAAAATTTCAGCACATCATGAATAACATCTCTTCCAACAGTAAACACCGGGAAATCCCTTTGCTGTTCCGCAGCAAGTATTCCCGCCCCGAACTTCTCCTTCAACCTGTTGTGAATACTATCTAAAAGGGTATTTTCCATAGGAACTATTCCAATCCGTATTTCGCGAGCATCTCTTTGTATTCAGGAGTATCTCTTCTTCGTATCGATTCGCTGGCCGCCAGCTTTTGTATCTGTAAAATGCCATCGAGCACCTGCTCAGGCCTGGGCGGACAACCGGGAATGTACACATCCACGGGAATGATCCTGTCGATGCCCTGCAGCACGCTGTAGGTATCGAATATTCCGCCGCTGGAGGCGCAGGCGCCCATGCTCAATACCCATTTGGGCTCGGCCATTTGTTCATATACCTGGCGCAGCACGGGTCCCATCTTTTTGGCAATGGTGCCCATCACCATTAAAAGGTCGGCTTGCCTGGGAGAGAAGCTAAGACGCTCAGCACCGAAGCGGCCAAGGTCATAATGCGAGGCCATGGTAGCCATGAACTCGATGCCGCAGCACGAAGTAGCAAAAGGAAGAGGCCAGAGCGAATTTTTACGGGCCATGCCCACTGCCTTGTCCAATGAAGTGGCGAAAAAACCAGGGCCTTCATGCCCTGTAGGAGCAGAGACCACCTCGATCTTCGACTTTTTCACTTCTATTCCCATTTCAGTGCTCCTTTCTTAATGATGTAATAAAATCCTACAAGGAAGAAGGCCAGGAAGGTCATCATCTCCACAAACCCAACAACACCCAGCTGCTTGAAGTTAACGGCCCAGGGATACATGAAGATCACCTCCACGTCGAAGAGCACGAACAGGATCGCGATAAGGAAATATTTTACGGAGAAGGGTGTGCGGGCGTTGCCCTGTACTTCAATGCCGCACTCAAAGCTTTCCTGCTTGATCCTCGTTTGCCTTTTCGGGCCAAGGATATGGGTAACGTACATAGTACCGGCCACAAAGCCAACAGCCACAATGAACATTAAAGCGATGGGGATGTAATCAATTGCTGAACCTGCTGCTGCGCCTGCCTGCATAAAGTAGCGTTTGAGCTACAAGTTTAGCTAAATTTTCCAGACAGCGATCAAGAATTTCGGCGAAAAAAATGGGCCGAAAATCAGGAGAGCAGGAGCCGGATCAGCAGGAGCGCTGTAAGCATCGCCAGGGAGGCGAAACCGTTCGACAAAATGAGTTCGTTCTTCTTCATCTCAGTAAGCTTATATTTCCTTTTCGTGTGTAACTGTTCCCGTCAGAACAGGTATAGTTCAGGTAATAAACAAATACCGCTGTGGTCATGTCCTTCCCTCTGAAAGTCCCATCCCAGCCCATGGAGACATCTTCCGTTTCAAACACTTTTTCGCCCCAGCGATCGTAAATGGCCCAATACACGCTGCGCATGTTATTGCCCTGCACCGCTATTCGGTCGTTATGCCCGTCGCCATTGGGCGAAAAGGCATTGGCCACGAATATCTCCGAGCCATCGGAACAACGGTCGGGCCTGGTAAGTACGGAAATAGTGACCTCCGCGGTTTGGGGACAACCATTTTGGCCGGTTACGGTTACAGTATAGGTGGTGGTAACCGAAGGCGTCGCGGTGGGAGAAGCGCAATTGGTGCAGGTAAGGCCTGTGGCCGGTTGCCATGAATAGGTGGCACCGCCTCCGGCGCTGAGCACCGCTATGCCGCCGGCGTTAATAGTAGTGTCGTTAGAAATGCTGACCGTGGGCGGGATGCAGCAGCTTTTTAAACTATCATTTACCCGCATCACATAAATATCACGGCTGATGATGGGAGTAAAAGAGCCATTGCCGTTCACGGGATTGGTATCCCCGAAACCACCCGAGATATATACCTGGCAATCGGGACCAAGCGCAATGGGATTGAACCATCCGTACAGCGTGGAATTATCGCCGCGATAGATCAAGGGCTTCATCCAGCTAACGGTCCCGTTGAGGTCAAAGCGCGCGACGAAGTCATGGGTTTCGTTCACAGTAATATTATAGGTGGCGGAAGTTCCGTAGGAGATCCCCTGCACATAGGAAATTCCATTGGCATCGGTGGCGATCCCTTTGCCCCCGCTGCTCATACCCAGCTTCTGCGCCCATAGCGAAACACCACCCGGGGTGTACTTAACCACGAAACATTCGGTGGTGCTGGAGACCAATTGTATCCCGCTGAGGTTGGTTACGCCGGCAAAGGAACCGGTGAGATAAACATTGCCTGCCTGGTCTGAAGACACATCGCCTATGTGATCATCTTCGCTGTCGGTGCCCATGCCTTTTGCCCAAAGTACATTGCCGTTATTGTCATATTTGGCAAGCCACATGTCAACTGAAGAAAGGTTGGTTTGCGGGTTGATCACGGCAACAATATTTATGTTGTTCCCGAAAGAGCAGTTCTGGCTGAAGAAATCGCCGCCCAGGTAAATATTCCCCTGCTGATCGAGGGTCATCCCGTGCACATAAATACTGCCGTTGCTTGTAAGCGTTGTCTTCGCCCAGAGAGCCGTACCGGCAGGGTTGTACTTCACCAGGAAAGCCTCCACTGTCCAGGAGCCCTGGCCGCCACTCAACAGGTTGCCGGTTCCGAAATTCACGATACCACGGTAACGGCCCGATACATAAATATTCCCTGCCGCATCGGCCTTAATATCGCTGCCGGTATTCGAGTTGGCCCACTGGCTACCTGTTCCGTAATTCTTGACCCATAACAGCTGGCTTGTTGCAGCATCGTATTTGGCGACGAAAATATCTTCGGAGGTATTGCTGGTGCTTGTTAGGGAAGTAGCAACGCCAAACTTATACTTACCCCGGAACCACCCGGTGATATAGATATTTCCGAGCTGATCGGCACAAATGGCGCTGGGAATGATGGTGGCAGCTCCGGGCTCTGGTTTTATGTTCAACGACCAAACAGGATTGCCAATGGCATCGTATTTCACTATGAAGCCACCCGATGCGGTATTGTTGGGATCCACTATAAAGGAGTCGTTCCCAAAATATACATAGGGGGTAATGCTCTGGTTAGTGGTATCGTTGAACTTGTTGAGGTAATGTCCTGTTACATATACATAGCCCTGGTTGTCAACGCACAGGTCGTGACTGGAATCGTTATAGCCGTACCAGTTCTTGCTTTTGATGCGTGCCCCTTCGTGCCTTTGCCAGGCGATGTTCTGGGCAAAGGAGCCGAGGATCCAGGAGAGAAGCAGAAGGATGAGTACCAGCTTTTTCATGAAAACAAAAGTGCTGAAGAGGCCTGTTTTTCGGAATTCAAATTATTTTTAATTTTACCTTTCTAAATAGCATGAAAACCAGCTCCAGCGAACTATACGACCTTATCAGGGTACTGAGCAAGTCAGAAAAGAGGTATTTCAAGCTGTTCTCTGCCTTCCATCATAATCATAATGAAAAAGAATACCTGAACCTGTTCAGGGCTTATGAGAAGGCGTCTGGGTTCAACGAGGAGAAGATCAAAGGGCGTTTTTCCAAACGCTCAAACATAACTTACTTTTCTAAAAGCAAGAATTACCTCTATCATCAACTCCTTGCCGCCCTGCAAGCCTATAATTCAGAGAGCTCGCATGAGTTTGTGCTGAGCAATCTGCTCCAGCAGGTACGCCTGCTTTACAACAAAGGGCTTTACAAGCATTGCAGCAAACTGCTGAAGAAGGCGCAGCGCCTGGCAGAGCTGAACCACAGTTATCAGTATCTCTTTAATATTTATGAATGGAGATTGCTGCTTTTCCACAACGATCTTCTGTCGGTAAAGCAATCGGAAAAGCTGCGCGAGGTGCGGCTGGAGGTATTGGAGAAGATCCGCTGCGAGACCATTTACCGCGACCTGCTGGCGAAGATCAGCAGCTGGACCGACATTTACGGAACGCCGGCAAATGAAAAAGAAATAGCGCGCTTCCGCCCCATCATCAGCCATCCGCTGATGAAAGACCCGAAGCAGGCCACTACCTATATCTCGAGGAGCAGTTACCTGCAGATCATGCAGTTCTATCACTTCCTCAACAACGATTACAAGCAACTGCTTCGTTATTCGGAACAACTGGTGAACTACGTAGAGGAATGGCCGCACCGCATCCGTCACAACCCCTTGTACTATGTGTCGATCACCGATAACCTGATGGCAGGAGCTATCGCGCAGCGGGAACTGGGCATTTTTTTGGAAGCGCGCAGAAAGCTCATTTCCTGCAGGGAGCGTTATGGACTTAGCAGCACGCGATCGCTCGAAGCCACGCTGAGCTTTTATCTCTGTCTATCGCAAGTTACCTTGCTGAACGAGACAGGCTACTCCGAAAAGAACCTGGAAAAGGCAGAGGGCATCCTGCAAGTGATGAAGAAACACGAGGCTATCATCAGTGAACGAAAGAAGGCGGAGCTCCAGTACCAATTGGCGGTGATGTATTTCTCGCAGGGCGAGAACAAGAACGCGTTGAAGTATTTACTGGAGATCATGAAGGATGAGACCTCGGTGATCAATGCCGACTTCCGTTTCGCCGCAAGAATGCTTTTCCTTGTTATCCATTTTGAATTAGGAAACGATGACATGCTTGGATATTACCTGCATTCCACTTATCGGTATCTTCTTAAGAAAGGCAAGCTAAGCCGCTTCGATAAGCTCTTGCTGAAACTGATCAAGAACGACCTTCCGAAAGTACGTTCACGCAAGGACCTCAACCAATTGCTGGAGCGATCGCACAAGGAGTTGCAGCTGATCCTGAAGAACCGTTTCGAAAAACGGCAAACAGGATTGCAGGAGATCAGCACCTGGTTGGAGAGCAAGCTGAAAGGCAAGAGCTTTAATGAAGTGCTGCGGGAACGCAATCCGGGCGACTGGGCTCAAATGGACCTGGTACTTTTATAAGACCTTCGTTTTAACTACCTTGGTGAAACATTTAGTATGAGAATCAGGAACTCCATCCTTCTTTTTCTTTTCATTGCTCCAGCCATGGCCTTTGCCCAGCCGAAGAACCTGGTATTCGAAGGGGCTGGCATAAAGGGCATCGCCTACGGAGGCGTGATCCAGGAGATGGAGAAGCAAGGCATGATGGGCAAGGTAAAGAAAGTGGGCGGCACTTCCGCCGGCGCCATCACTGCATTGCTGGTATCGCTTGGTTATAAAGGCGAAGAGATCACCAAGATCATCTACGACACCAAGTTCCAGAAGTTCAACGACGGACGGTATATTTTCTTCGGAGGCATTTCACGAACACGAAAAAAATACGGCTGGTACAGGGGCAAAAAGTACACGCGCTGGATCGAAGGCCTCATCAAACAGAAGACCGGCAATGCCGACATCACTTTCGCTGAGCTGCACAAGGCAGGATACCGCGACCTTTATGTAACGGCTACTAATCTTAGCCAACAAAAGCTGGTGGTACTTTCGTATGAGAACTATCCAAAGATGAAAGTGAAAGATGCCATGCGCATCACCATGTCAATTCCTCTTTACTACCAGGCCGTTAGCATCGACAGTACCGGCAAGATCATGACCAAGGCAAAGGACATGCGGAGACTGGATGTGCTGGTGGATGGCGGCATCATCGGCAATTTCCCGATCCAGATCTTCGACAGTACAGTAATAGTTAATGGCGTAACTACCCGCTACCCCAACCCAAAGACGCTCGGTATCCGCATCGACACCGAGGAGCAGATCGCTTATGATATAAAGCGCGGCGGACTTGCTCCCAGCGAGATCCACAACATCCGCGATTACATGGAAGCCTTTTATGTTTTCGTGCTCGAGAACCTTAACCGCAGCGAGCTAACGGAAGAGGACTGGAAGCGCACGCTCTCCGTCAACTCTATGGGCATCGGCCCCAAGGTGAAAAAGCTGAGCAAGGCGCAAAAGGAAGTGCTGATCAGCAGCGGACGGCAAAGTGTAAAGAAATACACCGGCGCCAAATAAAAAGCCCCGCCTGCTTTCGCAAACGGGGCCGGTATTATTCTCTTAAGAACTAATTCTTCACGATCCTCGCGCTCAGTACGCCTTCATCGTGCTTTATGCTGATGATATAGGCGCCTGCGGGGAGATTGGTAAGGTCAAGCATTCCTTTTTGCTTGCCTGCAGGCCATGCTTCTGTGTACACTTGCTCTCCAAGTATGTTAAGCACTTCGAGTTTAGCCGCGCTAAGGAGCGGAAGCTCAATGTTCAGAACACCGGTAGAAGGGTTAGGATACACGGTGGCAGAATGCGCAGCGTCCATCGACCAGATACCGGTACCGGTAATGGTCACAACGGCGCTTTGCTTGCATCCGTTCTTGTCTGTTACAGTAACGGTGTGAACGCCATTCGAAAGGCCGGTAGCATTGGCGCCTGTTTGTCCGCTGGGTGTCCATGAATAGGTATAGCCCGGTGAGCCCCCCGATACCACTGCACTAGCATTGTTTCCCGAAGGGATGACAGAGACATTCATCTGTGTGGGAGTGGTAACCGTGCATTGCCCGGTACAGGTGCTTCCATCGTTAAGATCGGTAACAGTTACTGTGTAGCCGCCCGCGCAAAGGGCGCTGATGTTTTGGGTGGTTGCCCCGTTTGACCAGCTGAACTTGTATGAGCCGGAGCCGCCAGGATAACAATTGGCGGTGCCTTTACAGTCGCCAAAACAAAGGTTTTGGGTGGAGTTGCAAACCACCTGTGCGAAACACATTTGGTTTTGAGCTCTGGCGCTGAAAGCAAAGGCAATGATGCAAAGGGTAAAGTAGATTTTTTTCATGCGGTTTGGTTTTTAAGGTTTAACATGTATTTATAAGAGAGGCATTAAGGTATTCATAGGTTGCACGGGTTTAGCGGGAAATCACCAGGCGGGAGGTCTTTTGTATGCTCCCCGAATAAACTTCCACGAAATAAAGACCGGTGGGGAGTGATCTGATATCCATCGATTGTTGATCGTTGATTGCTGATTGTTGATTTGTGAGGACAATTTGTCCAAGGCTGTTAATGATGGTGATGTTATCCACAGGCTCATCCCATTCAATGTTCAGCACTTCGTTAGCAGGATTGGGATACAGATGCAGTTCTCCCGAAACATGCTCCTCCTCCACTCCGGTGGTAATGCTTTGAGGCATTATGCGGATGATGGCGCCCTGTCCGGAAGTGAAATTGTACGAGCCGGGATTGAGCGCGCTGCAATAATAATAGCCATCATACAGTCCTCCCCATCCCCAGTTCACATGGAAGTAATAGGGATATGCGTTCTGGTAACCGTCGATGAGATAGAAGTGTCCGCCGCCCTTGTAGAACACGGGGCGCAGTGAGTCGAGTTCCGCGGCAATGCGGTTCTGGTAAACAGTATCGTTGGTGATGAAAAGCTTCGACCAGTTCTGAGCGATGGGCGCGTACTTGAAGTACTTAGGCAGTATGGTTCCCATGTCGAAAAAACAAGTAGAGCTTGAACTCCCGTAGTTCATGTTGAGCGCGATGCCTGCATGCGACATCAATTGCGCCAGTTGTGTGTTAGAAGAAGAAGCGCTGTTGGGCATGCTGCTGAAATTATACGTGCTGGCAGCGAAGTTGGCGCTGAGGGTATTGCCCATCCAGGTATAAGAATTAGATCCTGTACCCGTTGACGGATGATTGTGATACTTCATCATCTGCGCCATGGCCGTAGCGCCGCAGCCTGTCCAGGCCCTGCTGCATTGTCCGCCGGTGGAGATGGTAGGACACTGCTCATTATAATAACAACCCTGGTTCCATTTGGTGCTCATCAAAGGGCCAACGTTAGCGGAGGAAGTTGCTGTCACCACATTCTTACCCAGGAACATGTTCCAGGCCTTATCGATACCTGCGGTAGAAGGAAGTGCCTTCTCCACACAATAGGCCACCTGGTCCATATAATTCTCTACCCAATCAGTAAAAGCAGGCTGCTCGTTGTTCTTATTATAGGCTCCTTCAAAAGTATAAGCCAGCAGGGGCTGCACATTGTCCTGCGCCGCCATCATCACAAAGCCTTTCTCGCCAGCCACATTAAATACATGGATCAGTGGAACGTTGTTGCGGGATAGCGTAAGTGCCTCAGAAAAAACAACCGGCCCTGTAGTGCTGCCACTATAGATAAGGAAGCGCTCCGCGTAGATCTTGCGAGCGGCTTGCTCCACTTGCTGCAGGCTCACTTCTTTGGCAAAAAGAGGTGCTGTTAGTAAGAGAGATGCGAGGAGGGTGTAAATGTTCTTTTTCATGGCCTTGGTCTTTTGATAGCTCAAAAGTACCCCGGCCTTAAAAGAAAAAGAAGCTAAAGATGGGTCGAATATTAAACCCCCAATCCTAGTATATCAGCACTTTCCTGGCGATAGTGCCCCCCGAACCGTTAATGGTCAAGCGGTAGGCTCCCTTTGCATGAGCGCTCAGATCGATGGGGGCTGAATACTCCCCGCTGTGCTCTTTCAGCGACTTAGTGTAAACTACCTGCCCAAGCGCGTTGCTGACCTCGATGGTATAATTGTCTTTCGTGAGCGAATTAAATGTGACCGTGAAATGACCGTTGCTGGGGTTGGGGTATACTTTAAAGGAACCTTCCACAACCGCTTCTTCAATGCCTACACAGGTGTTCACAGTAATGTAACTGTTCTTCACCAGTGTATTGGTGCCATTGCTGTTGCCGGCTACAAGCGTTACGTTATAAGTGCCTGGAGTATTATAAGTGATCGTAGGATTCTGTGAGGTAGAAGTACCCGGCGTTCCTCCCGCGAATGTCCAGCTCCAGGTATTGGCGCCGCCGGTACTTTGATCGGTAAAGGTCACGGTCTTCTGCTGACAGATGGTGGTAGAGTTAGCTGTAAAGAGCGGAACAGGAGGCGCGGGCTGCGTATTGCTTTCCCATACTCCTCTTCCGTAAGTAGCAGCGCGAAGCTTGCCTACTGTGTACTGTATCTCCATGTCGTTTACTACCACGTTGGGCAGGTTGGTGCTGTAGCTCGTCCAGGCATTGGAATTGTCTTTCCAGTAAATGCCCACATCGGTGCCAACATAAATACCGTCGTTGGAGCCGTTCTGGTACACGATGCAGTTCACCGGCAAATTGGGAAGACCGGTAGATATGTTCGTCCAGGTAACACCTGCGTCGGTAGTAGCCATTACTTTATTTGCTCCTGAATAACCGGAGAAAGTAACCCATGCTTTAGAAGGATTCGTATAAGATATCGCGATGAAGGTGATGGCCGCGCTTGCTACGGGAAGTGTTCCTGTGCGGTCAACGAACGTGGTGCCGTCGGTAGAAACGAACATCCTGTTGTACCTCGCCGCGTAAATATAATTGCTGTTAGAAGGTGCGATGGCCAGTGCCACGCAAGGGCCCGAGCCGCCCGTGATAAGTCCCACCTGCGCCCAGGTGCTTCCGCCATTGGTAGTTCTGTATACTTGTCCCTTGCCTACCAAAAGACTAAGATTGTTATTGAAGTCCATCACATACGGTGTTGTCCAGTCGCCCTGCCCGTTAACGCCTGAACCGGTATTGTCAACAATAGGTGTTGGATTGAAGGTAGCGCCGCCGTCCACCGATTTATAAATGCCGCCATATTGCAGTGAAGCATACACGTTCACAGGATTGCTATGGTCCATGATGCATTCCATACCATCGCCGCCAAATACGCGGGTCCAGCTTCCGTTATAAAGTGACGTACCGTTGTCCTGCCAGCCTGTAAGGAAAGTACTGGTATTGAATTTCGAAAGGCCGATGCGATAGATCTGCGCGATGGCCATATTGGTGCAGTAATCGTTCCAGCTCACACCGCCATCCGAAGTACGAAATAATCCGCCATCACAACCTGCCCAAGTAACAGTGCCGCTCCCTGGCATATACTCAAGGGCATGAACATCGGCATGTACATACGCAGCGCCGAAGCCCTGCCAGTGGCCCACCAGTCCCCAGGTGCCGCCTGAGTTGGTTGACTTCCAAATATTAACGCCCGCCACCATGATCTCTGTCTTCACTGTGGGAGAAGCGGCGATGGCGAGGTCGTACCATCCTTGTCCTGTAGTGCTGGTGGTAGTCACGCTCAGAATATCGGGTGTAGTGCTTTGCGTGGTGAAGCTGGTGCCGCTATTGATGGAAAGATAAACGCCCTGGTACTTATAATTGCCCGCAAGGCTCGATACCACATAAACATAATTGGGATCTGCGGGAGTTACAGCGATCGCCATCCTGCAGGAGCTGCCTGAAGAAGGAAGACCCGATGTGATCGCACCCCAGGTAGCACCGCCGTCGAGCGAGCGGTAAAAACTGGAAGGAGGTCCCGCGCTGGTAGCGTAAACCGTATTCGCGTCACCGGGTTTGAACTCAATGTCTTTTGCGTTGGCAACAAGCACCTGTGTCCAGCTGGTTCCGCTGTTGGTACTACGGTATACGCCATTGCTCGTGGCGGCGAGAATAGTAGTTGTTGTAGTTGGATTGATCAACAGCTTGCTAATGGTGCGTGTTTGTGTGATCGTCCACGAAAGACCGCTAACCGCCCAGGTGGCGCCTGCGTCAGTGGACTTGAGCACACCGATGCTGTAATTGTCGCTGGCCTCGCCATCGCCCGTGGCCAGGTACATGATATTGGTATTGGTAGGATCGATCGCCACATCGGTGCAGCCGATCACGGCAAGGTTATCGGTAGTGGTGGCCCAGGAACCGCCGCCGTTAATGGTCTTCCAGAGACCGCCGGAGGGCGAGCCTGTATAAACGATGCTATTATTTCCGGGTTGGAATCTTATAAAGTTAGCGCGACCTGCGCCACCGGTATTTTGAGGAACTACCGCCGGACCAAGAAATGCCCAGTTACCGGCCTGTACTGTTTGAGAACCGTTCTTCATGGCGCTTTTGCCATTCAGCAAAAAGCTTTTTTGTTCTTCCATGGCCTGCGCCATTTGGGAGCGATCGCCGCTGGGATAAACACGAGGGCCCACAAAAGCTTCCCAACGCTTATACACTTTATAGCCGCTGCCTTTTTGCGTGGCCATAGAAGGATTGGCCTTCAGATGATCGTTAAAGGCTTTCTGAACCTCATAGAAATTAGCATCGGGGTCCTGCATTTTCGATACCCAGTCCTGCGACTGCGCCGCCAGGGTAGTACAAATAAAAAACAGGAAAATGGAAAGAGGTAAGGTTTTTCTCATGGGGCGCCTTTCTAATTATTTGTAATAATCCGAAAAAAGGAGGAGAATACAAAATTAAACCAAGAGCCCGTTTAAACAGATTGTCACCCTGAGCACTTCGCTTCGCTCAGTACAAGCTCCGCCGAAGGGCGAAAAAAAGCGCAGAACCCCAAATTAAAGCACCCTCACCAATCAAAACAATCCACCTGCCTCAGTTTCCAGCGGTCGCGGCGGGGGAACCAATCATCGCATTTTTTATTCCACCATTTGGCGAAACGGCGACGGTGTTTTTTCTTATTTGCTTTATCGATCGTTACAGAGCTTCCTCCGCCGGTAGAAGTAACCGTGGTCTTAACAGTATTGACTTTAGTAGTAGTATCCGGAGCGATCTTCACCTGTTGATCTGGCACTTTGTCGTTCTCCTTGTCTTTTAAAACAACAACATTCTTATCGTTGTTCTTATCCTTATTCCTTTCATTGTTCTTCTTCTCCTTCTCCTGCAGCTTCGCGTATTCTTTATCTGCCTGCTCCTGCAATTTATGACAAGGACAATCAGGGTTACGCGGGTCGCTCAGGGGATAGACCTTACGCGGGTCGCCTTTGGTAGTGTCGATCTGGGCGAAGCCTGCAAGTGACAGTGTGAGTGTCAGTAGGAGAGCGAGTGTATGTGCCGCGAAAGTTTTCATTGTGTTTTTATTTCATCCGGGCCCCCACCTCCTGATACCTTTCAGCCATGAGAGGTGAGGAGATGGGGGTGGATGAATTCATCTTAGAGCTGCGGTTTTTTCACAGTGATCCTATCAGCTGCGCTCCAGCATTTGTATTCGTTAGTATAGTACAGGTAACCTGATGAAGCGGGTGCGTCGTACTCACCGGGGATCTCGGCCTTAAGGTCGAGGTTGATCTCCCTCTTCTCACCTGGCGCCATGCAACGGTAGTATACCGCGATGTTGTTGCCGATGATCTCGTAGTAGTCGAACACCTTCTTCTCCTGCAACTCCTTCAGCTGCCAGGGCTGCGCAGTCAATCCCGCAGGGATGCCGATGATAGCCATGGTGCTGGGGATACCTTCGTTCTTGGTGTTGGCAACAGTAGTAGTAAGACGTACGGTCTCACCTACAGTCACCGACTTCGCCGAAAGTTTGGTCCTCAGGTCAACGGTGCACTCCTTGCTGCTGGCAGGAAGCGTAGTGTTCCAGCTTACCGCGAGCGAGTAAGGCATGGGATCGCTAACACCAACATATTTCACTTTAAGGTCGTGCTTGCCGGGCTTGATCTGTTTTTCGAGGCCGTCGAGAACGATGGCTTCTTTGTCACCTTTCTTCCAGGCACGCTCAGCGATCTTCTTGCCGTCAACGTAGAATTCTACGCTGCCGTCTTCGCTGGTCTTCTTGCTGAACTTAGCATATTCAGTAAGTGCCTTAAGAGCAAGTACAGTACCTTGTGTGTTACCGAAAGCTCCGTAACCTCCGCGTGAACCTACCAGCCATTGTACCGACTTGGTAAGCGCGCCTACATCACGACCGGCAGATTTCAGCATGCCCATGATGGCCAGTGAAGTGGTCTCGATGGTAAGCGATTGTCCGGTTGAATACGTGATAGAGTGCGAAGCACCTGTCCAGCTGCCGTTCTCAGCTTGTTTGCTGTACAGCGCCTTCATGGCGTTGTCAGCCTTCTGCGTTTCGCCCATTTTGTACGCGGCGTTCGCCATCAGGCCAAGCATGTAAGGATCTTTGGTGTCCATTGCTTTTTTGTAAGAAGCATTGAACTCTTCTTTGATGTCAGCAAAGCCGGCTTCCGCGAGCGCATACACAATGTAAGCGTCAGCGATGTCTTTGTTGGCCCTTCCGAAGTTGTCAAGCGCACGGCTATTCTGTTCAAAGCCGCCTTTCTTGTCCCTGCGGTCCATGAGCCACTGCGCGGTACGGTCGATCATTTTCTGATCCACTTTGCCGCCGGCCTTTTTCATATCATAGAACTGCATCAAACCATAAGCGGTCAAGGCTTCGTGGCCGGGGTTAGAACCAAACCACTCGTAACCTTTTTCTTTTGTTTCGAAAGTAGTGAGGCGCTTGTAGCCGCGGTCCAACAGACCTTCGGCAGAAGCAAGCAGCTTCTCGTCTTTGCTGTCGGTGGTCTTCAGGTAATCGAGGATCATCGCGTTGGGATAGCTGCTCATAGAAGTTTGCTCAAAGCAGCCGTACGGTTCGCGAAGAATACCTTCGATGCCTTTCATGAGGTCGCTCACTACGCTGGGATAAACGTTAAGCGTAGCTTTCAAAGAACCGTCCACTACATTGGTCATCTCTACATGGTAGGTTTTGTCAAGTTCCTGTGCCGAGTAAGAAGCGGTTACAGGAAAACCTTTAGCAACCATTTTGATCTTTTGTGTGAACGCATCGCTCAAGCCGCAGGCTTTGAAAGAGAGAGTGAACTCGCCTTCGCCCATCTTGTCAAGCACTTTGTAGTCCAGGTAAATGGTCCTGGCCTTGCCGGGCATGATGGTTTGCGCCATGTCGATCTTGTTCAGAGCAAGCAGTCCGTCGGGAGCAATAATGGTAAGCGCTCCGCCCAGGGGCTTGTCGGTATTGTTCTTTAATGTCAAAGGAATAGAAACGATGTCGGTAGTAGCAACTTCCACAGGCACCTTGGTGCTGAGGGCGAAAGGCAGCTGGGTGAAATAGGTCTTCTCTGCCCTGCCGGCCATTCCGTCGCTGCTGATACCTTCAGCGGTTGCGCGGAACGAAGTGATATCGTCAGAGTTATAGAACTCAACGGTCTTCTTACCGGTGCGGTCCACTTCCACGTTCGGGTTCCAGTAAATGGTAGAACGGAAATCGGTCCTTACCTCCACAGCTTGTGCCTGGTCGTATACCGGCGCGGCAAACTGCCTGGCGCGGTAGTACACGTTATTGTTAGCGGGACGGTTAAAGGCCTCGCCGTTAACGCTGGCAACTTTTCCGAAAGCAGCGGCCCTGTCATCACGAACATCAGGTTCTTTAGCCTTCTTGTCAAGGTCCATATCCTTCGGACCTTTGTTGGCTATCGCCGCCTTCTTCGCTTCATCTTTCTTAAGAGCGTTCATCTGCTGCTTTTCTGCTACCATCTTCCTGTCTTCAACAGGTTTCACCGCGGCGATCTCGTCGCGCTCCATCTCTGCTTCCTGCACCATGGGCATTGCTGCATCCATGCCTACATCAGCAAATTCTTCCCTTTGAACAGGACGTGCGGCAGCGGGAGCGTTGTTCACGCGAACACCAGCACCGGCACCGGCAGCACCTCCAAACTTAGCACGGGTATGAGTGCCCGATCCTTTGTAGTTATTATAACCGTAGTTGCGATTATAGTAATCCTGGTTATAGAGGTAGTAAGTATAACCTTGTCCGTAACTGTATACGTACTGATTTTGGTTGGTATACCCATTCGCACTAAGATTCAGGTAAACAGGCGAGCTCAGGTCAACACCGCGGAAGCTGAACTTGCCTTCGGAATTGGTGGTGATGGTCTGGCCGCTGTTGTTCACTTTCACGGTAGCGTCCTTCAGGGGTTTCCTGGTAGAAGCATCGAGAAGAGTTCCGGAGATCAGCGCCATCTCGGGCTGATAAGCCACTTGCGGCATCTCTTCGCTCATGATCTTTTCCCAAGTGAACCTTCTCCATCCGGAGGTCATCAGCAGGTAGTCAAGCGCTTTTTCTGATTTCGCCTCTTTTTTATTGAAATAGAAAGCGGGTTCTTCTACTTTGCTGTTAAGGTCCTGCTGGAGCAGGAACTGCGAAAGCAGGTTGCCTGATTTGTCATCGGCGAAAGCCAATAACTGGTCGTTGGTAACTGCCAGCGAAAGGTTGGCAGGCATCGGAAGTCCGCGTTCGTCTTTTACCGAAACGGTCATCCTTACTTTTTCCCTGGGAAGGTATTTTTCTTTGTCGGTCTCAATAGAAATGCTGAGCTGCTTGTCGCGGTTCACGAAAGCAAGACGCTCGGCACGCTCCACTCCTTTGCTGTCGAACAGGGTTACCTGCGCAACACCGGCGGGGAACTTGTCGGTGGGGATCACCAATTTGTTGAAGCCGTTCACCGCGTTGAAGGCGGAAGCGTAATAGATCTTGCCGCGCACTTGCGCAACTACGGAGAGCTCTTCTGTTTCAGAAGTGCTGATGTTAAGTCCCAACTCGTTGTCCTTGCCGTTGTCAACACTCATCACATAACCCCTGGGAAGCGCTTCGGGAAGCGTGTACGCTTCTGTAATACCTTCGGGTTTGGTGATCTTCACCGTATATACTTCGCCTTTCTGGGGTTTGAAGCTGAATGCTCCCATACCCTGGTGGTAGCTGCTGAAGGTTTCAACAACGCTGCCTTTGGCGGTCATCACCACACCTTCCACATCAGCAGGCTTGTCGAACTCGTTGAGGGCACGGAAAGCCACTTTGCTTTCGAGGCCGTTCACCAGGTCGCCGCCTTCGGGGAAGAGCTGCAGTTTAACTTTGTTCAATACAATTGGAATAGAACGGGAAACACTTTCGGTGCTGCCCTGATAGTCGATCATCACGTTGAGCAGTCCGTCAGAAGAGCTAAGCTTCGAAGGAAGGCTGAACCTTACATAAGCAACGCCGCTCTCATCGGTAACGGCGTTCTTTTCAAGAAGTTTCTCTCCTTTCAGATTGGCAACAAAGCGGAAATTGTAATTCGTAAGTGCTTTGTTCTCGTTGGTGTTAAGCTCCAGCTTGGCAACCACTTCGTCACCAGCGCCAAAAGCCTTACGCTCAAAATCGAGCTTCATCTTAAGGTTAGGAAGTACGATGTCCTGCACCTGCAGCTCTTTTTCAAAGCAGTTGTCAGCCCGGTCGTTCTTCATCCAATTGGTATAGGCACGTACTTTATACATACCGCCTACCGCGTATTTGTCGAGCGCGAAATCGCCGGCAGCTTTGCCGTTCTTCGCTACCAGGTTAATGGTACGCTCCACGTTTCCTTTGGGGCCGATAAGCTCCACATGCACGATATCGCTTTTCTGCGAAGGCTTGAGGTCGGCGCCATTCCTTACATAAGCTCCCAGCCAAATGGTTTCGCCGGGTTTATAAAAGGGTTTGTCAAAATGCACATACACCCGGTCTTCGGGCATCGCTTTGTTGTACTCGGTGAGCTTGCTTTTCAGTGACTTTATGAAGTCATTCTCTACCGCTAACTGGTAGACATTGCTCGGGCTCATCCATCCGATCATGCCCAGCACCGCCATACTTACCACGGTTGTTCCAAGCATCTTTTTCGTCTGTGTTTTCATTTTATTGATGTTTTAGTTGTTTTTCGGTGTTTTTGATTAATTCGAATAGAAGATGCCGGAACACATACCAATTCCACAAAGCGGGATGATTATTTAGGGCTTCGACTCCGCTCAGCCTGACGAAACAGCAAAAAAAAGCGCCCCGGCAAGGCCGGGACGCTGTACTATATTATATATACCACGGCCTGAAGGCCGTGGCTAATTTACTTCACTACCGTAATTTTCTCGGTAGCTACGCCCACATTGGTCTTCACTTCCGCGAAGTACTGGCCTTCGGAAAGCTCAGCCACTGAAATGCTCACGTAGGGGAGCTGGTTACCGTCTTCGAAACGGATCTCTTTCACCAGGCTGCCGAGCATATTGTAGATCTTTACAGATGCTACGTTCTGCGAACCGGCTACCACGATGTTGAGATTGGCCGAAGCGGGATTAGGATACACCACCAGGCTTTTGCCCGATACATCGGCCACATTACCGATACCGGTACTGGTGCCAAAAATGGTGAACATGTTGTCGCTCTGGTCCATGCTGGTCGAACCTTCAGCAACCCTCACCAGGCACTTAGTAGAAGGAGTGTTGGGCACAAGCCAGTTGTAAAAACCGTTAAAAGAAGAAGTGGTTCCGATAACGTTCCAGTTGGTACCTCCGTCGTAGGAGTACGCAACCGCTGCCAGTCCGTTACCACCGCCTGTCCAGGTGATCTTGTAGGTTTGACCTACCAGGAGGGTCTCACCACCGTTGGGATAGGTAACGGTGATGGCCGCTGAAGCGGTGAAAACAGAAAAAGTAAGCAGTAGAATTGCAAGTAGTTGTTTTTTCATGCGGATAGTTTTTAGGGTTTAACATTTGTTTATTGTCGACCAAAAATAGGTAACGCTCGACAGAAAAGCAAATAAATCCGACTAAATTAAAGGTGGGCTAGGGGGGGCAGCTGGTTACCAGGCTCAGCCCTTCGGCAAGCTCAGGGTGACAAGAGTGTCTAACTTGTAACGAGACTTAGGATGGACTCGAATATCAATTTGCCATCGGTATTGCCGAGCTCGGTATCAGAAGCCCTTTCGGGGTGGGGCATCATGCCGAACACGTTCTTGCCGGCATTGCAAACACCGGCAATGTTCTCGAGCGAACCATTGGGATTCGACTCCGGGGTAATATTACCTTCCTCATCGCAATAGCGGAAGATCACCTGGCCATTGTCGTTCAGCTTTTTGAGCGTAGCGGCATCGGCATAATAGTTTCCTTCGCCATGAGCGATGGGTATCTTGAGTGCTTTGTTCTTAGGGACAGCCGCGGTAACAGGCGTATCGCTGTTCTGCGCTTTGATATGCACATTGCGGCAGATGAACTTCCTCTCCGTATTATGTAGGAGCGCGCCGGGCACCAGGCCTGCTTCGCAAAGCACCTGGAAACCATTGCATACACCAAACACATAACCGCCCTTCGCGGCAAAGGCGATCACCTTTTCCATTATAGGCGAGAAACGCGCGATGGCGCCGGAGCGAAGATAGTCACCGTAGGAGAAACCTCCGGGCAGTACAATGAAATCACAATTCTTAAGGTCGGTGCTTTTGTGCCAAAGCTCTACTACTTCCTGGCCCATGATGTTGCGGAGAACATAGATCATATCCTGATCGCAATTAGAGCCTGGGAATATGACAACGCCGAATTTCATGCAGTAAAATTAATTAAATGAAATCAAATAGCCCGCAGGTGACTGTAAATAATTGCAGCCAGCAGCAGAATGAAAAGTGTTTCGGGCCACCAGGCACGCTTTACCGTGATAAAATAATTGGAGGCGAACACCGCGAAGGGGATGATCGCAAAGCTGAAGAAAGGCCAGCGTATGCCAGGCGCAGCCACCAGAGTAAGCACCGACACCACCAGCATCCAGGCCAGCACGCTGTAAACATTCTTTGTTTTATGCTTTCGCACACCTTGTGAAAGAAACAGCCCCAGGAAGGAAAGGAATACAATGCCCAGGATGACCGCGTAAGGCAGCAGTCCGGCGGCGGTCTCCTGCATCTTAAAACTGCTCACCGAAATGGGATAGATGATCTTATCGTACCAGAGGTATTCCGAAATATCGAAACAATAATAATAAGTGCCGGCAAAGAGGTAAGGCACCGTAAGGCCCATGGCGGCAATGACCCACTCACGCCAGATGAATGGCCTTATGACCAGGAAGCTGATCCCTACCAGCAGTATGAGGAGTATTGCGGGAAAATAAAAGAGGGAGGCAATGGAAATATAAAATCCCGCGTCGAAAGCCTCGCTAAAGGCCCTGTCTTTCCGGTAGGTGTTAAGCACCTTATGAAGGGCGATGATGATAAAGAGATTAGCGAACAGCAGGGGGTGCAGGCAGGTAAGCCCGGGACCCGCCGACATAAATACCAGGTACAGCAGTGCCGGCAGGTAGCCCGGACGGCTGGTAAGCTCATGGCGGAGCACAAGGAAATTGATAAGGAAGGCCCCCGCGATGAGCGCTGCCAGCGCCATAATAAGGGCCGCCGTTGGGTACTCGGAGCCCAGCCGCCCGATGGGCTCAAAAAAGGGCATCACATGAGCGGTATAGAGGCTGGTATCCTTCGAAAAGGTGAATATCCAGGCGGGAATAGCCGCCAGGGGCAGTAAAACGAGAGAAGCAGGCTGATCGGATTTAAAGAAACGGATGATCATTTCCAGCCCCGGTTAAAAATATGGTTTTTCAATTTTATTTTTACATTTGCATGAAACCCGCAAAGACCCTTGTTATGACCTTTACAGATTTCGTTTACTGGTGTGGTGATGCTTTTCAATACTGCTTCAAGTTCCTGAAATGGCTGGGCACGCATCACTTTAATATTGTTCTCATCATTATCGGCTTCGTGGCTACCGCTGTTTGGCTGAAAATGCAAGGCGACTACAACAAGAAAGCCAAAGAACAAGGCACCTTAAAATAATTCCTTTTCTTTCAGAAGGTCTTTTCCAATATCCTTCCTGTAATACTTCTTTTCGTACGCGATCGTTTCAGCGGCCGCGAATGATCTTTTGAGCGCTTCTTCCATCGTATTTCCATAAGCGGTCAACGCGATCACCCTGCCCCCGTTCGTTACCACCTTGTCCCCTTCCTGTTTCGTGCCCGCGTGGAACGCTATGCAGTCCTTCACCTTTTCAAAGCCGGTCATTACTTTTCCTTTTTCATAATCGTCGGGATAACCGCCCGCTACCAACATCACTGTTGTCGCCACGCGATCATCCGTCTCCAGCTGTATGCTGTTTAGCTTACCGGCTGCTACATGTTCGAACAGCTCCACCAGGTCGGTCTTGATGCGAGGGATCACCACTTCTGTTTCCGGGTCACCCATGCGGCAATTGTATTCGATCACAAAGGGTTCGCCCTTCACGTTCATGAGCCCGATAAAAATAAAGCCCTTGTACAAAATGCCTTCCTTTTTCAAACCATTCACAGTAGGGATCACCACACGTTCTTCTACTTTCTTCATGAACGCTTCTCCCGCGAATGGAACAGGCGAAACGGCTCCCATGCCTCCGGTGTTGAGGCCTGTATCGCCTTCGCCAATACGCTTGTAATCTTTTGCTTCAGGAAGTATCTTGTAGGAATTGCCGTCGCTCAGTACGAACACCGAGAGCTCGATTCCCGGAAGAAATTCTTCGATGACCACTCTTGCCGAGGCATTGCCGAACTTGGCATGCGCCAGCATTTCGGAAAGCTCTTTCTTCGCTTCTTCTAGTGTGTTCGGGATTACTACTCCTTTCCCCGCCGCAAGCCCGTCGGCCTTCAGCACGTAGGGCGGGCTCAACTGCTCGAGAAAAGCATAGCCTTGCTCGAGTGTATCCTTTGTAAACGTTTGATAACGTGCTGTTGGAATAGCATGCCGGAACATAAATGCCTTCGAAAAATCCTTGCTGCCCTCCAGCATGGCGCCGGCCTTCACCGGTCCTATCACTGGAATATCTTTCAGAGAACTGTCGGCCAGAAAGAAATCGTGAATGCCTTTCACCAGAGGATCTTCCGGTCCTACCACTACCATGCTGATCTTGTTCTCGAGCACGAATTTCTTAACCGCATCAAAGTCGGTAGCAGAAATGTTCACATTCGTTCCGCAGGAAGAAGTTCCCGCGTTGCCAGGCGCAATAAAAAGTTTCGTAAGCTTCTTGCTCTGCGCCATCTTCCATGCCAGCGCATGCTCTCTCCCGCCTGAACCTAACAATAAGATATTCATATACTTCTTTTAAATAAACGAACGCACTA
>JANWJV010000092.1 GCA_025451785.1 Bacteroidia bacterium | reverse complement strand
CGTAATATTGCTCCCCTAAATTAATAAAGATGACAGTTATTACCGATTACATCAGTACCAATAAGGACCGCTTTATTGACGAGCTGCTGGAACTGCTGAGGATACCCTCCGTTAGCGCCGACCCCAAGTTTAAAGGTGACGTGCTTAAAATGGCGGATGCCATGAAAGCTAAGCTGGCCGCTGCCGGCGCTGATAATGTGCAGCTGATCCAAACCGATGGCTACCCGGTAGTGTTCGGCGAAAAGATCATCGACAAAAAACTTCCTACTGTACTTGTTTACGGGCACTATGATGTGCAGCCTCCCGATCCGCTGGAGCTCTGGACCTCACCTCCTTTTGAGCCGGTGATCAAGGACGGAAAGATCTATGCACGCGGCGCCTGCGACGATAAGGGCCAGGTATACATGCATGTAAAGGCGTTCGAGCTCATGATGAAGACCAACAGCCTGCCCTGCAATATAAAGTTCATGATAGAAGGAGAAGAGGAAGTGGGCTCCGCCAACCTCGCTGCTTTTCTTGAAAAGAACAAAGACAAACTTACTGCCGATATCATTTTGATCTCTGATACAGGCATCATCGCCAACGATATTCCCTCCATTACCGTAGGCCTGCGCGGGCTTAGCTATGTAGAGGTAGAAGTGACCGGCCCCAACCGCGACCTGCACTCAGGGCTTTACGGCGGTGCTGTTGCCAATCCTATCAATATTTTATGTGAGATGATCGCGTCGTTGCATGACAAGGATAACAAGGTAACGATCCCTGGTTTTTATGATGAGGTGGATGAACTTAGCAAGGAAGAGCGCGCGGAGATGGCGAAAGCTCCTTTCGATCTGAAAGAGTACAAGAACCATTTGGACCTTTCTGATATTCATGGGGAGAGTGGTTATGTAACTAACGAGCGTAACTCCATCCGTCCTACATTGGATGTGAACGGCATTTGGGGAGGCTATACCGGCGAAGGCGCCAAAACGGTGATCGCCTCCAAAGCATTCGCGAAGATCTCCATGCGCCTTGTTCCCCACCAGGGCTCAAAGAAAATAGCGGAGCTTTTCAGCGCGCATTTCAAAAAGATAGCGCCTCCTTCGGTAAAAGTAAAGGTGATGTTCCATCACGGCGGCGAGCCGGTGGTGACACCTACCGATTCAATAGCGTATAAGGCCGCCAGCAAGGCCATGGAAGCAAGCTTCGGCAAAAAGCCTGTTCCGGTTCGCAGCGGAGGCAGTGTTCCTATCGTGGCTACTTTTAAAGATGTATTGGGATTGGATTCGGTACTCATGGGTTTTGGCTTGGATTCGGACGCGATCCATTCGCCTAATGAGCATTATGGCGTGTTCAATTACCTGAAAGGAATAGAGACGATACCGATGTTTTATAAGTATTACACTGAAATGTCGAAATAGACCCCTCCCTAACCCTCCACTATTTCGGCTGCGCCGAAACAAGGTAGGGAACATGGTACACACTTTGATAAATAGGCCCCATGAAAAAACACCTCACACTTTTTATCTCCGCAATTATCCTTCTCAGTTCCTGTACCCTCAAACCCCTGGGCTTTGGCGGAGTGCAGGATGGTAAGGTGAACAGCATGAACCAAAAAGGCATTGATGCTGAGTTTGGCCTCCAGATAAAGAACCCGAACAACTGGGGCTTCAAGATCTATAACAGCGATATCAAGGTAACGGTGAACGGCCTGGATGTAGGCGAGGCAAAGCTCAAGAAGAACGTGAGGATCAAACGTAAGTCGGAATCGGTAAGCACATTCCAGGTCACTTCTGATTTCAGCAAGCTGGGCCTCACCGACCTTAGCAAACTAATGTCGCTGGCGGGCAGCAAAAGTGCCAATGTGAGTGTGAAGGGTCAGTTGAAAGTTGGGAAGTGGTATTATAAAAAGAGCTTTCCGGTCGATCTTACGCAGAAAATTCCACTGAGTAAATAATTGTTGATTTTAGATTTTAGATTGTTGATTTGATTCGCAACGAATAATCAAAACTCAACATTCAACAATCAAAAATCCGAATACCTGTTCCAAAGGGCCGTTCGCAGGCCGACGTAAACATAAATGGTCCGGATCCTCTCCAGGTTATTGGACTTGCTGTAGATCGTCATTCCGCTATAGGCTTGTAAGCGCATTCCGGGCAGCAGGTCATACACAATACGCCCTTCTCCGCTTATTGTTTTGGTAGCTAAGCCTTGTCCCGTTTTGTTCCCGTATTCCAATTCACGTGTAACATAGGAAACAAAAATGTCCTGGCCCCAGTTGGCATTCGTCTCGTTCTGGCCCGATAAAATGTAAACAGCTTTTCCTTCAATGAGCCAGCGCTTGATGCGGAGGTTAAGGATGTGAATGTTCTCCATGAAATTAGCGCCGGCAGGATGCGCGATGGCTTCGTTGAAATGTCCGTAATTCTGCGCCACACTTCCATGCGAATAAGTAAAGGGCCGCACATAGTTGAATTCTGCTTGATAGTTCAAGCCCTTGAGGCGGAAAAGGTCAAAGGACCTAAAGCCTACCTGTACGGCCTGCTTGTTGGCCCACCATCCGTTTTGCGCTTTTACTTCCCTCAATAAAAACTCATCGAGCAACAGCTGCCCGTAGAACAATTGCTTCTTCGCCACTTTTACTTTAAAGCTGAAGCCGATAAAGGCATTGTCGCTCGAGCCAAGCGAGAATTCCACGGGACGGTAGAAGATAACAGGGTTAGCGTAATTGATGTCGAAGCCGCGGCTGCGGTTGGTGTCGGTACCCTGAAAGATGATGCCTTCAAAGAGCGAGAGGTTAAGGCGCCTTGTGGCGTTCCAGCTGAGCATGTGAAAGCTGCCGTACTTGTCCCTGTAATTCGCTTTCATTCCTCCGGCCATGCTAATGTCCTTCATCGCCGTCATCAGGCTGATGTATTTTATCTTCCATACGTTGGCCGATATCTTAAAGAAAGGATAAGGGCTCGCCGCATCGGAAAGAAAAAGAGAGCGGTAACCATCACCCCAGAAGTTCTTATCGCGGCCCGCTTGGAAATTGAAGACCTTGCTTGGTGAGTAGGAGATATAACCGGTATAATTTTCCCAGGAATAATCAGAACGGCCAGTGTATTGACCATAGGCCCTGCCCATTCCCTGCATCACATGGGTTCGGTGTATCGTGCTGTCCATAAAGGCGGGAAGGTCGTTCATGCCCCATAGTGCGCTGAAAGAGGCGGAAAGTTTTTTGCCAGCCTCGATCTCCAATGCTAAACCACCCGCGGCTTCGTTCGTGCTCTTGAGGCTCTTCGCGTCAAAACCTCCTTCGAGGGAAGCCAGCGGACGTGCTTCCATGCGGAACTGTCTTGGGCCTGAAGGTTCAGGAACACGGATGCCCAGCTCTTTGAGCTTGAGCGAGGTGTCTTTCTCTGCCACTCTGCAAAGTTCAGAAACAAGAAAAGGTTTTATGCCGGTATGGAAGTTGGCGTCAACTGCTTGCAGGTGTTTTTCTCTTCCTGTGAGTAGGTCACGGTTGAGGGGCAGGGTTTGCTGTTGGGAGTAAGCGTTGGGTAAACAGGCAAACAGGCAAATGGGCAAACAGGCAACTGTTCTTAGCCAATTTGCCGATTTGCCGATTTGCCTATTCGGAACCATTCTTACGTTTCGGAATAAAGAAAGGGATCTGCGCGAGTGCTACGGCTCCGCCAAGTGTAATAAGGAAGGAATAGCTGGATGACATGTCTTTGGTAACTATCGCAAGGCCAATTACAATTACGTTGTACATATAAATACTCACTACCGTTTGCCGGTGGTTGAGGCCCAGGTCCAGCAAGCGGTGGTGGATATGGTTCCGGTCAGCGCTAAAAGGAGAAAGGCCTTTCAGGGAACGGTAAATGAACACACGAAGGGTATCGTAAAGAGGGTACACTAACACAGCCAGCGCGAACACCGGTTTTGAAATTTCGGACGTAAGGTTCTTGATGTCGGATGCATCAAACTCCACGAGCTTCATGGCCAGGAAACAAATGATAAGGCCGATAGTAAGAGAGCCTGAATCGCCCATGAAGATCTTGGCCGGGGAGAAGTTGAAGATCAGGAAGGCAAGCAGCGATCCGGCCAATGAGAAAGCCAGTGTTGCCAATACCATATCACCTGCAAGCAAGAACCAGGTGCCGAAGGCCGAGGTGGCGATCAGGCCCACACCTCCTGCCAATCCATCCACCCCGTCGATAAGGTTGAAGGCATTCACCACTACAATGTAAGTGAAGAGTGAAAGGAATACACTGCCCCAGATAGGCAATTCGCTGAGGCCGAAAATTCCATGAAAGCCGGTGAGCTTCACCTCGGCCATCATTACCAGGATCATTCCCACGATAACGTGCGCCACCAGTTTCTTTACCGGGGCAGTTCCTATGATGTCATCCTTGATGCCTACAAAGAAAAGAATGAGGATAGTGGCGGTAAGGAATTTAAAATCATCTACCGCTTTGAGCAGCGAGGGATATTCGTGAATAGTATTGATAGGGAACCAGAGGGCGAAGGCAAAGAGGGTGGAAGCGAATATCATTACCCCGCCGATGGTAGGAACGCGGCGCGTATGCAGCTTCCGTTCATCTCCCGGCTCGTCGAAGAGGCGTTTTAAAATGGCCACTTTGATGAGGGAAGGGGAGGACAGGAGAGTGACAAAAAAAGAGGTCAGAAATACGAGGGGTAATATCTCCACAAATTCCTGGTTTTGAGGGGCAAAGGTACGAAAAAGCCCCCGATATGGGCGGTATCAGTTTAAATCGCCTAAATTTAACATCTTTGTAGATGGACCATATGAGCGGATTTGTATCCAGGCGATCAGCTACTCTTTTGTTGTTTTTCATTTTGGCAGCTATTCCTGCCTTAGCACAGCGATATGAAGGGGGCTATTCGCCGCTGAGGACGTTTAAGCCCGCGCCGGAGACCGTTGTGGGGGTAACAGCTTCTTATAAATTGAATATCAAAGCGCTTGATACGATCAAAGAGAAGAAGGTAAGGGAAAGTGTTGCCGAAGATCTCAAAAGCCTTTCTACGAACTTCACAAGGCTTGATTCCATGTCGCTGCTCATGCATACCGACAGCCTGAACGGGTATGTCAATTCAATAACGCAAAGGATATGCTCAAAGAACCCGTCATTGGCAGGAAGTACCTTCAAGATATTTACCTACCGGACGATCATTCCCAATGCTTCCAGCCGAGGGAACGGTGTTCTTTTCATTAACCTCGACCTAGCGGCGAAGCTAAGCTCGGAAGCCGAACTGGCCTTTATCATTTGTCATGAGATGGCACACGACGTAAGGAAACATGTGATGAAGGGGATATTGCAGCGCTCCCAAATGATCCACGATGATAATTTTAAGAAAGAGCTGAAGAAGGCCACATCGCAGGAATTCAACAGTGTGAAAGTAACGGAGACCGTTGTGTTAAAGTTCATGGCCCGCTATACAGAGCATAGCCGCGAGAACGAGACAGAAGCCGATTCACTTGGCCTGGTCTTATACAGAAACGCGGGTTACCCTTTGGCGGTGGCGGTAAAGGCGATACAAAAGCTCGATTCGATCGACCTGCCCTCTTATACAAAACCCCTTCGCCTGAAAGAACTATTTAATTCCGCTGAACTTGCTTTCAATGACAACTGGTTAAAACCCAGCGATGAGAATGTTGCGCTGGGCGGCAATCTCGATGATTTTAAAATGCCTGATTCGCTGAAGACACATCCTGATTGTAAGTTAAGAGCGGCGGCCATGAAACGCATCATAACGCGCGAACCAACCGCCGATACCTCTAGCGAAATACGTTGCCTACAACGTTACCGCGATTTCCGGTCGGCATGCCTGCTGGAGTCGGTAGAGGTTTACCTTCAGAACGGTTTGTACAGCTGGGCCTTGTATAATTCGCTCGAGCTGATGAACCGGTTCCCCGACAACAACTACCTGAAATGCGCGGCATCGCTTTCGCTGCAGGAAATATACCTGGCGCAAGCAAGGCACGACTTCTCACGGGTCGTTGATTTTCCTGGTAAAGACTATACCGAATCCTACAACCAGCTGCTGATCATGCTGCATAATCTTACACTGTCGGAGCTGAAGAGCATTTCATCTGCCTATTACAAACAGCATGTAAGCCCTCTCAGGAGCAATGAGTTCGCTTCTTATGTAGGCGTGTTGGTAAACAACGATAAGAAGCCGAGGGAGGATTTTGAGCTGGCGGTACGGTCATTTGAAAAAGAATACGCAAACAGTTATTATTCCAGATCCCTTAATGATAAACTACTTTCACTAAAACCAACCAAAAAGAAATGACTATGAAAAAGCTATTTATGTGTATAGCATTTGCAGCCCTGGCAAATGTTATCGTCGCGCAGAACAAGACCTATACAGGTATTAAGAAGTTCTATGGCGCGGGCCTGCAGGCCATTACGGAGAATAACGAGGTAAAAGGATATTTCCTATTCGGCGTGGTGGATAAGGCGAACAAGAAAGAGAATATCTACCAGCTGGTGATCCTTGATAATAATCTTACCGAGACCCATAATGTAGAGTTCAAAAAGTCGAATAACCTGAGCCTGCTCGAGAGCTCCTTCAACGGTGAGCGATTCTGTTTTTCTTTTGTTGATTACAGGGAAAAGCAAGTGGAGTATATGCTCCTGGGAAGGGATGGAAAGGACGCGGGATCCTATATTGTGAAAGATGTGTCTTCTTCTGAACTATCCATGATGCAGCAAAGCACACAGTCCGAAGATTTCCTGTATAGCGGCGGCTTGTCGGCTATTACCGGCAAAGGCTTTGTGCGTTATGGTATTGAAAAGGAAAAGGGATACAGGATGTCAATGGAGATGTTCGACAACGCAGGCCAAAAGAAATGGTCGGCCAATTCAGGCGTGCCTACCACCAGTAAGTCGTTCGAATCGGCGGTGCCTTTTTATTCTGATTCCAAACATATAGTAACAATGCTTATGACACGTGAAAAAGCATTCTCGCAGGAGACGACCAGCGATGTGATATGTCATGACGCGGAGACCGGCCAGGAGAAGTTTCGTATTTCAGCCGCAAACGCAAAGTATAATCTCCTGCCTGAAGGAGTGTCATACGACGAGAGCACGGGTGAGTTCTTTATTTATGGCGAATTCGCTAAGCCTAAGGACATCGTAAGCCTTGGGATCTACATACAGGTAGTTGGAAAGGATGGCAAGGTGAGCAAAGAAAGTTTTTCTACCTGGACAGGCGACATTTTTAAAGCTACACCGGGCGCCATTAAGGCGAAGACAGAAAAGAACATGCTGGTAGCGATCCACAAGATCGTTCGCACTTCTGATGGAAAATTCTATGCCGTTGGTGAGCAGTTCAAAAAGGCGGTGAGCGGTTTAGGCGTGGCTTCGGCTGTTCTGGGTGGCGGTAACGGCAATGGTGTTGCCATCTCCAAGATAGAAGTGCACAATATGCTGGTGTACCAGTTTGATCCGGCCCTTAAGATCACCAGCGTAGAAATGGTGGAGAAGGACAAGACCAATGTTCAGCTGCCGCAGGGAATGGGAATAAACGGTCCTACAACACTTGGCTATTACCTGAGGCTAACGGGCGGTTTTGATTACGCGTATACAGCGGTATCGCCTGATCGCAGCAAGTTCAACGTGGCCTATGTGAATTACGACCGTGATAAGGAGGAAGGCAGCAAGTTTGTTGTTGGCAATATTGTATATAAGGACCAAAAGATGCTTACCGATAAGGTAGATCTTTCCAGTAAGGCCTCCTCCTTTTGGGTAAGGTCGGCAAAGCCTGGGTACGTATGTATTTTTGAATATTACCGGAAGTTGAAAAAGCTGGATATAAGGCTGGAGAAGCTGAATATGTAATGAAAGCGGGATCTATCTCAGCAATGAGATATTTCCCTTTCTTATAAAAGCTTCACCGTTAGTATTGGTGGCGCTTATGTAATACACAAACACCGCGGTATCCATTGGCTTGCCGTTCAGGTTGCCATCCCAGCTTTGCGCGGGGTCGCTGCTTTCAAACACTCG
>JANWJV010000091.1 GCA_025451785.1 Bacteroidia bacterium | reverse complement strand
TTTAAGGTGGAAGGGAAGGAGAAGATAGATGCGAAGCGTACTTACGTTTTTGTAAGCAACCACCAGAGCCAGCTCGATATCCCGGCCTTTGCGCTTGCTTGTAAGAACACATTTCGCTTCCTGGCGAAGGAGGAGCTCACAAAGATCCCCCTGCTCGGGTACATCATTAAAAATCTTTACATCACCGTTAACCGCGGCGACAAGAACGACCGGACGCGCAGCATCGAAACGATGATACGCTCCCTCGAGGACGGAGTATCGGTGTTCATCTGCCCTGAAGGCACCCGCAACCGTACCAATGATCCTTTGCTGCCTTTCCGCGATGGCGCTTTCCGCCTGGCGATACAGGCACAGATACCCTTGGCAGTGCTTACGGTAAAGAACTCGAAAGACCTCAACTCACCGAATAAGCTGCTACAGCTTTCCCCTGGCATACTGCATGCCGTTTGGGCGGAGCCTATTGAAACAAAGGGAATGGGTGTGGGCGATGTGGAGGCCTTGAAAGAAAGGGCAAGGCAGCTGATACTGCAACAGCTTTCGTAGGTCTTTTTCAAGTAGCTTTGCGACATGGACCTGCAGTCGGACATCATCATCATCCTTAACCTGATCCTCATCGAGAGCCTGCTCTCGATCGACAATGCAGCGGTGCTGGCCACCATGGTGATGGACCTGCCCAAAGAGCAGCGCAGCAAGGCCTTGCGTTATGGCATTTTCGGGGCCTACTTCTTCAGGGGCCTTTGCCTCATTTTCGTTTCGTATATCATCCAGCTTTCATGGCTCAAGGCTCTCGGCGGCCTGTACCTGATATGGCTCGCCGTCAAGTACTTTATCAGCAAAGCCACACCTAAGGAAGAGGACGACGTTCTGAACAAAAAGGAGAAAAAACTTTACCAGCGCTTCTCTACGAAGATCGGCCCCTTTTGGTCAACGGTGATCATGGTGGAGATCATGGACCTCGCGTTCTCCATCGATAATGTTTTTGCGGCGGTAGCCTATACCGACAAGCTATACCTGATCATCATCGGTGTTTTCATCGGCATCCTCACCATGCGTTTCGTGGCCCAGGGCTTTGTAAAGATCATGGAGAAGTTTCCTTTCCTGGAGATGTCGGCCTTCCTGGTCATCTTTGTGCTGGGGGTCAAGCTTATGCTCTCCTTCGCCTGCGATATGCAGTGGATGGGCGATAATTGCCATTACATAGAGAGCGAGTACGCCGACATGTACGTGTCGATCCTCACGCTGGCCATCTTCTTTATACCGGTGATTGTTAGCCTGCTCTTTAAGCGAGGAAATCGCTGATCAGCTTCGTGAGCTTTTCCCACTCCACTAAAAAGCCATCGTGACCGAAAGGTGATTCGATCTCTTTGTAAACGCCATTGCCAAGGTGCTGGGCGAGGAATTTTTGTTCAGCGTTAGGGCATAGGAAATCGCTGGAGATGCCCACTACCAATGTTCGGGTCTTAATGCTGCCCAATACATCTTTACCTCTCCCTCTCCACATGTTGTGCGAGTCCATCGACTTGGTAAGCTGCCAATAGGAATAAGCGTTGAAACGCTTCACCAGCTTGTCTCCCTGGTGATGGATATAGGAGGCCGCTTTGAAGTCATCCAGTTTGTGCTCCTCGTCCGTTTGAGTTTGTACAAAAGCTTCATAGTTCCTGTAAGTAAGCATGCCGATGGCGCGTGCCGCCTTCAGGCCTTTGGCGCCCGCATCGTCGCGGTCTTCTTTAAAGCTAAGGTCGGCTTCTATCGCCAGGCGCTGCGCGGTATGAATGGCAATGCCCCAGGCGCTTTCCTTCGCGCCGGTAGTGGTCAGCACCATGTTCTCCATAATGCCGGGTTCCATAAAGGCCCATTCCATTACCTGGTAGGCGCCCATAGAACCGCCGATCCCAACAGCGATCTTTTCGATGCCCAGGTGCTTGCGCAAAACGATATGCGCGTTCACCATATCACGTATGGTGACCATGGGAAAGGTATGGTAGTATTTTTTCTTTGTTTTAGGATCGACAGAAAGCGGCCCGGTGCTGCCATAGCAGGAGCCCAGTATATTGGCGCAAACGATGTAATGCTTCGCCGGGTCGAACACTTTTCCTTCTCCTACCAGGCCGCTCCACCAGTCGGCACAATCGGAGCTGGCGGTAAGGGCATGGCATACCCACACCACGTTGTTCTTCTCCTTGTTCAGCTTGCCATAGGTATGATAGGCGATCTCTAGGCCGGGCAGCAATTGTCCGCCTTCGAGCGTAAAGGGCTTATCATAGGTAGTTAGCTGGCGCTGCATGGTGGGCAAAACTACAAAAACTCTATCTTAGCCATCCTATTTAAAAACACCATGCGGGTAGAGCTCAAACGATTGGACGATGCTTTCTGGTTCGAAGCCAGGAATACCGATGGCGGGGTGATGCATTTCGATGCGCATCCTGATATCGGCGGGCATAACAAAGGGGTTCGCCCCATGCAATCGCTCATCATGGCCATGGGTGGCTGCAGCGCAATCGACATCATCATGATCCTGAAAAAACAAAAGCAGGTGATCGAAGATTTTACGATCAGTATTGATGCCGAGCGGGAGAAGGACAAGGAGCCGGCGCTTTGGGAGACCTCACACATTGTGTTCAACCTCAAAGGACAGATCGACAAGGCCAAGGCCGAAAGAGCGGTGGAACTTTCAATGAAAAAATATTGTTCGGTATCCGCTACCCTCGAGAAAGCCGGAGCGAAAATAACGTGGGAAGTAAGAGTGAATAACTAGCCCCGTCCTTCAGGGCGGGGAACCTATATTTTATATCATGGAAAATAAATTCGAGACCAACTCCATCCGCACACAGGTTCCGGTAACCGAGAACATGGAGCATTCCGTTCCCCTGTACCTCACGTCAAGCTTTGTGTTTGACAATGCGGAGGACATGCGCGCGGCATTTGCCGATGAGAAAGAGGCGAACATCTACAGCCGCTTCTCCAACCCCAACGTGCAGGAGTTCGTGGACAAGATGTGTTTGCTCGAAGGGGCGGAGGCAGGTTATGCCACTTCCTCAGGCATGTCGGCCATCTTCGCCAGCATGATCGCCCTTTTGAAAAGCGGCGACCATTTGCTTTCCGCGTCTTCTATCTTCGGCGCTACCCATACCATTGTTACCAAGTACTTTCCTAAATGGGGCATTGAGCATTCGTATTTCGATATCAGCAAACCAGAAACGATCGAGAAGATGATCAAGAAGAACACGAAGATGATCTTCGTGGAAACACCCAGTAACCCTGGCCTCGACATCATTGACCTGGAGATGCTTGGCAAACTTTGTAAGAAGCACAACATCATATTGAACGTTGACAATTGCTTTGCCACACCTTACCTGCAGCGGCCCATTGAGTTCGGCGCCGACCTGGTAACGCATTCGGCCACGAAGTATATTGATGGACAAGGCAGAGTGTTGGGTGGCGCGGTATTGGGAAGAAAGGACCTTATCAAAGAGATCTATCTTTTTTGCCGCAGCACAGGTCCTGCTTTGTCTCCCTTTAACGCCTGGGTGCTGAGCAAGAGCCTGGAGACGCTTTCGATCCGCATGGAAAAACACTGCGAGAACGCGTTGCGTTTGGCTACAGCACTGCAATACCATCCCAAGCTCGAGAAGATAAAATATCCTGGCTTGCTTAGTCATCCTCAATACGAGATCGCCAAGAAGCAGATGAAGTCAGGAGGAGGCATCGTTACTTTTAATGTGAAGGGAGGTTTAGAGGCCGGCAAAAAATTCCTTGATGGATTGAAGATGTGCTCGCTTACCGCTAACCTGGGTGATACGCGGACCATTGCCACTCACCCTGCGTCAACCACGCATTCGAAATTGACGGAAGAAGAAAGATTAGCGGTTGGGATCACCCCAGGATTGGTTCGCATTTCTGCGGGGCTCGAAAATATTATTGATATTATTGGGGATATTGAACAAGCATTGAAATAACTCACCCCGCCCTTCGGGCACCCCTCTCTACTTGTAGAGAGGGGCTGGGGGAGAGTTACCCCTTCCAGCGATACGTTTCCTGTTCCAATCCTGCCAGGTCGATCACCCGGTCAACCACTGTCGCTGCTAATTCCTCAAAGTTCTTCGGCTTGCTGTAGAACGAAGGGCTTGCGGGACAGATAATTCCTCCGGCCTCCGTCACCGTTTTCATGTTATTGATGTGGATGAGGCTAATGGGAGTATCGCGGGTAATGAGGATCAACTTTCTTCTTTCCTTCAGCATCACATCGGCAGCGCGGGTGGTGAGGTCGTTAGATAGTCCGGCGGCGATGCGTGCCAGGGTGCCCATGGAGCAGGGGCAAATGATCATGGTATCGAACTTTGCTGAGCCTGAAGCAAAGGGCGCATAGAAGTCGCTTTTGCCGTATTGCTTGAAAGGTATCTTTTCGTAAGAGGTATCGCCCAGCTCGAACTTCCAAACTTCCTTGGCATTGTCGCTCATCACCACACCTACTTCTTCGATCTGCGATTCCAGTTTCTGAAGCTTCTGCAACAGCACCTTGGCGTACAGCGAACCGCTGGCGCCGGTAATGGCAATAACGATCTTGTGCTTATTTCCCTTCATGCTTCCCAAAGATATATTTTAAAGTAAAGGCCAATACGTTATTGTACTCTCCGAAGTTGAGGCTGCGAACATCGATGGCGCCGGATACGTGGGGGCGAACGGGGAACAGAGAATAGTCAAGGCGTATGTTCAATTCAAGGCTTCCCATCACAACAGATCCGCCAAGATCGAAGCTTGTTTCTGTTTTATGAAAAGGGCGAACACCGGTATAGTCGGTATAGTTGATGATCTCTTTTTCCCTCACCAATACCCCGAAGCCGATACCGCCTTCGAAGATGAATTGCTTGTAATGAAGCCTCGCCAGCAAAGGCACTTCTACATAATCAAGGTCAAGCGCGTAATGGTTGTAATCTCCTTTTTCAGGAATAGGATTTTTCCTGGCGCCTTTCTGAACATAATTGATCTCGAATTGCGCGTCCCATTTTTTACTGAGCGAAGTTTGCACCAATGCGCCTCCCATGAAACCCAGCTTGTGGTAGCCGCCATGCGTATCGCCGTCGTATTGGCTGGGGCTAATGCCGGCGGTAAGGCCTGCTTTGAATACACGCTGGGCAGGGGAGTGGAGGAAATAGGTAAGAAAGATAATGAGGAGAAAAAAGCGCATGTACAAAGATAGGCCTTGAATATCGAACAATAGAACACGAAACAAGGAACTCTGAAGTTTACGAATCCTTCGAAATTCCTTGTTCCTTGTTCGATATTCGTTATTCCCTTATTGGATCTTCTTCTCCGCAGCCTGGATCACCTCTTTGTAAGTAGGTGAACTGGGATCGTCATCGTAAATATAAGCGATCACCGAGCAGTGCTTCGGAACGCAGGCCACATTGTTGCTGAGGCCGTACGCGCTTTGAAGGGTGTAGTTGTAGGTCTTGATGAGGCTGTCGCCTGCCGCTACGTTGGCTGCTGTTACCAGGGCATCGCCCCAGGGACTGCCCGCGCTGCCGTTGATGTTATCGCGGAGCACATGCATGTGCACATAGAACTGCTGGTCGTTGGGGTTGGCGTAAAAATCGGTCTGCCAGTCAATAATGCTATCCTGCACCAGGAACGCGCAAAGCTTGTACGTGGCGTTCGACTTGGCGGTAAGGAACTCCGACTTGATCTGGCACGTGAGGTTCTTGTTGCCGGTGTTATAGGTGTTGGTGATGGTAAGGTCGGCATCGGGGGGCGTATTGATGATGGCCGCGATGTTGGTACCCCAGTCGGTAGAAGGTTTGAGGTGTGTAGTAAGAGGATACTCACGGCGGTTCACCATGCCCTGGGGATTGAAGGTAACAGAGAAGAAAGTTCCGATGGCGTTGCCTTGCGTGGTGCGGAAATCGCTAAGGAACTTACTGCCGCTGGTAAGGGGGTTTACGTTATTGGCTGCGCCCGCGTGTACGGTCATCAGGACTACCTTCTCGCCGTATTCGGTGGGCGGGTCCTTGATAAGCTTTTCAGCGGTGCGGGTAGCTTCGGGGCAAAAGGTGCAGCGGTGGCCGGTGAAATCTTCGAGGAGAACACGGCGTATGTGCTGCTCGCCGCCTCCGCCGCCACCGGTATTGCCGGAGTAGGGGAATTCCACTTTATCGCATGACTCGATCGCTGTGAGGGCGAGGGCTGCGGAGAAAAGGAGGGTGATGTTCTTTTTCATTGTAAGACAAATATAATAAAACCGCCCTTCATTCCAAAAAAGGAGGCCTAGAAAGAACTGGTAATAGTGAGCGCGATACCGTTAGAGGCCGGAATTGTGCGGCATACCCCGCCCACGCAGAAGATACCTGCCCTTTGTTTGCCATAAGAAAGTGTAATGCGGGTGGCATTCTTAACATATCCTACGGTAAAGGTGGGGTAGTGGATGCTCTTGAAGCTGGAGTCAGGGTTCATGTTGTACTGGTCGAGTGCCGCAACGAACCAATGTTCGCCATGGGTGTATTCCACCAGGGCATAGGCCCAGTCGCTGGCATCTTCGTGCGGCTCTTCCTGTAGGGCGCTGTCGAGGTGCGATTCATCCAGCTTGGTAAGCATGCCTTGCAGCTCCACGCGGATGGCCTTGTCAGGACGGATCTTATAGGTAATGTCCAATACACCAATGCTCGACATGATATTGGGATAGCCGGGTTTCTGGATCACCGACTTGTTATAGAACTGGTTAGAAAGCACCAGTGTGGCCTTCAGTTTTTTGCTGAACTTCTTCTGGATCTCGATGTTGATGTCCTCGAAATATTTGTTGCCCATTCCAAAGAACTCGCTGGTATACCCGATGCGGGCACTGTCTTCAGCCGGATTAAGCCTTGTGGTGTCGAGCCCATACGCAGTGGAGAAGTTGAGGAGGATGTCCATTCCGTATTTGCCTCCGATCGCAGAGCCCTTGGGAACCTTATACTGCAACTCTGACGCGAAACACATTTCACCCACAGGCTGCGAAGCATAAGGATAAAAGGCCATGAGGCCATAGGTGTGCGCTTTCGAAATGGTGGGTACGTAATTGATGAAGAGGCTGGAGATAGTTGCGGTCCTATCGGAACGATAGCTCATATTGTCGCTGCGCTTGCCGCTAAGGGTAAAGGCAAAGCCTTTGGCGGCGATGCTGGCGGTAACGAACAATGCCTCGCCGTTCTTATAGATAAAGTTGTTGTCGTTGGAAGGGTCGTTGATCTTATAGGCGTATTCACCGTAAAGGTTAAAACCCCCGTGTATCACATTGATGCGGCCTCCGTAACATCCCACATTCTCAGGCAATACATAAATGGGGTCCTGGTCGCTCTGGAACTTGCTTACGAAGCTGCCGCCCACTATGATCTGGGTCTTTTTGATAGAATCGAAGAAGGCCTCCATCACGTTAAGCTCTCCATCGAAGCCGCGAACCACACCCGGGCCCTGGCTGAAGAAGGAGCGCTGCTTTCCAACAAGGCCTTTAAAGTAAATGCCTTTATAGGGCGAATATTTGACCCTGAAGCCATCGAGCGCATTGTCGTAGCCAAGCCCTCTTTCCTCGTAAGCACGAAGGATCAAGCCGCTGCCGAACTGTTCGTAAAAATTACCGATGGTCACCTCCATTTCCTCCCATTTGTAGGAGGCGAAGCGGTAAGGAATGCCCGTACCTTTGTATTTGGGATCGAAGCCCTGCAGGGCGTTGAGATAGCTTTCGTAACGGATGCCCGCGTTGAAAGCGCCATAGGAATAATTGATGTTGGCAAAGCCGTTCATTAGCATTTTCTCGGGAACGGGGAAAGCGCCGATGGCCGAATCGACATTGTAATACTGAACGTCGGTTTGAAAATTGCCGTGGATCTGCGGGCCGCCGGATGATGGCTCAGGCGCAGGATTTTCGGTTGCTCCGGCTGCCCCTGAAGCTGCTGCTGCTTCGGCTGCCGCTATAGAATCGGCCATGGCTGCTGCTTGCGCCGCGGCCTTCGCCGCCGCAATAGAGTCGGCCAGGATGATATCCTGGGAAAAGGAATAAGTGGTAAGGGAAAGTGCTAAGAGAAGTAGAGGAAGTTTTTTCGCTATCACAAATGCAAGTATAGCTTATTTCTCTGAAACTTTTTGACCTTTGGCCACTTTCTTAACGGCTTCGTAAAGCTTGTCTTCGTCGCCTTCGTTATAGGAGTTGTGCTGCCAAACGATCTCGCCTTTGCCATTCACAAGGAAAGTATGAGGTACGTTGTTCACGTTCATTGCACGCTTGAAATCCTGGTTCTGGTCGATGTACACTTCATACTCCCAGCCTTTTGCCTTCACATCGCCGGGCACCTTGGAGGCGCTCTTGGAGTCGTCGATGGAGATGGCAATAAGCTTCACGCCGGTCTCTTTCTTCCAGGTAGCATATTCTTCGTTAATGGCATCGAGCTCTTTTTTGCAGGGCTTACACCAGGTAGCCCAAAAGCTGATGATGATGGGCTTGCCGCCGTTGGTGATCTTGCCGGTATTAAAAGCTTTGCCGTCCATCGTTTTGATGTCAACGGCAGGTATCTTACGGGTTGTTTGGATGATAGTGGCAGAGGCCAGTACTACAATGGCGCTGAGGGCAAGGATAAATTTCTTCATGGGGTCTCGGTTTGGTTTTGCCTGCTTTTTACAAAAAGCACACCAAATATAGCAATGCTTTTGGAAAAACGGAAATCCGGGACCGGGAGGCTCAGGCAGTCCTCAATTTCTCCATTGTTTCGGCGATAAGTCCCCTTTGCAGGATGAGCTCTTCCACCACTTTTTTATTCTTCCTTACCATGCGCATGAGCCGGAAACGGCCCAGGATCTTTTTCATTACCGGGGCATATAGCAATACGTACCAGAACAGGAAAGGAACGGCCACCGCGTAGCCTCCAAGCAGGGGCCAGCTGCGGAAGAGCAGGGCCACCGTCAGCAGCTGGAGCCCGTAATAAATGACCCAGATGAACATGGCGATATTGGAATACATGGAAGCGTAGAACTCCACGTTCTTCACTTTTTTATCCGAAAGGCTGCGGGCAAAGCAATAGGGAGGGAAGTTGAGCAGCCATCCGATCCAATAGATGGGTGTGCCAAACCACAATAGCAGAAAGTCGTTGATAAAACCCAGGCCGCTCATGGCTTCAATATTGTCCTTTCGTAATAGGTGGTCGCGGAGGTTGTGCTGCTTTAACTTGTTCATATAGCCGCTCACCGCTTCCCTGAACTTTACGATCAGCTCGGGCTGTTCGCGGTCGCAGCGGTTCACTATTACGGCGATCTCTTTTCTTAGCTCCGTTTCAGAGGCCAGGTCTTTGGAATGTTTGCGTTTCGCTTTCATCCACTCACCGAGGCAGATCTCCTCGAGGCCAACCACCAACGCGTCGTTCTCAGGCTTTTCGATGATCACCACCAGCTCCTTCATACGCTCTTCGAGCAGGCGGGTAAAATCGTTGATGGCCTTCACCTTGTCGGTTCGGTATTGCTCGTGATAATCGCGCATCGAAATGGCCTGGCCTACTTCCATGAACAACTTGCTGCCAAATTTTTTCGCGTCCGAATAGTTCATTCCCACCGGCACCACCCAAATGTCTTTTTTGAATTCGAGCGACTCCGCTGTTTGAAAGGCGATCCTCGCCAGGCCTTTTTTTAGTTTGCGGATCCTCCGCTCCAGGATACAAATGCCTTCGGGATAAAGGATGATGGTGCCGTTGTTAGAAAGAAGTTTGCGGCAAAGCTCAAAGGTCTTGTCGTTCTTCTTCACCTCGCTGAAGCCTTCCTGGATGCGGTACATAGGACCGATGTTGAGCCTGCCCATGACCCAGGCCTTGAACGGGGTGTTGAACACGTCGGACCGCGCGAAAAAGAATACCTCGCGGCGCAGTGTCATAGCGAAAATGGTGGGGTCTATAAAAGCGTTGGTATGGTTGGTGGCGATGATCACCGGCTGGCCCTTGGGAAGATTGGCTACGCCGCGCAGCCGGAGCGTATAATAGGCCCGGTAAAAGAACTGGAGCAGGAATTTAAGAATGTAATACGCCACCGGGATCGTGTTGAGGGATGGCAAAGATAAAAGAAAGAGGGAAAACTATCTCGTAAAAGAGAGGCGCATGCCCTTACGGCTTTCATCAAAAACCTCGTCATGATAGGCCAGGTGCCCACTAACGATGGTGTGGGTGACTTTTGAATTAAACGTCTGTCCTTCAAAAGGTGACCAGCCGCATTTGGAGAGCACATTGCCGCGTTCTACTTTCCAGGGAGAATCGGGGTTCACCAATACCATGTCGGCATAATAGCCTTCACGCAGGTACCCCCTTTTTTTGATCCGGAAACAATCAGCCACCGCGTGCGCCATCTTCTCGGCGATCTTCTCCACGCTTATCTTTCCCTGGTTCGCCAGCTCCATCATCGCCACCAGCGAATGCTGAACAAGCGGTCCGCCGGAGGGACATTTGAAATAGGGTTGCTGCTTTTCCTCAATGGTGTGCGGCGCGTGATCGGTGGCGATCACATCGATCCTGTTCTCGAGCAGGCCCCTCAGTATGGCGTCGCGGTCCTGCGCCGACTTCACCGCGGGGTTCCATTTGATGAAGGTGCCTTTGCCTGCATAATCCTTATCGCTGAACCACAGGTGATGGATGCAGGCCTCGGAGGTTATCTTCTTCTGCGCAAGCGGAATGGTATTATCAAAAAGTTCCAGCTCTTTTGCGGTGGAGATATGCAGCACATGAAGGCGGGTGCCGTATTTTTTTGCGAGCTCTACGGCCAGTGAAGAGGAACGGTAACAGGCTTCTGTATCACGGATAAGAGGATGGGCGGTAACAGGAATATCTTCACCATACATGGCCCTGTACTTTTCCGTGTTCGCCCGTATAGTGGCTTCGTCTTCGCAATGTACGGCGATGAGCATTTTGCATTTGGAAAAAAGCGCCTCGAGCGTTTCGCGGTTGTCCACCAGCATATTGCCGGTAGAGGAGCCCATGAAGATCTTGAGGCCGCAAACTTTTTCGGGATCTGTCTTCAGTACTTCCTCGAGGTTGTCGTTAGAGGCGCCCATGTAAAAGGAATAATTCGCCATGGAACGTGCCGCGGCGATGGCGTATTTTTGTTCGAGGAGATCGAGCGTAAGCGTGTTCGGAATGGTATTGGGCATCTCCATAAAAGTGGTCACCCCGCCGGCCACCGCGGCTTTCGATTCGGTATAGATCTCGGCTTTGTGGGTAAGGCCTGGCTCACGGAAATGCACCTGGTCGTCGATACATCCGGGGAAGAGGTAAGCCCCTTTCGCGTCGATCACCACATCGGCATTGGCGCTGATCTCGTTCTCCGAAATCTTTTCGATGATCTCGCCGCCGGTCAGCACATGGCCTGTAATGACCTTCCCTTCGTTAACGATTCTGGCGTTCTTTACGAGCAGGCGCTTCATCAGCTGATCTTCTTGAACCGCATCTGTATCACTCCCCAAAAGGCTTCGCTCAGAATGCGGATGCTCATTTTAGAGATCCCTTCGGTGCGGTCCTTGAAGGTGATGGGGATCTCCACTACTTTGAATCCCAGCTTACGCGAGGTGTATTTCATTTCTATCTGGAAGGCGTAGCCGGTGAATTTGATATCGTCGAGGCGGATGCGTTCCAGTACGCGTTTGCGATAGCACTTGAAACCCGCGGTGGCATCTTTGATGCTGGTCCAAAGGATAAGGCGCACATAAAGGGACGCGAAGTAAGAGATCGTCCTGCGGAAAAGAGGCCAGTTCTCAACATGGCCGCCTTTTACGTATCGTGAGCCGATAGCCACATCAGCACCATCGGCGCAAGCCTGTCGCAGGCGGATAAGATCGTCGGGGTTGTGTGAGAAGTCGGCGTCCATCTCAAAAATATACTCGTAGTTCTTTTGGATGGCCCATTTGAAACCGTGGATATAGGCGGTGCCTAGACCTAATTTCCCCTTGCGCTCTTCGATGAAAAGTTTGCCGGGAAATTCCCCCATCAGGGTTTTTACAATAGAAGCGGTGCCGTCGGGAGAACCGTCGTCAACGATCAAAATATGAAAGGGATGGGGGAGGGAAAAAACCTTCCGCACCATCTTTTCAATATTCTCTTTCTCGTTGTAAGTAGGTATAATTATAACGCTATCCGACACCGTATTGGTTTATGGAGCGAAGATAACGCAGAAATGCCTAAAAAGAAATTTTCATTAACAGAATTTAACTCTTCGGCCTTGCTTCGCCATAGCGGCTACGCGAAGGCAAGC
>JANWJV010000090.1 GCA_025451785.1 Bacteroidia bacterium | reverse complement strand
TCTTCGCTCATTTGCTTGGGCAGGTAAACTTCAATGATGCCAGCCTGGTATAGCTCCACCTCTGCCAGGTCGGGGCGGTTCTGGGTAGTATAGATCTCGGCGGTTTCTTTACGCTTCTTCACTTCTTTCTGCAGGGCCTTCATTTCCGTTTCATCGTTAAGCCCTTCCGCCGAGGTCTTGAGCAGCAGTATTACTGACTTGATGGCCCTGAGGGCCTCCAGCTTGCGCTGGTCCTTGGCCAGCATCGCGGCCTTTATATCCGTATTGATCTTTTCTTCGAGTGCCATAGTATGAATATTTACCAGCCCTAAAGTAAATAAAAAACCCTGTAGCGAAGTGCTACAGGGCTCTCCCATTTAATCAACCTACCTAATCAACATTATCGTGAAGGAAAGAATTGTTCGGCTTGATCTCTACTTTCTTCTCCTCGGTCTCGGTGAGGGTAAAGCGTGAGATCTGCGACTCCGATGAATGCGGGGTGCTTTCAAGGGCTATGTTCTTTCTTTTATATGCGGGTTCTTTTTCAAGTTCAGAAAGACCATTGGGCGTCTTCAGCTTCATGCTGAGCTCCTTCAGTTTGGCAATACGCTCTTGTGCCTTCTTCACCTGATCTTCGTTAAGCGCCTTGGCAACAGGGGCTTCCTTCTTTATCTCGAGCTTCATCTCCGGCTCCTGTTTTGTTTCAGCAACAGGTGTTTCTTCTTTCTTGATCTCCATAACAGGCTCCTCTTTCTTCACTTCCATCACCGGCTCTTCCTTCTTGATCTCTATTACGGGCTCTTCTTTTTTCACTTCCATTACAGGTTCTTCCTGCTTCACTTCCATCACAGGAGTGCTGCTAACCTCTTCCTCGGCGATAAATGTCTCCTCGGTATCTTCAACGCTGTTATCATCTCCGCTCAGGTTGGTGATCTCGAACTCCACATTCTCATTCACCACAGGCTCCACTGTTTCGCTCACCACCGGGGTTTCGCTGGCCACAGGGGTCTCTCTTTCAGCAACCGGCTCAGGAGTTATTTCGGCCACGGGTTCTTCTTTCACCACGGGCTTGATCTCTTCTTTTACTTCAGGCTTCACTTCCTGAACAGGCTCCGGTTTGCGGATGATAAGGAAAGGCTCGGCGGCCTTCTCTTCTTCTACCACAGGCTTCTTTTCTTCCACTTTGGGAACAACAGTTTCCACTTTAGTTTCAGGAATGAGCTTGTGAACGATCTTCTCCACCTTCTGGATGGTCTCGATACCGGCGTCGGCGCCTGAACGGAAACCGGTAGCGATGATGGTGATATTGATCTTGTCGCCCAGGTTCTCATCGATGCCATACCCTTTTATAAGTTCAGCAGTTTGACCTGCCGCTTCCTGTATATAGTCGGTGATCTCACCCAGCTCATCCATGGTGATCTCGTTAGAGCCGCAAGTGATATTAAGGAGGACATAGCGCGCGCCTGATATATTGCTATCGTTGAGCAGGGGCGAATGCATGGCGGCTTCCACTGCGGCGAGGGCCCTTCCTTCGCCTTCTGCCTCGGCAGAACCCATGATGGCAACGCCGCTGTCCTTCATCACGGTCTTGATGTCGGCAAAGTCGGTGTTTACCTGCAAGGTGGTGGTGATGATATCAGCGATGCCTTTGGCAGCGGTGGTCAGCACGTCGTCGGCATGGCCGAATGCTTCGGTAACACGCAGGTTACCGTATATCTCGCGCAGCTTATCGTTGCTGATCACCAGCAGCGTGTCCACGCACGACTTCATTTCGTTGAGGCCTTCTTCCGCTTGCGCACGGCGCTTCTTGCCTTCGAAAGCAAAAGGAATGGTAACAATGCCAACGGTGAGGATGCCCATTTCCTTGGCCACTTTGGCGATCACAGGGGCAGCCCCGGTTCCGGTACCACCGCCCATACCTGCGGTGATGAACACCATTTTGGTGTTCTTGGAGAGAATGGCGCGAATGTCTTCTATGTTCTCGATAGCAGCGTTCTTACCTACTTCAGGCATAGAACCCGCGCCGCGGCCTTCGGTGAGGCTGGCTCCAAGTGCTACTTTAGTAGGAACAGGGCTGATGTCGAGTGCCTGCTGGTCGGTGTTGCAGATTATGAAGTCAACACCTTTGATACCGGCTTTGAACATGTGGTTCACGGCATTGCTTCCGCCGCCGCCCACACCAATCACTTTGATGATGGAAGTTTGATCTTTAGGTAAATCGAATTTCATGGGAGTAAAATTTTGATTTCAGCAAATTTGCCACGGAATGCCTTTCGATCTACCTGGCCTGTTTACAACTTATAAACAGGAGGGTGTTAATGAGCGAGGTCCTTCGTGCTATGCTTTATCAGTATCCTCCTCGAAGAACTGCTTGCCTTTCGCGAATATCTTTTCGAAGAAATTCCCTTTGGTCTTTTGCGAGTGCGTGGTAACAGTAGAAGTGTTCGCCAGCTTGCTCTTGTTCTTCTCCAGCGCCTGCAAGCCTTTCATAACAAGGCCAACAGCGGTAGCGAACATAGGGCTTGTAACATCTTCTGTTCCTTTTGCCAGGTGCTCGTTGGGATACCCGATGCGGGTGTCCATACCGGTGATGTATTCCACCAGCTGGGCAATGTGCTTCAGCTGAGCGCCGCCGCCGGTGATCACAATACCGGCGATAAGTTTTTTCTCGTAGCCGGAGTTCTTGATCTCATAATATACGTGCTCTACGATCTCTTCCATCCTGGCCTGAATGATGTGGCTCAGGTTCTTCACCGATATCTCTTTGTGGGCACGACCGCGCAAGCCGGGGATCGAAACGATCTCGTTCTCCTGGTTCTCGTTCGCCAGCGCTGAGCCGAACTTCACCTTCAACAGTTCCGCCTGGCTCTTGATGATGGTGCAGCCTTCTTTAATGTCTTCGGTGATAACGTTACCGCCGAAAGGGATCACCGCTGTGTGGCGGATGATGCCGTCCTGGAAAATGGCCACATCGGTGGTGCCGCCGCCAATATCTACCAGCACTACGCCGGCTTCTTTCTCTTCTTCGCTCAACACCGCATCGGCCGAAGCGAGCGGCTCAAGGGTAAGTTCTGAAACCTCAAGGCCTGCTTTGCCAACACATTTATAAATGTTCTTCGCCGCAGCGATCTGCCCTGTGATGATGTGGAAGTTCGCCTCCAGGCGGATGCCTGCCATGCCGATAGGGTTCTTGATGCCCTGCTCGTTGTCAACGATGTATTCCTGGGGTAGCACATGGATGATCTCCTCACCGGGCAGCATCACCAGCTTGTACATGTCGTCGATAAGCGCGTCGATGTCCTTCTGGCTGATCTCTTCCTCCAGGTTATTACGGGTCTTGATGCCGCGGTGCTGCAGGCTCTTGATGTGCTGGCCGGCAATACCTACGTTCACCACTTTTATATCAACGCCCGATTTGTTCTCCGCTTCGGAGATGGCGTTACGGATCGATTGTACGGTTTGTTCGATGTTCAGCACCACTCCGCGCGATACGCCCACAGAGTCGGATTTGCCCATGCCCAGGATCTCTATCTTCCCGTGCTCGTTCCTCCTGCCAACGATCGCCGCGATCTTGGTTGTGCCGATGTCCAAACCAACAATGATTTCTGATGTTTCCATGTTATGATTTTTTAGTACAAACGATTTGGTTCTTGAATTTAAGGTTGATAATGGAATAGCTATCCCACCAGCCTGTGGTGTTAAGGCCTTTGAGATAGAATTTCATGAGCTTGTCGAACTTCAGTTCCATATCCTGAGCGTCGCCAAAGATAATACGTTGATCGCCGATACGCGGCACCAGTTCAATATCGTTATCAGAATTTATCACCATCTGCTGCACCTGCGCCGACCAGAACTCGTCCTTTTCAATGAACTGCGCCAGCCGGAAAAGATCGTCGAGCCAGGTACGGTCCTTCACGTTGGGGTTCTTCTCTATCTCATCCATGCTGTACATGTAACGCTTGGAATAGGGTTCGAACAAACGGCCGCTCACAATAAGTACCCGCGAGGTAAACTTGTCCGACAAAGGCATAAGGGTGCCGGTCTCATCTATGTAATAGCCTTCGCCATCGCAGTTGATGATCCTAAGCAGGGGCTTACGCTGCTCAATGTCGATCTTCATCTTTCCCTCCACCGTCATATATACTTCGGCATGTGCCACCGCGGCATGGCTATTAAGTACATACTCGAGCTCAGGTATGTTGATGCTTGACGCTGGCTGGTTAATAATGGAGTCGCCACGGTCGAGGAGCATTTGCTTTACATCGCTTTGCTGGATGAAGAAGTTATCGCTGTCGGCACGTATGGTGATATCGAGACCGGTGCAGGGCGCGATGCTCTGCTGGCGGTCAGAGAAGCCCAGGCTGATGCCAAGGCCGATCACCATACAGCACCAGAAGCTGATGCGCAATACCTTTCTTATCTTTTGTTTTGTCTTTTCCTTCATTGCAGCTGCGTTTGTTTCAGCAGGGCCAATTTCAGAGGCTCCACCAGTGTGTCAATATCGCCGGCACCCAGTGTAAGCAGCACTTCGGGCTTGCGGCGGCAAACTTCGTTAACCAGTTCTTTTTTGTGTGAAAGGCTCTTGTTCTTTCCTTTCATTTTATCCAGCAGCATTTGTGAGCTTACTCCTTCAATGGGAAGTTCACGCGCGGGATAAATGTCCAGCAGTATTGTTTCGTCCAGCAAGTCGAGGCTTTGCGCGAAACCGTCGGCAAAGTCGCGTGTACGGGTATACAGGTGAGGCTGGAATATACCGGTCAGCTTCTTGCCCGGATACATTTCTTTTACCGAACTGATACAGGCCCTTAGCTCCTCCGGATGATGCGCGTAGTCATCGATGAACACCAGCTTATCTGTTTTTATCTGGTAGTCGAACCGGCGCTTCACACCCCTGAAGCTGGCCAGTGCCCTGCGGATATCAGCCTCCGCAATGCTCAGCTGGCTCGCGGCAGCTGTAGCTGCCACCGAATTCTCAACATTGTGCCTGCCCGGTAAACCCAATGTCATCTTTTCCATCACACCGGCGGGATGTACGATATCATATACATAATTGCCGCCCGTAATAGAAATGTTCTTCGCGTAAAAGTCAGAAGGGCCGTCCAAAGAATAACTGATGGCGTCCTTGCTGCCAAGCGCCTTCACCACACTGGTCTTCATGATCAGCTTCCCTCCTTTCTTCACCTGTCCGGCGAACAGGGAATAGCTTTCCTCCATGTGCTTCTTGTCCCCATAAATATCCAGGTGGTCTGCGTCTACGGAGGTGATCACCGCAACGTCGGGGTGCAGGGTCAGGAAGGACCTGTCGTACTCGTCGGCTTCAACAACCACAGGGGTTTGTGCTTTATGGTTTGTGGGTTGTGGTTGCTTAGGGAGGAGCAAATTAGTTCCGTAGTTCTGGGTAATTCCTCCAAGAAACGCTGTGCAATCAATACCGGCTGTCTTCAATATATGAGCGAGCATGGAAGAAGTGGTGGTCTTGCCATGTGTACCCGCAACAGCAAGTGTATATAGCTGTTTGGTAATGGCACCCAATACTTCCGAGCGCTTCTTCATCGTAAAGCCATTGTTCTTGAAGAACTGGTATTCGCTGTGGTTGCTGGGAACGGCTGGAGTTATAACTATCAGGATCGTTGATCGTTGATCGTTGATCGTTGATTTGAATGACTTAGGAACGAGATCCATGTTGTCGTCAAAGTGCACAAAAATCCCTTCAGCAATAAGCTCATCCGTAAGCGGTGTGGCGGTCTTATCGTAGCCGGCCACTTCCTTGCCTGCCACTTTAAAATAGCGGGCCAGGGCGCTCATGCCGATGCCGCCGATGCCGAGGAAATACACGTATTTTATACCATCAAGCTGCATGCTTGTTCCTTATGAGCGTTAATATTTCGTTAGCGATCACGTTGGCCGAATCCTTAAAGGCCATGCCGCCGATATTATCTGAAAGCCGCTTACACTCTGCTTCATTACCAAGCAGGCTCACCGCTTCTTTTCCCAGCTTCTCTTTTGCCTCTATATCCTTTATAAGAAGGGCCGCCTTGTGTGTCACAAGCGCCTGCGCGTTCTTTGTTTGGTGGTCTTCCGCCACATTGGGAGAAGGCACCAGGATGCTGGGCTTCTTTACCAGGCAAAGCTCCGATACCGAGCTGGCTCCCGCCCTCGATACCACTACGTCAGCCACCGCGTAAGCGTGGTCCATCTTCGAAATAAAATCAAAGGCCTTCATGCCTTTTCCCTCATAAGGCTTCAGCGCTTCCTGCGCTGTTTGGAAATAGGCTTTGCCGGTTTGCCACAGCACTTGTATTCCCGCTTGCGCGAAAAGCGGCAGCGCTTCCTTTATACTTTCGTTCACTGTGCGGGCGCCCAGGCTTCCGCCGATGATGAGCAATGTCTTTTTATTGTCCTGTATCCCGAAAGCCTCCAGCCCTCTTTGCCTCTTCCCTTCCAGCTGCAGGATATCCTGCCGCACAGGATTGCCTGTGAGAATGATCTTTTCTTTGGGAAAATATTTTTCCATTCCGTCGTAGGCCACGCATATCTTGTTCACTTTGCCGGAGAGGATACGGTTGGTGATGCCGGGATAGGAGTTCTGCTCCTGGATAAGCGTAGGCACACCTCGCTTGGCCGCCACCTGCAGCATGGGGCCACTGGCATAACCGCCAGTGCCCACCACCGCGTCGGGGCGAAAGCTGTTCAATATCTTTTTTGCCTTCATAAGGCTCGACATCACTTTAAAAGGAAAGACAAGGTTCGACCAGGTAAGCCTGCGCTGGAATCCGCTGATCCAAAGCCCTTCAATGCGGTAACCCGCCGCCGGCACCTTCTCCATCTCCATCCTTCCTTCGGCGCCAACAAACAATATGTCGGTATTCTCATAGTTCACTTTCAACGCGTTTGCGATGGCGATCGCGGGGAAGATATGTCCTCCCGTTCCACCACCGCTGATGATCACTTTAAGCTGTCGCAAGATCTCCTCCCTCTTCTTCTTCTATTATTTCTTCTTTCTCTGTTTCACGGCTTACGCTAAGCACAATGCCGATGGCGATACTGGTGAACCATATTGACGTACCTCCCATGCTCACCAGCGGCAGGGGCTGGCCCGTTACCGGGAACAAGCTTACCGCCACCGCCATATTGATCATGGCCTGGAACACCAGGCTGAACGAAAGGCCTATAGCAAGCAGGCTTCCGAATGTTTTCGGACTTCGCCCCACAATGCGAATGGCCCGGTAGAGCAAAACGATATAGAGGAAGACCACCAGCAGGCCCGTGATAAGACCGTACTCCTCGATAAGGATCGCATAGATGAAATCGGAAGAAGCCTGCGGTAAAAAGTTGCGCTGGGTGCTATTGCCGGGACCTTTGCCCATGATACCGCCGGTGGCAATGGCGATCTTGGCCTGTTCCGCCTGGTAATTACTTTCGCTGTCGCCGCTCTTGAAATTCTCGATCCTGTTCTTCCAGGTCTCCACCCTGCTGTTGAGATTGGGAAAGGCGAACACAATGGCGATAAAAAGCGCAAGGCCCGCAAGCCCTATACCGATCAGCGCCATGATGTATTTCACTTTCACCCTTCCAATGAACATGATCACCAGGCAGGTGGTGAACAGCACAGCAGCCGTTGAAAGGTTGGCAGGAAGGATGAGCCCGCAAATGATGACGATGGGAACAACTATTGGCAAAAAGGCCGAACGGAAATCTTTGATCTGGTCCTGTTTGATGGCCAACAGGCGCGCCACATAAATGATGAGCGCCAGCTTGGCGAAGTCAGAGGTCTGGAAGGTAAGTGAAGTGCCGGGGATCGGCAGCCAGCGGCTGGCATCACCCGCGGTCACGCCCTTGATGAGCGTATAGAGCAGCAACGGTGCCGCAATGTACATGGCGATCTGCGAGATCCTGGAATAGTACGTGTACTTCACCTTATGCATCAGATACATCAGCAGGAACCCGAAACCCACGATGATCGTATGCTTAATGAGATAGTACTCCGTATTACCGGCCTTGTAACGATAGGCCAGTGCCACGATGGAACTGTAAACCACAAGGATAGAGACAAGTGAGAGCAGCAGGACGATCGTCCAGATCACCTTGTCACCTTTTATATGGTTGAATACCTTCAGCATTTTTCCTTTTTATAACGCCCTTACTGCCTGCTTGAACTGGCGGCCCCTGTCCTCGTAGTTCTCGAAAAGGTCGAAGCTCGCGCAGCAAGGCGAAAGCAATACCACGTCGCCCTGCTTGCCCATACGGTAAGCCTGGTACACGGCGTCTTTCGCGCTGCCGGTCTCCACCAGGGGAGCCAGGTCGCCGAAGGCCTTCTTGATCTTCTTGTTGTCGGTGCCCAGGCATACAATGCCTTTCACCTTTTCCTTCACCAGTTCGGTGAGCGCGGAATAGTCGTTGCCTTTGTCAACGCCTCCCACGATCCAGATCACCGGGTGCTGCATGCTCTCAAGCGCATACCAGGTAGAGTTCACATTGGTGGCCTTTGAGTCGTTGATGAACTCGATGCCATGAACCCTTGCCACGAATTCGAGGCGGTGTTCCACATTGTGGAAATCCGCGAGGCTCTCACGGATGATCTCCTTTCGGATCTCCACGATCCTGCCGGCGATACCTGCCGCCATGGAATTGTAGATGTTGTGCTTGCCCTGCAGTGCTAATTCTTGTATTGTCATATTGAACGGGTTGTTATTTATATTGATGATTAATTGTTCTTTTTCGAGATAGGCGCCTTCTTCCACTTTTTGCTTGATGGAGAATGGGTACTGTTTTGCATTGATGTTTTTTTTTAAGACCTCTTTCGAAGTGATCTCATCGTCGATGCAGTAGATGAAGGCATCTTCCTTGCGCTGGTTTTGCATCACACGGAACTTCGAGTCCACATAGTTCTGCAGCTGATAATCGTAGCGGTCCAGGTGGTCGGGCGTTATGTTGAGCAGCACAGCGATGTCGGCACGGAAGTCGTACATACCATCCAGCTGGAAACTGCTGAGCTCGATCACGTAATGGTCGAACTCCTCCTCCGCCACCTGCATGGCGAAGCTCTTGCCCACATTACCGGCGAGTCCCACTTTGAGGCCTGCCTTATTAAGCATATGCCAGGTAAGCATTGTTGTGGTGGTCTTACCATTGCTGCCGGTGATACATATCTTTTTCGCGTCGGTATGTCTTCCCGCGAACTCGATCTCGGAGATCACCGGGATACCTTTCTTTTTCAGCTTCTGCGGAAGTTCTGCCTTGTCAGGAATGCCCGGGCTCTTGATCACCTCGTCAGCGTTCAGGATAAGTGCCTCCGTATGTTGTCCCTCTTCGTAGGGCAGCTCGTATTTTGTAAGCACTTCCTTATACTTGTCCTTTAATTTTCCTTTCTCCGACAGGAACACCTCCATTCCCTTTTTCTTTGCCAGCACCGCCGCGCCTACACCGCTTTCGCCCCCGCCGAGTATCACGATCCTCTTCATCTTAGCGCAGCTTGAGTGTTACAATGGTCATTACCGCCAGCATGAGCCCGATGATCCAGAACCTGGCAACGATCTTAGCTTCGTGAAAACCCGTCTTCTGGTAATGGTGGTGCAGGGGCGCCATTTTGAACAGGCGATGCTCCCTGGCGTATTCTAATCCGCGTTTCTTTTTCTGGTATTTGAAATACGCTACCTGCGCGATCACTGAGCAGTTCTCCACGATGAACACACCGCAAAGGATCGGGATGAGCAGCTCCTTGCGGATCGCCACGGCGAACACCGCGATGATGCCGCCCAGCGCCAGGCTGCCGGTATCGCCCATGAAGGCTTGCGCGGGAAAGGAGTTGTACCATAGGAATCCCACACAGCCTCCCACAAAGGCGGCCATGAAGATCACCAGCTCGCCGGTGTCGGGGATATACATGATGTTGAGGTAGTCGGCGAAAATGGTGTTGCCCGACACATAGGCCAGGATGCCCAGCGTAACGCCAATGATGGCCGAAGTGCCCGTGGCCAACCCATCGATGCCATCGGTAAGGTTGGCGCCGTTCGACACGAACACCACGATGATGATCACCATAGGAATAAAAATGATCCAGGCATATTTCTCATACCCCTCGCCAAGGAAGCTCAGTATCTTCGAGTAATCGAACTCGTTGTTCTTTACGAAGGGAATGGTGGTCTTCATCGACTTCTCCGCTTCTGAATACACCGGTCCTTTTTGCGTGTCCTTGCCGGCATTGCCCAGGTCGGTGATCATGCCGATATCCGTACTGCTGCCGGAGATCTTCTGCTTGATCACCACATTTTCATTGAAGAAGAGCGTAATACCAACGATGAGGCCCAGGCCGATCTGTCCCAGCACCTTGAACTTGGCGGCAAGGCCTTTCTTATCCTTTTTGAACACCTTGATGTAATCATCGATGAAACCGATGGCGCCCAGCCAGAGCGTGGAGATGAGCATGAGGATCACATACACGTTGTGCAGCTTGGCGAAACACAGCGTTGGGATGAGAATGGCCGAAAGAATAATGAGCCCGCCCATGGTGGGGGTGCCCGCCTTTTTCTGTTCTCCCTCCAGGCCCAGGTCGCGGATGGTCTCTCCTACCTGCTTGCGGCGCAGCAGCTCGATAATACGCTTACCGAACACCATGGAGATAAGAAGCGACACCATCACAGCCATGGCAGCACGGAAGGAGATGTATTGGAATACACCGGCTCCCGGGAAGTCGAAGGCAGAATGCAGGTATTGGAACAGGTAGTAGAACATCTATTTCTCTGTGGTCTCTAAATTCTGTTTCAGTATTTCCATATCATCGAAAGGGTGTTTCACCCCTTTTATCTCCTGGTATTTCTCGTGCCCTTTACCCGCCACCAAAATGATGTCGCCGGGACTGGCAAGCGAACAGGCAGTGCGTATAGCTTCCTTGCGATCTGTGATCGACAATACTTTTTTGTAATGCAATGGAGGAACTCCCTTCTGCATATCGCGGATGATCGCTTCCGGGTCCTCGGAACGGGGATTATCCGAAGTGATGAGCACCCGGTTACTAAGCTCGCAGGCGATCTCGGCCATGATGGGGCGCTTTGCCGCGTCGCGGTCGCCGCCGCAACCTACCACAGTGATCACCTGCTCGTTACCGGTACGGATGTCGCGGATGGTTTTCAGCACATTCGAAAGCGCGTCGGGTGTATGAGCGTAGTCAACAATGCCGATGATGCCATTGCCGGTCCTCAAATGCTGGAACCTGCCCTCCACAGGGCTTAAGCTGCTAAGCGTGGTAAGCACATTGGTCTTATCTTCCTTAAGAAGGATAGCCACCGAATAAGCGGCGAGCATGTTGTAAGCATTGAAGCTTCCAATGAGCTTGGTCCACAATTCGCTGCCGTCCATGTTCAGCAGCAGGCCGCTGAACTGGTTCTCCATGATCCTGCATTTGAAATCGGCTACACTGCGCAGGGAATAGAACTTCTTCTTCGCCCTGCAGTTTTGCAGCATGATATCACCATTGGCATCGTCCTTATTACTGAGGGCGAAAGCGTCATCAGGCAGTGTATCGAAGAAGCGCTTCTTGGCGCGGATGTATTCTTCAAATGTCTTGTGGTAATCGAGGTGATCGTGGGTGATATTGGTGAATACGGCCACGATGAACTTGAGCCCGGCGATGCGGTTCTGCACCAGCGCATGCGAGCTCACCTCCATAAAGCAATGCGTACAGCCTTTCTCCACCATTTGCGCAAGCAATGCGTTGAGCTGAATGGGATCGGGCGTGGTATGGGTAGCCTCGAGCACATCGTTGTTGATCCTGTTCTTCACAGTGCTGAGCAGACCTGCTTTGAAACCGAGGCTGCGATACAGGTTAAAGAGCAGGGTCACCGTGGTGGTCTTACCGTTCGTGCCGGTAACCCCTACCAGTTTTAATTTCTCAGAAGGATTATCGTAGAAGTTGGAAGCGATAATGCCCAGCGCAAAGCTGCTGTCCTTTACCTTTATATAAGTGACCTTACTGTTGAGCTCGGCGGGGAATTCCTCGCACACCACGGCTACAGCGCCTTCGTCCACCACCTTAGCGATGAACTTATGTCCGTCGCTCTGCGTACCTCTCACCGCCACAAAGAGACAGTCCTTGTCCGCCTTCCTTGAGTCGGAACATACACTGGCGATGGCCAGGTTAGTAGTACCTGTCACCTCCAGGAGGCCTGCCTTATATAATATGTCTTTCAGCAGTTTCATTACAAGAGGTTCAATACAATGAGTTCGCCTTTGCGGAAGCGGCTGCCCGCCTCCACCGATTGTTTTGTTACCACGCCGCTGCCGCTGATCTTCACTTTCAACCCGTGGTTTTCCAGTAAGTACAATGCGTCCTTCGCCACCATGCCCATAAGGTTTGGCACGATGCCGCTGCGCAGCTTGGTCTCTATATCGCGGCCGCTCAGTTGCACAAAAGCGGAGTCGGAAAGATTTCCTTCCACCCATTGCGCGTCACCGGCGCCGGCACTGCGCACTTTGAGCGTGTTCAATACTGTTTGTATGTCGTGGCTGCTTCCGCCTTTGATCATCGGGGCCCTGAGCGCGTACTCAGGCTCAGTGCTGTTGATCGCGCGGTGGATGTCGAGGCTTCCGGAATACACCTTGTCGGCAATCTCTTTGAAGATGGGACCCGCCACCACGTTACCATAATAGATACCGTTGGAAGGGCCGTTCACCAACACGATGCAGGAATACTTGGGATTTTCGGCAGGGAAATACCCCACAAAGGAGGCCTGGTAACACACACTGTTACCGTTCTTATACAAGCCCTTGTTCGATACCTGCGCGGTGCCGGTCTTGCCCGCGATGCGGTAGCTGGCGGCTTTCAGGTTCTTGGCAGTACCGTTCAGCACTACGCCTTCCAGCATCTGCTGGGCCTTCTCGATGGTGGACTTCGAACAGATGGCAGGATTGATCACCTCGGTACCAAAACTCTTGATCACCTGTCCCCTCTTCCTTATCTCTCTTACAAAACGCGGGCGTACCATTACCCCGTCGTTGGCCACCGCATTATATAAGGTAAGGGTCTGCATGGGTGTCACCTTCACTTCATAACCATGAGAGATCCAGGGCAGAGAAACACCCGACCAGTCCTTGTCGCTGGTGCTTTTGATCATGGGCATGCCTTCACCGGGTATGCTCAGGTTGAGCGGGTTGTTGAGGTTCATCTTGTAGAGGCGGTCGATGAACTTCTGGGGGTCTTTGGAATAATGGTCGGTGATGATCCTGGCAACACCCACGTTAGAGGATATCTCGAACACGCGCTGCACGCTTACCTTGCGCACCTCGGGTTCATGCGAATCTTTCATCACCCGATCGTAAAAGCGGCGGGTACCGTTGCCAAGGTCCACCATGTCGTCGAGGTCAACGTAACCATCTTCCATCACTGCCATCAGTGAGGCCAGCTTGAAAGTGGAGCCGGGCTCGGTGGCGGTGCCGATGGCGTAGTTGAAGTTCTCGTAGTAAGTATTGGAGTCGACGCGGCTCAGGTTGGCGATGGCCTTCACCTCGCCGGTCTTCACTTCCATCAATACCACGCAGCCGTAGGCAGCCTTGTTCTTAATGAGCTGGTACTCCAGCGCGTGTTCGGCCACATCTTGTATATTGATGTCGATGGTGGAGATGAGATCACAGCCATCCTGCGGCTCCACTTCATTGTCGTCGTTGATGGGCATCCACACGCCCCCGGCGATCTTCTGCATAAGGCGCTGGCCGCTCACCCCTTTCAGGTAATCGTTGTAAGCGCCTTCGAGGCCTACGGGCTTGATGCCTTCTCGCTCATAACCGATGGTGCGCGCGGCAAGAAGCCGGAAGGGACGTTCGCGTTTGTTGGTCTGCAGGTAAACAAAGCCACCCCTGTTCTTGCCGAGGCGAAACAGCGGGAAGTTCTTCATGGCCTGCAATTGCTGGTAAGAAACGTTGCGAGCCACTACTACGTAGCGGTCGTGCGACTTGCGGGCGTTCTTGATGGCGCGGAAGTACTCGGTACGGGAACGGTCGTTGAGCAGGGTTGCCAGGGAGAGCGCCAGCGAATCGGCCAGGTCATCGAACTTCTCCTGGGGCATGGCCAGCAGGTAATCGGTGTTCACGTCCATGCCCACCTCGTAATAGGGCAATGAGGTTGCGAGGAGCGAACCATCATCATCATAGATGTTTCCCCTTACGGCTTCAATGTTAAAGTACTCGGTAGTGAGGCTCTGGGCCCGGGCTTTCCACTCTTCTCCTTCACTAAACTGGACGACACAAACTTTGGCGATAATAGCGACACCGAAGAGGCATATAAACAGGTATACGAGGTAAACACGCCAGAGTATGTCCTTCTTGACTTCCACTAATCTTTTTCCTGCGGTGGTTTTTGCTGTTGGTTTTTTATCAGAATTTTTTTCGGGGGGACAACCGATTCGCGGATCCCCAGTTTCTCTGCGGCTTTAGCCACTTCCGATTGTTTACTGATGAACATCAGGTCGGAGGTGGTGATGATGTATTCGGAGTGAAGCTCTTTCAGCTCGGAGGTGACACGGTTCAGCTGGCGTATCTTCTCTTCGGCATAGTAGCCGTTGGCGATATAACCGATGGCCAGCAATGAGAGGAAGAATACGAAAGGCAATTGCTGCAGCATCTCCCTGCGGGTGAGGAAGCTGCCGCTGATCACACTGATGATGGAGCGTGATACTTTGCCCAGGGGCCTCGGAAGCTCCTGTATCTCTTCTTCTTCTTTTTCCTTGAACTTGTTCAACGTTTCTTTTCTCCTATTCTAAGTTTCGCGCTTCTTGCGCGGTTGTTATTTTCTATTTCTTCTTCCGATGGCACGATCGGTTTTCTTGTTATCGCCTCGAAGGGAACGATCCGGTTCCCATAAAAATCCTGCTCTGCGTCTCCCTCGAACTTCCCGCTCCGCAGGTAGTTCTTCACCAGCCTGTCTTCGAGCGAGTGGTAAGCTATCACCACCAGTCTTCCTCCTGGCCTCAGCACCTGTTCGCTTTGCCTGAGGAGGTCCATCAGCGCGTCCAGCTCGCCATTCACCTCTATCCTCAGGGCCTGGAACACCTTGGCGTAATACTGGTTCTCCTTGCCTCGCGTCACACATCCTTCCATCACCTCTTTCAGCTCGGCGATCGTTGTGATCGCCTTTAGCTTCCTTTCGGTGGAGATGATCTTCGCCAGTTTACCGGCGTTGTTGATCTCGCCATACACTGAGAATATCTTCTTCAGGTCTTTCTCCGCGTAGGTGTTCAGCACCGCCGCCGCGCTCATCGGATTCTGCTGGTCCATCCGCATATCGAGCGGACCGTCGAACCGTGTTGAGAAACCTCTTTCCGGCGTGTCGAACTGGTGCGATGAAACACCCAGGTCGGCCAGGATCCCGTTGAGCGGCAAAGCGTTTAGTTCACTGAGGCTTTGCTGCAGGCTGCTGAAATTTTTCCTGATCAGCACGAGGCGCTTGTCGCCGGGGAGGTTTCGAAGCGCGTCGGCATCCTGGTCAAAAGCGTACAGCTTTCCTTCAGGCGAGAGCTTCTCGAGGATCGCGGCGGAATGTCCGCCGCCACCGAAGGTCACATCTGCATAGCTTCCTTCCGGTTTGATCTTCAACCCTTCAATACAGTCGTTTAAAAGAACGGCATTATGATACATTCCCTTCCTGCTTATTGCCCATACTGCCCATTACATCTTCGGCAAGCGCGGCAAACGCATCGGGTTCGTAATTCTTCATCACTGCGTCGTACTGCCTTGCTGACCATATCTCGATCTTGTTGAGGCTCGCTGTAAGCACCACATCGCTCTTGATGCGGGCGTAATCGAGCAGCCTTTTCGGTATCAGCAGGCGGTTATTAGAATCCATCTCCACGTTCACACCGCCATTGGTATACTGGCGGATGAAATCGTCATTTTTCTTGTTGAACCGGTTCAGCTTCATCAGGTCCTTCACCGTTTCCTGCCAGGCATCCATCGGGTGAAGCACGAGGCATTTCTGGAACACACTTCGGTTGATGATAAACTTCTCTTTCAGGCTCTTCGGAAATTGTTTTAACAGACCCGCGGGCAGCATCATCCGGCTCTTCGAATCAACAGTACAATCAAACTCCCCGATGTAATGGGTCATGGAAAGGAATTTATATAAGCGCCAAAACTAAGTAATTATTCCCACAATTTACCACTTTCTACCACTTTTGTTGAAAACTTTTCCTAAAGGGTGAAAAAACGTGCCGGGCTTTTACACAATTTTGGATTGCGTAAATTTGCCTGAAAGCCTTATGGATAAAGGGAAAGAACCGAAACGCATCGACCTGGAAAACATCCTCCGGAGCAAGAATCCCAGGCTCCTGAAATTCCTCCCGGGATTTGTGCTTCGTTACATAAAGAGGGTCATTCACCAGGACCAGGTGAACAGTTTCCTTGCGGCGCACGGCGACAAGTACGATTTCGCTTTTGTGGACGAAGTGCTGAAAGAGTTCCAGGTGAAGGTGAACTCCAGCGGTGATCAGTATATCCCAGCTTCCGGCGGATTCATCATGGCAAGCAATCATCCCATGGGCGGGCTCGACGCGATGGCATTGCTGCAGGTGGTAGGAAAAAAAAGAAAGGACCTTAAATTCATCGTCAACGATATACTGCTGCAGCTCGAAAACCTCAAAGGGCTTTTCACCGGCGTTAACAAGCACGGAAAAAATCCCATCGAAATGCTGGAAGCCATCGAACTGGCTTATGGCTCCGGTCAAGGTGTGCTCATCTACCCTGCCGGCCTCGTATCGCGCAAGCAAGGCGGCATCATCAAAGACCTGGATTGGAAAAAGAGCTTCATCACCAAAGCGAAGAAGCACCAGCTACCCGTGATCCCGGTGTTCGTTGAAGGACGCAACTCCAATTTCTTTTACCGTCTTGCCAACTGGAGAAAGCGCCTGGGCATCAAAGCCAATATTGAAATGCTGTACCTCGTTGACGAGATGTATTACCAGGAGAATAAAACAATATCTGTTATATTTGGAGAACCTATTTCCTGGGAGCGTTTTGACAAGAGCAAGAGCGACAGTGAATGGGCAGCCGAGGTAAAAGAAGAGGTGTACCTGCTGAGCAGGAAAAACTAAGGATCCATGAAACCCGTTATCGCACCGGTAGAAAAAGAAAAACTGCTGGCGGAACTTACCGCCGACAGGTTCGTGCGCGATGCCAACAACGGTGACAATGAGATCTATATCATCACTCATCACAATTCGCCCAATGTAATGCGCGAGATCGGGCGCCTGCGCGAGGTCACTTTCCGCGCCGCGGGAGGGGGCACCGGCGAAGAGACCGACATCGACGACTTCGATACCTCAGAAGCCCCCTACCGTCAGCTGATCGTTTGGAACCGCGCCGAGAAGGAGATCGTGGGCGGTTACCGCTATATCAAATGCGGAGAAGCGCCGCTGGGGAAAGACGGTATTGTGCAGCTTGCCACTACCGAACTGTTTCGCTTCTCCGAAAAATTTGTTCGCGAATACCTTCCGTATACCATCGAGCTGGGCCGTTCCTTTGTACAGCCCAAGTTCCAGCCGGCGGTGGACAACCGCAAAGGACTTTTTTCGCTCGATAACCTGTGGGATGGTCTCGGCGCGCTGGTGATCGACAACCCTGAGATCAGGTACTTCTATGGGAAGGTGACCATGTACCGCCATGTAAATAACATGGTGCGCGACATGATCTTGCATTTCATGAACTATTATTTTCCTGATAAGGATGCGCTGGTCATCCCGCATCATGCGCTGCCCATTACCAGCGACATGAGCGCTTTCGCGAAAGCGATTAACGGCCTGCCTTATAAGGAGGGCCACCGAGTGCTCAACCAGAATGTTCGCGCGCTGGGACACAACATTCCTCCGCTGGTGAACTCTTACATGAACATCTCTCCTTCCATGAAAACCTTCGGTACTTCGCTCAACCCGCATTTCGGCGATGTGGAAGAGACCGGCATCCTGGTAACGCTTGCCGATATTTACGACACCAAGAAGGAACGTCACGTTTCTTCTTATAAAAAATAAGATACTGAAAGCAACATTCGTCATCAGCAATACCGATGTGAAGTTATGCCCCGCGCCTACACTGCCGGAGTATGCTTTCATCGGCCGCTCCAACGTGGGCAAGTCATCGCTCATCAATATGATCACTGGTGAGAAGGGTTTGGCGAAGACCTCCGCAAAACCTGGCAAGACACAGTTGATCAACCATTTTCTCATTGACGGATCCTGGTACCTTGTCGACCTTCCGGGCTACGGTTACGCGCAGTTAGGCAAAGAAAAAAAAGAGGCGATCGAGCGCATCATCGCCGACTACATGCTTCGCCGCAGCAATCTTATGTGCGTGTTCGTGCTGATAGATGTACGACATTCCGTACAACGCATCGACCGCGAGTTCATGGAATGGCTGGCAAAGAAGGAAGTGGCTTTTGTGATCGCTTTCACCAAGGGCGATAAGCTTGGCAAGGTGGCGCTCATTGACAGCATCGAGAAATATAAAAATGAAATGCTGAAGACCTGGGAGGACATTCCTCAAACCTTTGCCACCTCCGCCTTTCAATCCACCGGCCGGGAAGATATCCTTGCCTTTGTACAGGAGACCAACAAGCTGTTTGTTCTACCCAATAAAAAAGCCTGACCAAAAGGCCAGGCTTTCTATTGCCAGGTGGTAACACCTGACGCAATCTATTTTATATCCTGGCCCAGCACCTCCACGAATCCGTGCGTACTGAAATCCTTACCGGAGGTCAGGATGGCTTTGAGGATGAAGTAATACGTTCCGTCAGATACTTTCACACCCGCGGTGCTCCTTCCATCCCAGCGGATCTCAGAAGCGTTGGCTTCAAAAACTTTGAGGCCCCAGCGGTTGTAGATCTCAACAAAGAACTCTTTTACACCGCTGTTCGCGATATAGAACGCGTCGTTGGTACCGTCGCCATTAGGAGTGAACACGTTGGGGATGATGATGCCTTCGAACACCGTTACTTTATAGAAGATAGTGTCAGGACAGCCATACTGATTCCTCACCACCTGCATTACGGTATAGGTGCCGGGGCTGGTATAAGTATGATTGGGGTTCTGGCTGGTGGAAGTGCTTCCGTCGCCGAAATCCCAATACCACTGGTTAGAGCCGCTGCTCTGGTCAACAAACGACCACACAGTGCTGTAGGCATTCAGCGAAGTAGTGTCAAAGCCGGCGGTGGGTGAAGGAAATACGTTCACAGTACAAGTAGCGGGTCCGGAAGCGCAGCCCGAAGAATTTGTTTGAGTAACCGTGATGGTGCCACCAGTGCTGCCCCAGGTTACGGTAATACTATTGGTGCCCTGGCCGCTGGTAATAGTACCGCCGGTAACATTCCAGCTATAAGTATTGCCCGAGCCGCCAGTTGCGGTAAAGATATTTCCCAACGAGTTTTCGCAAACATCGTTACAGGCCAGCAGCGGAGCTGAAGGAGCTACACGGCCAAGAATGTACTGGTCGTTGGTAAAGTTAGAGGACCAGGTAGCCCAGTTGAGCTTGGTAACATCGTTATAAGGAATATTGGTGTTGGCGGTAACAGTTCCCATGTTGTTCCAGATATTCGGGTTGGGAACGTTCCAGTGCGCCAGCTTATCCCAGGCACCGTCGTTCAACTGGTCGTAGAACACGGCGATGGTAGCGGGTGTGCTTCCTACGGTGCGGTTGATCTTGTGATAGAATACAGAATCGAGACGACAGAGGCCGGTGTCCATCTGGTTGATGTTGTAACCGTCGGCAGTGGCGTTATTGTTCACCATGCGCACGGTGTAGGTGTTGGCCGCGTTGGTTTGAGGCGTTATCTGCACGGCACGGTAGCGAGTGGTTCCCAGGCTCGAACCGGTGGGAAACAGGTAGATCGCGTTGTTGGCCGTTTGGCGTGAGATACATCCGTTGCCGAGGCTGCTTACAAAACCTTCGCTCAGGTAAGTAGTATTGTTGGTCACCGCCGCTGTGGAGGTGTTCATCACAAAAATGGTATTGGTATCGGTATCGAGCTCGCGGTTGTTGATGGTAAGGATACCGGTAGCGTCGGTATTAGCGTCAACGAGGCGAAGTGTTTTCTTGCGGTTATTGCCGGTGCCGGTGCCGGTGAGCGTAAGGTGGTGGAATGTTGTAACGGTGCTGTTGGTACTGGTGATGAGCTGCTGTGTATTGCCGAACATTTCCACCGTGCTGTTGTTGCAGGTGAAGGTGGCGTTATTGATCCAGTCCTGCTCCACGCGGTAAGTACCGTCGCCTTGCATTACTGAGCTGCTCGAAAGTGTAACGTTGCCGGGATTGGTATTGGTGGCAACTGTTATGGTGCCATAGTTCTGAATGTCCCCGGTAGCCTGGGAATTTTCCATGCCCCCGTTCACCTGAACGATGGAGCCTGCTGCGCAATACACCAATGCACCATTGTTGAAAAGGGTTTGTGCGCCGGCAGAAAACGCGAAATTCAATAAAACAAGCGGGAAAGAGATCTTAAAAAGGAAGTTCTTTTTGATCATGTCTTGGGTTTATACAATTAGCAAAAATAAGCGATTTTTTGAAATTATCAAATTTTGATGCCTATATATAAGGAAGCATGGTTCAAATTTGATGGTTTATCAAAGACATGGCAAACCAGATTTTGCCTAAAATGTCAATTCTGAGATAAGTGAGATAAGTTTATGCGGGCTTCAGCCACACAATGGCCACGTTCGCCCAAAAAAACTGCCCTTCTCCCCTTTCTGGCTGAACTTTGTATCAAATCCCTTCATCATGGAAACTGTAAGAATGTATCCCAGCCCGATCGGTACACGTGTGGTGCCGGTGTTCTTCTTTACGGCGAAGGCAGCAGCGCTGGTCTTCGCTGTCCTCGCTACCTATTTTTTTATCATGCGGGGATTAGGACTTTATACAGAAGTATACCTGCGTGCTTTCAATTTTCTTATTCTTGGCGGCGGCATCCTGCTGGCGCTGATGCGTTACGCTAAACTCACCCGCGACAAGATCGATTATTTCCGCGGCATACAGATCGGCGCGCGCATCACGCTAATGGCGGTGCTGCCTTTTGCTGTTTTGATGGGGCTCTACCTAAGGGTTGATAAAGAGTTCATGCAGTACTTAAGGGACAACCTGACGGTGGGGCCTTATCTCACTCCTTTTATCGCGGCGGGAGCAATAGCGGTTGAAGGTGTGGTGTCAGGCTTTATAGCAACCTTCGTCTTTATGCCTTACTTCAAAAAGAAGTAATTAGCGGACCAGAGAAACGTGTCCTATGTACCCTTCGGCTCCGCTCAGGGTGACGAATTAGCGGACCAGAGAAACGTGTCCTATGTAGTTGTGCTTGTTGCCTATGAAGTCCTTCGTAGCAACCTTCCAAACATACACATCCTGCTGCGCGATCTCTTTGCCTCCGTTGGCTTTTCCGTTCCAGCCCTGGTACAGGTCAGAAGTTTCGAAGATGAGATTGCCCCAGCGGTCGAATATCCAGAGCTTGAAGTTATTGGGATCGATGCCGATGCCCTTCACGTTCCAAATATCGTTGAGGCCACTGCCGTCGGGTGTAAAGGCGTTGGGCGCAAACAGCTCGTAGTCGCCTAAGATGCACACCTGCTGATCGCTGGTATCGGCACAATTGTATTGATTGTCGGCGATGAGCGTTACATTATAGCAGCCACTGTCCTTATAGTTAAAGGAAGGGTTTTGCTGCGATGAAGTGGAGTTCAAAATATCACCGAAGCTCCAGCTCCAGGAAGTGGCGTTGAGGCTTTGATCAGTGAACTGGATCACCGGGTTGAGTACGGTAGTAGGCTGCGGTGACGCCGTAAAGGCGGCGTTCACTTGCGGGTATACTTGTATCCAGTTGTTCTTCGCGTAGGTTCCTGTACATCCATTATTATCAGTAACAGTAAGTGTTACGCTGTATGTTCCGGGCGAGGTATAACAATGCTTGGGCGAAGAACCGGCGCCTGTGTTTCCGTCGCCGAAGTTCCATGACCAGGTTTGAATATTGCCGGTGGTATTCGTAAGGGTTACACAAAGCGGAACGCAGCCTGCTGTATCCACACCGGTAAACACCGCTGAAGGATTGGAGTTCGCGTTAACAAGCGCGGTGGCGGATGCGGTACAATTGTTCGCGTCGGTGATCACCACGGTGTACGTTCCATTAGTAAGACCGGTAGCGGTTTGTGTTAACTGGCCGTTATTCCACACGTAATTATAAGCACCTGTTCCGCCGCCGCCTGTTGCCGAAGCAGTAGCCGCTTGTCCCGCGCAGCTGGTGGTGCCGTTAGCGTTCACGGTAAGAACAGGAGGTTCGGTAATAACAAAGGTGGTAGTGGTGGTACATCCGTTAACGTCAGATACAACCACCGTGTAGTTGCCGGCCGTTAAACCAGTGGCCGAAGACGTAATTTGCCCGTTGTTCCATGAATAAGTAAGCGTGCCCGTTCCGCCAGAAGCGGTTACCGAAGCCACACCGCTAAGTCCGCCGTTACAAAGCACATTGGTGGGATTGCTATTGGTGATGCTGGGTCCAGCGCCACCGGTGATCGTAACAGTGGTAGTGGAGGTACAATTATTTCCATCGGTAACAGTAACGCTGTAGGTACCCGCGCTCAAACCTGTAGCGGTAACAGTAGTTTGGCCGTTATTCCATGAATAGGAATAAGTACCCGTACCGCCATTGCCGCTGGCCGTAGCCGAACCGGTGCTTGCATTACAACCTGTATTGATGAAGTTACTGATGCCCGAAGTGATGTTCGCCGATGATGTTACTGTAACAGCCGCTGTTTTCGTACAGCCATTATTATCCGCCACAACAACTGTATAGGTACCCGCGCTCAAGCCTGTTACTGTCGCAGTACTTTGTCCGCTGCTCCATGAATAGGTCATTGCGCCCGTACCTCCGCTGCCGGTCACCGAAGCGGTGCCGTTGGATTGTCCGCAGGTGGCTATAGTTGTTCCTGTATTGGCAACAAGCGCCGCAGGAGCTGTGATCTGAACTGTCTTCGTAGCACTGCAACCACTTTGGTCAGTTACGGTAACAGTATACGTTCCGGCCGAAAGCCCTGTGGCGGTACTTGTGTTTTGTCCCGAAGGGTTCCATGAATAAGTAAGTGTTCCTGTACCGCCTGTCATAGAAGCGGAAGCGGTGCCGGTATTGCTGCCGGAACAAAGAGGGTTGTTACTCGATAAGATATTCGCTACACCCGATCCGCCGCTGGTCACCTGAACCGTAGCGGTCTTGGTAAGCATGGGACAAGAAGCGTCCTTTACAGTAACTGTATACGTGCCTGCCCCAAGGCCTGTGATGCTGGCAGTGGTCATACCGTTGCTCCAGCTGTAAGTATAAGGATTGGTGCCGCCGGTAAGCGCGCTCACCGAGGCACTGCCATTATTAGAACCGCAGTTGGCATTGCTTCCGCTCGAAGTAAAGTTAAGGCTGCCGGCCTGGCAAACCTTCACCATGGTATCAACGAGCGCCACCACCTGGTCGCCGGCGGCGAAGATACCGCCATTGGGACCCCAGGAAATGTCGTACACCGCTCCCGCAACAGGAGCGGATTTAACAAAGACAAGGTTAGCGTCGTACTTACTTACGCCGCTGGATGTTCCTACATAAACGTTTCCGCAGCTGTCAACCAGTGTTCCGGAATTCTGGCTTGCGATGCCGCCTGCTACTACAACGGTAGCTATCTGAGCGCCGGTGGTGATATTGTATTTACAAAGGTTCTTGCCTTCGTAGGTATACACAAAATTACAAGAGGCGCCTATCCCGTTCTCGCCCGCGGCAGGACTTGATCCCGTGCCATACGCAGGAGTGAAATATGGGAAGTCCGTGGAGTTGTGACAGGCCGGCTGCGTATAGATGGCCGCCAGTGCCGGTGAAATTCCAATGAGCTTGTTGGGAGGGTTGTTTCCGCTGAAGCCGTGAGTAGTAAGCGCGTACCAGTTATTGTTCGGAGCAAGGCAAAGCGAACGTATCTCGATGCTGATAGCGCCGGTGTTGAGGGTCACCATTCCCGTAACAGCACCTGTGGTCATGTTCACATAAGCTATCTTGGTGGTACCTCCCCCGCCAGCGATCACCATGGTGGTGTACGTGCTATTGAACTCCATGTGGAAGCCTTCGTAAAAAGCGGCGTTGTTGGTGAAGAGCACCACCCCTGCCGGGCTCAGCTTCTGGATGTCCATGGTGGCCGGAGTGATGTAGGCGTTGTTGCCGTTGTCAACAGTAAGATCACCAAACCAGTTGGCATTGCTCCAGGGACTGTTGTAGGTCCACTGCACCGCGCCAAGGCTGTTATACTTTCTGCATTTGAAGTTCGCGCTTGAACCCCAGAGCCAAACATCACCAGCAGTACCGTTGTCGGTTTTCAGCACGCGGTTGTTAGAGGCAAAAGTCGGATTGAGGGTCCAGGGATCGATGATCAATTTTTGATTGAGGACATTGGAACGCTGGTCGATACTGAATGAGATCGTATTGCCATCCACGTTGAACCAGGAAGCTACTTTCTGGCCGTTCTCGTAATACGTTTCAGGAGCATGGTCGATGATATCGCCTAGGGGTGTGCTGATCACGATGTTCCCCTGCGCGTCCTTCTTAAGAGTTCCATCGCCTGTATATTTCATTTTCACCTTGCTGTAATCAGCGCCGGTGTGGGCGATAATGGTATACTTGGTGCCGGTCTTCGGGTGGAAGGTATATTCCACGTCGATGCCGGGATATAAATTCTTGTAAAGCAGTTTCTGGTAAGCACGGGCGAAATAAACGTTGTCTTTGGAATTTTCGAAACCGTAGTTGAAGTATTCCGTCTGCAGGCCTGAGGGAATGATCTGCACCGCTGGGTTTGCGCCCAGCCATTCCATGTGCACCATTTCGGTGTGAAGCTTATAGCACTTCTTACGAAGTTCCATTTCTTCTTTCGCTTCATTTTCCGAAATATCCTTGTTGCGGTTCGCAAGCTCTTCCTTCATGAACTCGTTAAGGGCTTCCTGTTGCAGTTCTTCTTTGTCGATGCGGTAAGTAAGTCCTTTGGGAGTGTATAAAATGGTGGTGCCTAAAATATCGGCGCCAAAATAAACTTGTGAATTGTTAAGTCCGTCCTTCTTGTTGAACTGGCCTTTGTTCTCGATGAACACTTTGCTCTCAAAAGGGCTGGCTGACCAGGATACGCCGGGCTGTTTTGCCGTTTGGGCAAATACAGATGCGGCCATAAAAAGGGCGATACTGAGTGGGGCGAAAAGTTTTTTCATAGGCTTAACGCAACGAATTTAGCACAATTTAGCTAAAAATCAAGCTTTTACACTCTTAAAGAACCTTAAAATGCCCTATTGGTTGCAGGTAAAATATGAAATAAGAGATATGAAATGTGAAACAGGGCTTTCACATCTCTTATTTCTCATTTCACATCTCCAGTCAACTTCATCTTTTCCGCGAAATGCGCGCAATAATCCTTCAGGTCTTCCACGATCTTATCCTCGCCGGTAGCGCGCTTAAAAGTATCGGCCATACTTAGCAGGTTCTGGTGGAAAAAGCGCTTCATCTCATCCACCATCATGTTCTTGGTCCAGAGGTCGATGCGGAGGGTGTTCTGCTCGTTCTCATCCCACATGGCGATCATAAGCGATTTGCATACGCTCTTCTCGTTATTGTCTGATGCCTCCCAGTCGATGGCCAGGGGCAGGTTGTTCTCGTCGAGGGTGATGGTGAATTTTATTTCGGATGTCTTCATGTACTACGAATTACGAATGTGAGCTAATTACGAATTACCTGCCTTCCGGCAGGCAGGCGAATCGTGCACGAATGTACGAATCCTTCGGCAAGCAATCGCTCCATCTTTTTTGAGTATATTGGTATCCATTTTATACTGGCAACAATGACCACTAACACTATAGCAATGACAAGAACGATCAAGACACTCACCCTACTCCTCTTCCTCGCACTTGGACAGATCGCCTCTGGTCAAACTGACAAAGAAAAAGCGCTTGCGAAAGGTATGGAAGCGATCAAACTAATGGATAGCGGGAAGATGGACGAGAGCATCAAGCTGCTCGAAGAGGCCAGGAAACTAGACCCCGAAAGGCTCGATTATCCTTACGAACTGGCTTATGCTTATTATCTGAAAGAGGATTATAAAAAGGCCATCAAATTACTGGAGGAACACTTAGATAATAAAGATGTTACCGAACGGTTTTATCAGTTGCTTGGAAACAGTTACGACCTGCAGGGAAAGACGGAAAAGGCGTTTGATGCCTACGATGCCGGGTTAAAGAAATTTCCTAATTCGGGGATGATCTACCTGGAAAAAGGGAATGTATACTGGAACAAAAAAGAATATGGAAAGGCGCTGCCTTTTTATGAAAAAGGGATCGAGGTAAGCCCAAAATTTCCTTCCAACTATTACCGGGCCGCGAGGATCTATTGCGGCTCCACAGAAGAGGTTTGGGGTCTTATCTATGGCGAGATATTTATGAACCTGGAGCGAAACAGCAACAGGACCGCGGAGATCAGTAAGATCCTTTTTGACACTTACAAAAGCGAGATCAAATTCACCAGCGACAGCTCAATGACCGTAAGTTTTTGCCAGCAAATGTCCATTAATGTAAATGAGATATCTGACCCCAAGAACATCAAGCTTCCATTTTGCATGATCTACGAACCTACTTTGTTAATGTCCATCGCCTTCGAAAAGAGCATTGACATTAATTCCCTTGACAGGATCAGGAGCTCATTTGTTGTGAATTACTTTAAGAGCGAGCGCGAAAAGACCTACCCCAACGTGCTGTTCAGCTACCAGAAACAAGTGAAGGACGCGGGCCACCTTGAAGCATACAACCACTGGATAGTGATGAAAGGGGACGAAACAGGCTTTAACAAATGGCAGTCGGAGAACAAAGAGAAATGGGACAAGTTCATCAAGTGGTTTTCCGACAACGGTTTGAAGATAGATGGTAGTAACCGGTTTTACAGAGGGCAATATTAAATACTCGCAACATGATCAACGGAACCCACATCCTCATTTACAGCAAGAAAGCCGCGGCCGACAAAAAATTCTTTAAAGAAGTATTGAAATGCCCCAGCGTGGATGTTGGCGGAGGCTGGCTAATTTTTGGTTTGCCTCCCAGCGAACTTGCCTTTCATCCTTCGCCTGAAAGCACTGAAAAGGCACTCTACCTTATGTGTGATGACATTCATGCCTTTGTGGAGGAGATGAAGAAGCGAGAGATAGAATGCAGCCGTGTTTCGAGCCAGGGCTGGGGATTGGTTACGGAAATTACTTTGCCCAGCGGAGGCAAAATGGGTGTGTACCAGCCCAGGCATAAAAGGCCTAAGTCCATGAAGCCTAAAAGCCTGAAAGGAAAAAAATGAGGTACGGATAACCAATTGGTTTCGAATTTACCAATAGCGAATTCGCTATTCGCAAATCCCTTGGCCCAAGGGGCCATTCGTTATCTGTACTATATTTGCTCCTATGTTCCTGAAACGGGCATTTCTCCTTTTATACTTTTCCCTTATCGGGCAAGTTCTGTTTGCCCAGCTCGCCACCAATATCCGTTTCGACCACCTTACCATGAACGATGGCCTCTCGAGCAACTCAGTGGCCAGCGTATTTGAAGACAGCCGGGGACTGTATTGGATCGCCACGCAGGATGGCGGACTGAACCGTTTCGACGGGAAGAATGTGAAGGTGTATAAGACCGATTCGCTGAATCCCAATTCCATCAGCTCAGACTTCGTTACCAATATCATGGAAGATAAGGAGGGCATGCTATGGGTCAGCTGCTACGACCAGGGTATTTGCCGTTTTGATCCCATTACCGAAAAGTTCAAACGATACCAACACGATTCGCTCGATAATAACTCCATCAGCGAAGGCTATGTGAACGTGGCCATGCAAGACAGCAAAGGCCGAATATGGGTAGCGATATGGGGAGGTGGGTTGAATTTGTACGACCCTAAGACCGATGGCTTTATCCATTTTGAGTTCGACGAAAAAGACGAGAAGAAGATCGGTACCACGCAGGTGAAGGACATCAGGGAAGACAAGGACGGCATGATATGGTTTACCTGCTGGAGCGGCAACGGAAAGAAGAACCGCCTGCAAAAGCTGGATCCAAATACCAGAGAATTCTCAACGATAAAAAAGGACAAGATCGTTTCGCCGGAAGGAAAACCGCTGGAAGGAGCCAGGCAGGGGCTCGACATCATTCACAAAGTATTTATCGACAGCGAAAGCAATGTTTGGTATGCCACCTACCTGGGCCTTTACAAATACACTCCCTCTACCGGGATATTCATACGTTACTACAGCGATGAGAACGACAAGTCGGGTATAAGTTTCAACAACCTGCGTTCCATTACCCAGGACAAATACGGGGACCTTTGGCTGGGCAGCCTTGGCGGAGGCCTGAACCGTTTTAATCCGAAGACCGGAAAGTTCACGGTGTATAATTTCAACTACAATAACAACAGCAGCATCAGCGACAATATGGTGAGGGGGATATTCATCGACAGCAAGGAACGGATATGGATCGGTTCCTACGCCGGCGGAATGAACATCATCGATCCCATCAAACAGGAGTTCCAGCTTATTCCGAATGATTCACTTAAGGCAGAGTTTGCTGATAAGTCGGGCCAGGGAAATAAGGTAGGCTCCATTGCTGTAGGAAAGAACAACCTTATTTATGCACAGAGTGGCGCGGGCCTGGCTGAATATAATTACCAAACCAATAAACTGCAGAATATCTATAAGCAGAGCGAAGGTGAGTATAACAAGCTTCGCATCTATTATGTGGATGACAAGCTCTATGGTTCCAGATGGTCGAAGTTCGCCTCCTTTAACCTGGCCAGCAAAAAATGGTCGGACTGGCTGGCGGTAATACTCTGGGAGGGCCAGCAACGATCGGCCACTGTAAATCATATTTGCCGAACGCCCGATGGCAAGATCGCTGTTTCGGCTTTTAGAAGAGGCGTAGGTTTTCTTGATACCAAAACAGATTCGGTAAAGTTCGACCACACAACTGAGGCCATCAAAGACCTCCGGCATTTCAATCCCAATTTTTCGGGTTTCAGCCTGCTCTCCACTGGCGACGCGGGACTTTTTGTATGCGCGAAAGACTTTTCGATCATCAAGCAACTAAAGAAAGACACCGCCCGTATCGTTCCCGATACTCCCAACGATAACATCGTACTTCTTACCTTTAAGGATGCCCATAAAAATGTATGGGTCAGCACCCGGAAGAACCTCTACCTCCTCGACACGCTGAGCTTTGAGATGAAACCCTCACCGCTAAACGAGCAACTGGGTGATGATGTGGTGATGAGCATGGAGAACGATAAGAACGGCAACGTATGGCTGCTCACCGAAACGCGCCTCTTCAAATACAACATCACAACAGGCCGTTTCCTTGAGTTCGACGCTTCCCTTGGACTTTTCTCCCGCAGGTTCGGCGATAAGATAGAAAAGGACGAGAACGGTTTTTTCTTTTTGGCAAGCTCCGAGGGCATTGTAAAGTTCAAGCCGGAGAACCTGATCGAGCCTACTGTGGCGCCGAAACTTTTTATTTCATCGATAAAATTATTCGGCAAGGATCACGCGGCCGACTCCGCGGCCTTTGTAAAAAGGAATTACACCTTCGATTATTTCAACAACTCCATCTCCTTCGGCTTCGGCTGTACCGACCTCACCAATCAAAGCAAGGTGAACTACTACTACAAGCTTACCGGCAATGGGAATGACACTGCCTGGGTAGAAGCCGGCAATAATACTATGGCCACCTTCAACAACCTGTCGCCTGGCAGCTATGTGTTCTCCGTAAAGAGCATCAATTCTTTCGGGCTTATCTCCGAAACCGGAAACGTGCGCATTATCATCACACCGCCTTTCTGGAGGACCACGTGGTTCTATCTGTTATGCGCGCTGGCTGCGGGCGGGCTTGTTTACTCCTATATAAGGTACCGCGAACGCGCCTTGCAGCGGGCCAAGGCCAAGCTGGAGCACCAGGTGAAGAAGCGTACCGAAGAAGTGGTGATGCAAAAGGAGATCATCGAACAGAAGAACAAGGAGATGTTGGACAGCATCAGCTACGCCAAAACCATACAGGAGGCCATCCTGCCATCTATCGATCTTTTTAAGTCTTGCTTTGCCGACAATTTCGTTCTCTTCAAGCCCAAGGACATTGTGAGCGGCGATTTTTATTGGATCTCAAAGCACGGCGACATTGTGTATTACGCCACTTGCGATTGTACCGGCCACGGTGTTCCCGGCGGCTTCATGAGCATGCTGGGCAGCAGCTTGCTGAACGAAACGGTGGATGAAAGCAATATTACCGAGCCCAGCGAAGTATTGAACCACTTATGCGATCGCATGATCGTTTCGCTCAAGCAGCAGGTAGCCAGCAGCAGCAGCCGCGATGGCATGGACATGAGCTTTTGCAGGGTCGACACAAAGACGATGGAGCTCACTTACGCGGGGGCGAACAACGGGCTCTATATTATTCGGGATGGCAAGATCGTTCATCACGACGGCACCAAGCAGCCCATCGGCATCCATACCGGCGAACGCAAGGAGTTTCAATCATTTAAAGTGGCCCTCAAAAAAGGAGACCTTATTTATTCCTATACCGATGGTTACGCCGACCAATTTGGCGGCGACAAAGGCAAGAAATTAAAGTGGGCCAACCTGGAAAAGGTATTGCTGATGCACTGGCAAAGGCCAATGAACGAGCAGCTGAAAGAGATCGACACCATTTTCGAAACATGGAAGGGGCATTATGAGCAACTGGATGATGTGCTCATTATTGGGATACGGATCTAAGACCCTGCAATTCCTGCATACGAATTAACGAACAGGGTACAAATTTGCTAATTACTAATATGAAGCCTCTATTCTTTGCAGACCAAAAAAAGTTCAGGAATTGGCTGGAGAAAAATCACGATAAGAAAACGGAATTGATCGTCGGATTCTACAAAGTGGGAAGCGGCAAACCCTCCATGACCTGGAGCGAATCGGTTGACCAGGCGC
>JANWJV010000089.1 GCA_025451785.1 Bacteroidia bacterium | reverse complement strand
TGAACAAGGGTTACGATAAGAAAGGAAAGCAGGGTGAGCGCGGATGTCTTCATACCATAAATTTAATACAAAAATTTATTGTACGGGTACCGCTTCTCGTGTATCTCTTTCGCCATCTTATATAGAAGCTCGCGAAACTCCTCAATATTGTCCTTTTCTGTAGCGGAAATGAAGATGCAGGGATTGTTCAGCTGGCTCATCCAGCTTTTCTTCAGCTCATTAAGGCTCAGGTTACGCTTCGTAATAGGTCCGAGGTCGTCGGCTTCCTTCTCAATAAAAGTATAAGCGTCGATCTTATTGAAGACAAGGATCGTGGGTTTGTCAAATGCCTTGATGTCGGTAAGCGTTTGGTTCACTACATTCAGTTGATCCTCAAAACCCGTATGAGAAATATCCACTACATGTATCAGGATATCCGCCTCCCGTACTTCGTCGAGCGTTGATTTAAACGACTCCACAAGATCGTGAGGGAGTTTACGGATGAATCCCACAGTATCTGATAAAAGAAAAGGCAAATTCCCGATCACCACTTTACGCACTGTAGTATCGAGCGTAGCGAACAGTTTGTTCTCTGCAAACACGTTCGATTTGCTGAGCATGTTCATGATCGTAGATTTGCCAACGTTGGTGTAACCCACAAGTGCTACGCGCACCAGTTCTCCCCTGTTCTTTCTTTGGGTAGCCATCTGCCGGTCGATCTCGGCCAGCTTCAGCTTGAGTGCCGCTATCTTGTCGCGCACAATACGCCTGTCGGTCTCGATCTCCTTCTCACCCGCGCCGCTTCGTGTGCCGGTACCGCCCCGTTGCCGTTCCAGGTGGGTCCACATACCGGCGAGACGTGGAAGCAGGTATTGATACAACGCCAGCTCCACTTGTGTTTTGGCATGCGCCGTTTGTGCGCGCGACGCAAAAATATCGAGGATCAGCCGCGTGCGGTCGAGTACTTTCTTATCTAATTCTTTTTGGAGATTTTTTACCTGCGCGGGCGAAAGTTCATCATCGAACACAACAAAGTCCACCTCGTGTTCCTTCACATAGGCCTTTACCTCTTCTGTCTTTCCCCTTCCTATAAATGTTCTTGGGTCTGGCCTGTCCAGCTTCTGCGTGAAGCGCTTAAGCGGTTTTGCTCCCGCTGTCTCCACCAAAAATGCCAGCTCGTCGAGGTATTCAGTAAGCTGGCTCTCATCCTGCTGCTTATTAATTACACCAACGAGGACGGCTGTTTCCTGCTTACGGGCAGTATCATGAAGCTTGCTTTTATTTTCACCCATTTGACTGCCTACTGCCTACCGCCTACTTTTTGAGGGTAAGCACATACGCCGCCACTGCCTTCGCGTCTTCATCGCTCATCACAACAGGCACCATGGTATTCTTTCCTTCCTTAATGATCCTCGCTATATCATCAGCGCTTTCATCGGTGGCAGAAAGGTCTGAAGCACCTGCGCTTCCCAATTTTCCATCGGCACCATGACACAAAGTACATTTGGCATCATAAAGGGCTTTGCCATCAGCTCCGGCAGCAACCTCCTTCCCCTGCCCCATCTTTTTCTTGCTCACCTCGGCCAGGCCATACGCTCCTACAATGAGCAGCAGCGAAAGTACTGCCAGGCCTTTGTTCATTTTCTTATACGCGATCACCGCAACCGGAATAGAGGCGAACACCGCGACCAGCTTCAAAACCATAAGCATGCTCACTTCGGGCGCCTTGATCAGCATATAAATACCGGTAGCCAGGAACAAAAAGCTCACGATCATTTCAGGGATGCGGAAGGTCTTTGAGAACTTCTTCAGCTGCTCGTTCTTATTGGTAAGCAGCAAAATGGTCTTGATGAGGTAGATGAGCAGGAACAGGATCACCACTACCTTGTGAACATTGAAAATGGTATTGTACATGGAGGGATTTTTTAGTTGTTCCAAAAGTAATAAAATAATACATTTGCCTTCCTGCGACGAATCGTGATGAAACGCCTCCTTCTATTTTCCCTGCTCTTCCTTCCAAATCCCATTATCCATTATACATTAACCATTATACATGCACAGGAAACCTTTCCTGTGAATGGTGTCTTCGACAAGAACCATAACTATTACGCCTTCAAGAACGCGAAGATCATTGTTGACCCAAAGAATACCATCGAAAAGGGCACGCTGCTGATCAAGGACGGCATCATCATACAAGCTGCCGCCGAAGTGAAGATCCCGCAGGGCGCGGTGGTGATGGACATGAATGGCAAAAGTATTTATCCTTCCCTCATCGACCTCAACAGTTCCTATGGTATGCCTGAGGTGAAGCGTGCCGCAGGCGGCGGACGCCAGGGAGGACCGCAGATGGAAAGCGGCAACCGCGGCGCATATAACTGGAACCAGGCAATAAAACCGGAGAGCGACGCGGTGAAAATGTTCAGCATCGACAGCAAAGCGGCCGAAGAAATGCGCAAGCTGGGCTTTGGCGCTGTGCTTACATCGCAAAAAGACGGTATTGCCCGTGGCTCCGCGGTTTTAGTGAGCCTTGCCGAGACACAGGAGAACGGTGTGGTACTGAAAGACCAGGCTGCCGCCACTTATTCTTTCGACAAGGGCAGTTCTACACAGGATTATCCTTCTTCGCTCATGGGGGCTATTGCACTGCTGCGACAAACTTATTTAGATGCTGCCTGGTACAAGAGCGATCCCGGAAAAAAGGAGTATAATATTTCTCTTGAAGCTTTTAACCGCCTGCAGTCGCTGCCACAAATATTTGAAACAGGTGATAAGTTTTCTTCGCTGAGGGCCGACAAGATCGGTGACGAGTTCAAAGTAAAATACATCATTAAGGGCAGTGGCACCGAATACCAACGCAAGGAGGAGATCTTCAGCACTTTTTGCAGCTATATCCTGCCGCTCAATTTCCCCGCGCCTTACGATGTGGAAGATCCTTACGACGCGCAACTGGTGAGCCTCGAGGATATGAAGCATTGGGAAATGGCGCCTGCCAATGCAGGCATCATGGAAAAGAAAGGGCTTGTGTTCGCCCTTACCGCTTCCGACCTCAAAGAGAAAAGCGCTTTCTGGAAGAACCTGCGCAAGGCCATTGAATATGGTCTCAGTGAGCGCGAAGCGTTGAATGCTCTCACTACCATTCCAGCTTCCATGATGGGAATGGAGAACAAGCTTGGTTCCCTGAAGGCCGGCATGATCGCCAGCTTTATTGTGACATCAGGAAATCTTTTCGATGAGAAGACCAGCATTTTCGAGAACTGGGTGCAGGGCGTTCCTTACCGTCTCAATGATCCGAATGCGCCTGATCTCCGTGGGACCTATACATTAACGACCAGGGGCGTGATCAATAACACGCTTAAGATCGGTGGCGAGGTGGAAAAACTCAAAGCCAACCTGGAGGATTCTGCCAAGAGCTCCGTAAGCATTTCTGTTTCCGCAGGTACTATTTCTCTCAGCTACACTTTGAAAGGTGAAGCAGGACCTACCCGCCTGAGCGGAACCATTACTATGAAAGATTCTACTCCGCGCTTCAGCGGCCGCGGACAAAGTACTGAAGGCGTATGGTTCGACTGGAGCGCTGAGCGGACTGCGGGGTTTATTCGTCCGGGAAAAAAAGACAGCGTTAAGAAAGCGGCGCCAGAATTTGGCGAGGTTATATATCCCTTCTGCGCTTATGGTTATCGTACCGATACCAATAAACTGCTGTATCGCTTCATGCACCGCTGGGATGCCATCCTCATTAAGAACACCACCATCTGGACCAATGAGGCAGAAGGAATTTTGCAGAACAAAGATGTGCTGATCACGGAAGGTAAGATCGTACGCATCGGTGATAACCTTTCGGTACCGAAGACGGTGAAGGCGATCGAGATCGACGGAAAAGGAAAGCATTTAACAGCAGGCATCATCGATGAGCATTCGCACATCGCCATTGCCGGCAACGCCAACGAAGGCACCCAGGCCTCGAGCGCTGAGGTAAGGATAGGCGATGTGGTAAATCCTGAAGATATTAATATCTACCGCCAGCTTGCCGGCGGCGTTACAGCTTCGCAATTGCTGCACGGTTCGGCAAACCCTATTGGCGGACAGTCGGCGCTCATCAAACTGCGCTGGGGCCTTGCGCCGGAGGAGATGAAGATCTACCGCGCGCCCGGCTTTATCAAGTTCGCGCTGGGTGAGAACGTGAAGCAGAGCAACTGGGGCGATAATAACACGCTGCGCTTTCCGCAAACCAGGATGGGCGTTGAACAAGTTTATTATGATCATTTCACCAGGGCAAAGGAATACGACGCAAAGATGAAAGCATGGGCCTTGCTAAAGCCAAAGGATATTGAGAAGCTGAAGCTTAGCGCGCCGCGCCGCGACCTGGAATTGGAAGCGTTGGCCGAGATCCTTAACAACAAACGTTTTATCACCTGTCACTCCTATGTTCAAAGCGAGGTGAGCATGCTGATGCACGTAGGCGACTCGATGGGTTTCAAAGTAAATACATTCACACACATCCTGGAAGGATATAAGGTAGCCGACCAAATGAAGGCGCATGGCGTTGGCGCTTCCACTTTCTCCGACTGGTGGGCCTATAAGATGGAAGTGAAGGAGGCGATCCCTTACAACAGCGCTTTGCTGGTGAAGATGGGATTAGTTACGGCAGTGAACTCCGATGACGCCGAGATGGGCCGCCGCCTCAACCAGGAAGCAGCGAAGGCTGTGAAGTACGGAGGCTTGAGCGAAGAGGAAGCATGGAAACTGGTAACACTTAATCCCGCCAAGCTCCTGCACCTCGACGACCGTATGGGAAGCGTAAAGGTTGGCAAGGAAGCCGATGTGGTGCTATGGAGCGACAACCCTCTTTCTATTTATGCGAAAGCAGAAAAGACAATTATCGACGGAGTGATCTATTACGATATGGAAGCCGATAAGCGGATGAGGGACGAGATGCAGACAGAAAGGGCGCGGCTGATCCGCAAGATGCTTAGCGAGAAAAGCGGCGGTACGCCCACACAGAAACCTGTTGGCAAGCAGCCGAAGGTTAAACATTGCATGGACGAAGACGATCTTTAAATGAAACGGGAACTGATCTTTATACTTTGTGCTCTTTTGTCTTTCGTAGTGAAAGCACAAAATCCTGTTCCCGCACCCGCGCAGTCGAAAAGCATTTTGCTTATTGGCGGCACCGCTCACATCGGCAATGGTACCGTTATCGAGAACTCAGCCATTGGTTTTAAGGATGGCAAGATAAATTTTGTGGGTGCGGCATCGAAGGCTGACAAGAGTACTTACCAGGAAGTGACCGACATCAGCGGCAAGCAGGTGTACCCGGGAATGATCTCTCCCAATACTACGCTTGGCCTGCTGGAGATCGAAGCGGTGCGCGCTACGCTCGATATGCGCGACGTGGGAAATTTCAATCCTAACCTGCGCAGCCTCATCGCTTACAATACCGATAACAAGATCGGCCCCACAGCACGCACTAATGGAGTGCTGCTTGCACAGGTAACACCCAGGGGCGGAGTGATAACGGGAACTTCTTCCGTAATGATGCTCGATGGATGGAACTGGGACGACGCGGTGCTGAAGGCCGATGATGGTGTGCATATGAACTGGCCGCAAGCTTACTCCAGGATACGCGCGGGTGAAGACCGCGGCAATTTCGAGAAGAACAAGAACTACCAGAAACAGAAGGACGAGATCCTGGAATTCTTTGCAAACGCGAAAGCATACTGTGACGCAGCAACAAAAGAAGAGAAGAACCTGCGATACGAAGCCATGCGGGGAATTTTCAATGGGTCACAACGCTTGTTCATCCGCGCCAACAACGTAAAACAGATCACCGAAGCGGTGAACTTTTCGAAGCAGATGGGCATTATGCGCATGGTGCTGGTTGGAGGCAATGATTCATGGATGGTTGCAGAGCTGCTCAAGGCAAATAATATTCCTGTGATCGTTACCCGCCTGCACGAACTTCCTGAAAGGGCTGAAGATGATATCGACCAGGCTTTCAAGCTGCCGTACCTTTTGCAAAAGGCCGGTGTGCTTTTTTGTTTGAACGACGAAGGCGATATGGAAGCCATCCATACGCGCAACCTTCCTTTTTATGGCGGTACCGCCGTTGCTTACGGGCTTACAAAAGAACAGGCGATCGCTTCGCTTACTTCCAGCACCGCCAGGATCCTTGGTATTGATAATATTGTTGGAACACTGGAGGCAGGCAAGGACGCAACGCTATTCATCTCCACCGGCGACGCATTAGACATGCGGACGAACAATGTGACGCTGGCCTTTATCCGTGGCAAGAACATAAGCCTGGATAACGAGCAGAAGGCGCTGTACGAGAAGTACAAAACCAAGTACGGTATAAAATAAACTCACCCCCCAGCCCCCTCTCTACGTGTAGAGAGGGGGGGGCATAAAAAAGCCCTGCAGCGTTTGCTACAGGGCTGAGTACAGGGGTCCGTCCAGGTCACTGGACAATAACCCGGCCGGAGGTTGACGCCTTGTCCCCGTACTTGAATTGGTAGAAATAGATCCCCGCATTAAGCCCTTCCCTTTCGAGCCTGTAGAACGAGCCGGTGATGTCGCTTTCTTTGCGCACCTCCCTGCCGTTCACATCATAGAGAGAGAACTCCGCATGGTCGAAATCACTGTTGCCCGCGCTGATGGTAGCGCTTTCAGAGAAAGGATTGGGATAAACATTCAACGCGTCAGCGATGTTGCCGTGATCATCAACGCTCAATGTAGGTGTTCCCCAGATCGCGATGTTATTGGTGGTCACACCGCCGGAAGTAGTGAACATTCCGCCTACATAGAGGTTTCCTGAATAGCTCAGCAGCGCCTGCGTTTGCCCATTGCAGCCGGTGCCTACCGCTGCCCAAACGCTGCCGTCCCAGGAAGCGATGTTGCTGGCCGTTACGCCGCCTGCAGCGGTAAATCCGCCTGCTACATAAAGTTTGTTGTTGTGCATGGCCATTCCCCAAACAGTTGAGCTTCCGGTAATGCCGGTGCCCATGAGCGACCAGGTAGAGTTTTTATACATATAAGTACGGCCGGTGAATCCTCCGCCTACATACAATACGTTGTTGGTCGCGTCGGAAGCGATCGCTGAAATGTAATTGTTGAAGTTAGCTACGATGCTCCAGCCCGAAGAAGTGAGTTTGGAGACATTGTTAAAGGTTCCGCCCGCATACAGTTCGTTGTTGTGGATAGCGAAACACCTTACTTCACCTGTAAAACCCGCGAACACAGGAGCCCAGGTGCTGCCGTTCCATTTGGCAACCTTGGCCGCGTTATTGCCGCCCGCCGCATTAAAGCTTCCGCCCACATACAGTTCACCGTTGAACACCTGCATAGCATAAACCCAATTGTCGGTGCCTGTACCTACGGCTGACCAGGTTGATCCATTCCATTTAGCAACGTAGTTAGCGCTGTTGCCGCCTGCCATGGTAAAGATGCCGCCTACATAAAGTTCGTTGTTGTAGACTGCCATCGCAGCTACGTTATTAAAGTTGCCGCCGCCGGTAAGTCCGGTGCCGAGGGGGGTCCAGGAACTGCCGTTCCATTTTGCCACGCCGCTTGCTGCTCCGCCGCCGGCTGTGGTAAAGTAGCCGCCTGCGTAAAGGCTGCCATTCCATTCAAGCACGCAGTTAACACCTTTGTCCATTCCGGTGCTGAGTGCGTTCCATGTTTGCGCGCCTGCAGTGAAGCTCATCAGTGAGGCGGCGATAAGTAGTAGTTTTTTCATGTCCAGTTGTTTTTTTGATTTGATGAAGCAAAAGTATCCCTGCGGTACTTGGATTTAAAACATTTATTTCGTTATTTTGAATTTTCTGATGAATATATACTATTATTATATTATTGATTATCAATTATTTATAATATATTAGATCTCTATAAATAAACTTTCCATGAAGTCAAATGACCTCTTCGAACTAGTGAAGTCGCTGGGCAAATCAGAGAAGCGCTTCTTTAAGCTCAACGCCGCGTTGCACAGCGGTGAGCGCAACAGCCTTAAGCTTTTCGACGCGATAAGCGAAATGAAAGAGTACGACGAGCCCGCTTTGCGCAAGAAGTTCCGCAAGGAAAAATTCTCCGGATATTTTTCCCGCGCCAAGAACGAGCTCTACACCGCTATCCTCGAAAGCATGAACGTGTACTCGAGGCACAGTCCGGGGTTGCGCCTAAAGGAGCAGGTGAATGGCATCCGCTTCCTTTATGACAAAGGCCTTTACGAACAGGCACTGAAACAATCGCAGCGGGCACGTAAGATGGCGCTGAAATTTTCCAGGCCCATAGATCTGCTGGAGGTACTCAACTGGCAGAAGAAGATCTATCGTAAGAAGAACCTCTTCCATTTTGATACAGACCTTTTTTCGGAGGAAAGCGATCTGCTGGCCACGCTCGCTGATACAAATATCTGCTGGGGTGTGAATTACCAGATCGCGCGGCGCCGCGCGGAAAAAGGAAGGTCCCGCGACCTGGCCGCAACACAAGAGCTGAAAGCATTGCTCGATAAGATGGGCGGCGTTGGCAAAGACAGACCTTTATCCTGGGAAGGAAAATATTTTTTCCTCCGCTCGCATTTCAGCGTGCACGACCAGAAAGCGGACTGGCCGGAAGCGATACGCCACCTGGAGGAGATGATCAAACATTTTGAGTCGAACCCGCTCATGGCCACCGAATACATGGAGGAATTTACGGGCACTTATTATAATTACCTCAACCTGCATTTGTTCCTCAAGAAGTTCGACGCGCCCTTCCGCCAAAAGCTGGAAACCTTCAAAAGCATTCCGGCCAGGTATTTCGATGCCTATGCTGTGCCCTGGCACCTGCAGGTGAAGTTCTATACCATTTATTACCAGGCCCAGCTCAACCTCGCCATGACCAAGAGCGATTTCAGTGAAGCGGAGCGGATCATCCCGGAAATGCACCGCCACCTCGAAGGAAATCCCGGGCTCATTACGCGGGAGGAAAAACTGGTATGCTATATCAACTTTTCTATTGTATGCTATGAACAACAGAACTATACCGCTGCTCTTACCTGGGTGAACCGTATATTGAACGATCCCGCCAAGGACCTTCGCTCCGATGTGTACAGCTTCGCAAGGGTCTTTAACCTTATCCTGCACTTTGAGCTGAAGCATTTCGACTACCTGGAATACCAGATGCGTTCCATCTACCGCTTCCTCAACAAAAAGAACCTGTTCTACAAATTGGAGAACAAGATCTTCTATTTCATAAAGAAGACGCTTTCGCTCAGCGGCGAAAAAGAGATCCGCATCGAAAGAGAGAAATTGTACGAAGCACTACAGGAAATGGCGAAGAACCCGGAGGAGAAGGCGGTGTTCAGTAGTTTTGACTTTGTGGGCTGGGTGAAGAAGGGGCTGTGACCCCCTCTGTGTCTCCCCCTATTTCGGGCAAGCCGAAACAGGGGAGAATCCGTGCGTTCCCTCCACTGTTTCGCCAGAAATAGGGGAGGGACAGGGAGGGGTCAGGGGTCAGTGCACTAATTGATAGATCACCGGCTTACTGGGCGAAGCGTCGTTCTCAAAGCTCGCGATCTGCAGATTGAGCAGAAAGCTTCCATCCATCACATGATTGGGAACATAAATAAGTTCCGTGATCGTGCGTTGTAATTGAGTGTTGTTGGGATATTCCCAAAAGGCATGATGCGAAAGTAATTTACCTCCATCCTGTTCCCTGTCTACTGATGGCATGTCGATCAGCAAATGATCGATCCCTTGCGAAATGATGAAACTGGTCGCTTCCGGTTCTAAATAAGGTGGATTAGTATTGGAATACTTCGCGTTCATCTTCGACACCGGGTTGGAAGTGGTTCGGATGATGATCGCCTCCGGCTTTTTTCCATCCAACACATTTGCGATCGCCTTCTTTGTGATCACATGATCGCCGTTGGACATCTCTTCGGGAAGCACTGTTACCAGCTCTGCGATGAAGAAGAACTTCTTGAGGCACTGGTTGATCGTATAAGGCTCCTTACTAATATGCCCTACACATTCAGTATGCGTTCCATGTCCGTGAGGGTTGAAAAAAATGTCGCGGAAGTTCACCGAGCCGCCCTGGTTCACATCGCCTACCCAGTCGCCCATGCGCACAGGTTCAAAGCGGGGAGGCTTAACGTACCAGGCACTAAGGTTTTCCTCCGAAGCCCGCAATGGAATAGAGATGTCGATCGGCTTGTCGAGGTCAGCTTTGTAGCTCTTGTTTTTATGATTGATGCTTACGAACAATTTGGATGTTAGGTATTAGACCAAAAACAGATCACTTGCTATTTTGTCGGCGATGAGCTTACCCGCTTTGCTCAGGACCAGGTTGTTCTTATGAACAACCAACATCCCGCGCTCAGAATACGGCCTCGCCTCTATTTTGCAATGCTCACCGAACTCCCCGCCAAACCTTTCACAAATATAATTTAAATCCGTTCCTTCTTTTCTGCGCAGTGAAGTAAGGATGTACTCATTGTACTGTTGCTCTTTTGTAAGTACTTCCTTTTTAAGATCAGGTTGACCTTTTTCGATCCCCTCGATATAAGAGTTATTGTTCGAAACATTCCATTGCCTTGAAACACCATCGAAAGAATGGGCCGAAGGGCCGAGCCCCAGGTAATGCTTGCCTTCCCAGTAAGAGCTGTTGTGCCTCGAATGCATTCCTTCATTACAGAAATTGCTGATCTCGTATTGGATGAGCCCGTTCCGCTCCGCTTCTTCCATCAATATCTCCAGCTGCGCCGCGCCTTGTTCATCGTTCACATTTTTCACCTTTCCCGTTTTCACAAACTTGTGGAGCGCGGTTCCTTCCTCCACTGTAAGACAGTACGCTGAAATGTGCGGAACATTCAACGCAAAAGCGTTCTCAAGATTTCCCTTCCAGGCCTTGTCATCCATTCCGGGCGTACCGTAGATGAGGTCAATGCTTATATTCCCGATGCCAGCGTCCTGCGCGCGCTTTACTGATGAGATCGCTTCTTGCGGGTTGTGCGCACGGTTCATGAACTTCAGATCTTTTTCCCGGAAGCTCTGGATGCCAATGCTCAGCCTGTTCACCGGCGAATCTTTCAGCTCTTTGATCTTTTCTTTGCTAAGGTCGTCGGGGTTGGCTTCAAGCGTGACCTCGGCGTCTTTACTTATTTCGAAATTAGAATGCAGCGTTTCGAAAATGGACATGAGCTCTTTGTGGGTAAGTAATGAGGGGGTGCCGCCTCCGAAATAAATAGTATTGAGTATTGAGTACTGGGTATTGAGATAGTTTTTACGAAGTACTATCTCCTTTTTTAACGCTTCGATCAGCGCTTCCTTGTTCTTCAGTGACGTAGAAAAATGAAAGTCGCAGTAATGGCAGGCCTGCTTGCAGAAAGGTATGTGGAGATAGATGCCGGACATTACTTATTCAGAACGATCCTGAACGTAGTGCCTTTGTTCGGCTCGGAGCTCTTCACGAAGATCTTACCGCTATGGTAGTTCTCGATGATACGCTTGCAAAGCGAAAGGCCCAGTCCCCAGCCGCGCTGCTTGGTGGTGAAGCCGGGTTCGAAAATGGTCTTGAACTTGCTCTTAGGAATTCCTTTACCAGTATCGGTAATGTCGATATAAGCGAACTGCATCTGGTCGGTTACAGTAATGATGATAGAGCCTGAGCCGTCCATAGCGTCGGCTGCGTTGCGCAATAGGTTCTCGATCACCCACTCGAACAGGGGCGCGTTCACCGGCGCGGCGATCTCCTCGGTATTGGTGATAGCGATGGTGATATTCTTTGACGTGCGCGTCCGCATATAATCCACCGCTTCTTTCAATACCGAGTTGAGGCTTAACTTGTTGAGCACAGGTACCGAGCCGATCTTGCTGAAACGTTCGGTGATGGTCTCCAAACGCTTGATGTCTTTGGATATCTCACGCATGGTCTCCGCATCCAGGCCTTTGTCTTTAAAATACTCAAGCCACGCGATGAGTGATGAGAGCGGTGTTCCCAGCTGGTGCGCCGTTTCTTTCGCCATACCCACCCATACCTGGTTTTGTTCCATACGGCGCGCGGTGCTGAAAAGCGAATAGGCAATGAGCAGGAAAAGCCCGATGATGCCCAGCTGCACATAAGGGTAATACTTGAGCTGGGTGATGATCATGCTCTCCTGGTAAAAGATATAGTTCTTCCCTCCTTCTCCCAGGTCGATCTCAATGGGCAGGTTGTGCGCGGCCATATCGGCCAATGTTGCTTTCACAAATTCAGGATCTTCCAGCTTCACACTGTCGAGGTTGCCTGATTCAAGCACTTGCGTCTGGCTCGAGTCGGTATAGATCACCGGTACCGAAGCGGAGTTCACCGCCACTTCCGACATAAATGATTTAATGAGACGATCGAACACGATCTTGAGCTCGGTGAAGAGCTGCGAGTCTTTGTAATACAAAAAGTTCCTCTGCCCGTTCACGATATTGATCTCAATGGGCGCTTGTTGCTTGCCCATGAATTCCATCTCGGCCTTCAGGTAAGCAGGATCCTTTTCGCGGGTTGAATCAAGATTGCGGGAAGAGATGATATTGCCTTTATCGTCGGCGAGGATCACCGGCACGGTCTCGTTGTTCTTGATCACCTCGAAGATGAAGCTCACATCGCCCATGTCGAGGCGGGGGTCGGCGAGCTGCTTGGTGCCTTTGGCCCATAGCTCCACCTTTTTACGCTCTTCTACTTTTATCTTGGTAAAGAACTCGTTGGTGTATTTTACAAGCTTGGCTTTCTTCTGGATGGCATCAGCCCAAAGCTTCACTTTGGCCCGCTCTTCCTTGGCGATACCGCTCACCAGCATGTTGGAATACCACAGCGACAGGCCGACAATGATAATAGCGGCGATGAAGAGCAGCAGCTTCCAGCGCTGTTTTTTAGAATAAAGGTTCAAGCTGGTTTTTTATTGGAAGGGTAAATATACGCTAAAAATCATCATCGTCGTCTTTCTTTTTCTCCTTCTCCTCCTCGTCCCACTTGATGATGAATTTACCTCCATCTTCCTTATTTCCAGGCTTTTTGCCCTGGGTTCCGGTGGTGTCCTTTTTGAACCATCCGAACTCTTCACGCAGTATGCTTTTGAGCGTTTGTTTCTCGGTCTTCAGGTCGTTCTTAAGCTTGTCCATGGCGCTCTTGCTATCGTACTTTATCACCATATCATCCACGGTTCCGGTCATGCTCAGGTAAAGCGCGGTCTTTCCTAAACCATCATCCTCCACCACGCCAAACTCGTCGTTCTCCTTCTTCGCTTTCTTCGCCTTTTTGCTCAGCAGGTCGCTGAGAAGCACTTTTACTTTGTAATCGATGGCGTTGCCGAACGTATGGCTGCCGGAGGCGGTCACGTTCAGCGCGCTCGAGTTCACTTCCATTTTGGGAATATAGATCGTTTGGTTCTTGATCTCTATCTGGTTCTGGAGGTTCGAGAAGCGGATCTCCTCCAGTTCGCTCACCTTGATGAACCTGCTCAGCTCTTTCAGCGGCTCGAAATGCAAAAGCTCTCCCCTTTCTATATTAAGGTTGCTCCGCACATATATCTTATCAAGGTCAACATCCAATTGCGGGGTCCATACCGAAGCAAACTGCACTTCCGCAGTGCCCATGCCTTTCAGGTTCTTGTCCTGTATGTATTCCTGGCCAAAGTTCTCGAACTGATAAAAGAGCTTGTTGATGTTGATGCTTTTCAGGTTGGCGTCGCAGGTGATCAGCAGCTTATCCTCCGGACTTCCATCGATCATGCCGCTGCATACCACGTTGCCGTCCATGGTACTGAAGGAAAGCGGATCAGCGATCATCTTCTTGTCCTTCATCTTCAGCACCCCGCGTATATTGCTTGCCTCAAAGCGGCGGAAGGTGATGTGCCTGATCTCGTTATCAAGGTTAAGGTCCAGGTACTCGCTAAGCTTAAGTGTATACGCATTGTCTTTTTTGTCAGGCGAACTTTTATCGCTCAGCAGTTCGTTCAGGTCAATGTTATTGGAGCGGAAGGTAGCGTCAACGGTAAGCGTTTCATTATCCAGGAAGAAATAGGCCAGGATATTCCGGAAGAACCCTTTGAGCTGGAAGTCGGTGTTCGATACACGCCCGCTGAAGCCATTGATCACAATATCGTTGTTGTTGAAGAGAAAAGAACCGTTGATGCTGTCGAACTTCAGCAAGTTGTCTTTCAGGCGCATGCTCACATCGCTTACGCTCATCTCACCCGAAGCTTTCACATCGTTGAAGTCGCCGGTCATATATTTCTTCTTCTCCTTGATCCTGCCCTGGTAATTGGCATTGATCTTCAAACTGCCTGTAAGACTTTCGATCGTGTCGAGCTTCAAAAGTTTTGCCAGGTCATCCAATTGCATAGCTCCTTCCAGCTTAGCGCTTAGCACAGGGTCTTTGAAGTTCTCAAGCATCAGGTTGCCGCTCAGGCTTCCATCGCCGAGATTGGCCTTAAAGTTCTTGATATTGAGGTTGGGGCCGCTCTTCACTTTCTTGTCAGCATCCACCATGGCCGTACTCTGGAAAGAACCTTCCAGGTCCACGTTCTTTAAGGTTACTGATGAGCTTTTTTGCGTGATCGTTCCTTTCTTAATGCCGAAAGAAGCCGTCATAACGGGATCGTCGCTGGTGCCGAGCACCGAAGAGTTGAAATAGAACTCTCCTTCGCTTTCGTAATCATTGAAATGTTCCCGCTCTTTCTCCGGTAAAATACTGAGCACCGACTGTATATCCATATCCTGGCCGGTGATCTTCAGCGCCAGGTAAGTGTCCTTCGTTGAGTTATCGATGGTCCCCGCCACTTTAAAGTCGAGGTCAACTATTTTGATCGTAGCGTCGGTAAAACTATAAACATCCTTGTTCACGTCAAGCAGCATGTTCACTTTCGCGGGCTTTTCGCTCAGGTAATTGCTGCTATCGCTTTTTATGTGATGTACGAACACATCGCCTACCGCTTCCAGCGAATATTGCGCGTCGCTGAACTTGCCGCTGAGGTTGGCCTTGTTCACATGCACGGAGTAATCCTGTTTCGAACGGTGATCGAGATAACGAAAGGCCACATTTCGCATCACTATTTTCTCCACCGAAAAATCAAGGCTCTGTCCTTCGCCTGTCTTCGCCGTGCTGTCTTCCTTCAGGAAATCATAGTTCACATTTCCTTTCTTGTCGATCCACAGCCGCAGATCCACATCGTCTACCTCTATCTTTTTGATCTTATAGTTCTTGTTGAAGATGTCCATGATATTGAACTGCAGCGAAATATTCCCGGCCCTGAAGAGGGTGTCTTTCTTTTTCTTCTCCACCGCGTCGAGCGCCTTCACGTTCGAAAATTCAATCGAGGCATTGGGGAAGTTGCGGATAACGGTGAAGTTGATATCCTCAGGCTCCACGATCACCTGAGTGTTGAGCTGTTTGTTGAGCTCGGTGATGATGTATTGTTTTACTTCGTCGCCGTAGAAGTAGCCGATGATGAAGCCGCCGGTCAGCAGCAGTAGCAGTAGCAGCAGCAGGGTATAGAATAATCGTTTTAAGAATCTCCAGAAGCGATTAGGCTTCCGGACTTCCTGTTCCTGCACTTCCGGCGTGGGGTTTACTACGGGCCGCTCCATCTCCATGATACAAAATTCCTAAAATGCCCGTCTTAGAACCGGTTTTTCGGGGTTTTTTATCAATAACGGGTGGTTTATAAGTATAGTATTGAGCATTGGGTATTGAGCGGGAAGGGATATTAAAGGGTTCCCTCCCCTGTCTCGGCTTAGCCGAGAATAGGGGAGGGACAGGGAGGGGTTGGCAACCTTCATCACGAACGATCGTCTACCCTCCGAGGCCTGATTCTTGTTGCAGAGGCCTTCGTTAATCCAATTTCAAATGATCACCATGAAAAAAGTACCATCGATCTTGTTATCCATTGTAATTTCTACTTCCTGTTTCGCGCAGGAGTTCGACAGCGCCGCAGCGCAAACGGTCCGCGCGAAGAACAGTTTTTACATTGAAGGCCTCGGCAATGGTCTCGTATATTCGCTCAACTACGACCGCCTGTTCATGGAGCGGAAAAAGACCATCCTTGCCGCAAGGATCGGCGCCTCCTGGTTCCCTTCAGGCGGTGGTAATTACAGAATTGGAGCGCTGGGAGAGTTGAACTTGCTATACGGCAAAGGCAAACATTTCCTGGAAACAGGCCTTGGCCTTTCCTATATGTACCTGGATGACTATTACTGGTTAACGGACGAACAAGGAACTGTGCTGGAAGTGGTGGACCAGAAGCTGCACTGGCTCTTCGCTACCGGTCGCTTCGGTTACCGCTACCAGAAACCGGAAGGAGGTTTTTTCTTTCGTGCCGCCTTTACGCCGGTGTTCCAATTCTATGATAAGCGGGAAGATAAATACGGCGGCCTCTTCTCCCAGCCCGATCCCGCCATGACACTCCAGGCCTGGGGAGGTATTAGCATTGGATATACCCTTAGGAAATAACCCCCCTCTGTCTCCCCCCTATCTCGGCTACGCCGACACAGGGGGGAGAACGCTTAATAGTAACCGTACGAACTTCTAATTTTTTATCTTTACTCTGAACAATCACCATTCAGAATGGAAAAATCATACTCAATGTGCCAGAGCTGCAGTATGCCGCTCAACAAAGACCCCAAAGGAGGAGGCTTGAATGCCGACGGCAGTAAGAGCAAAATGTATTGCAGCTTTTGTTACGACAAAGGCGCCTTTCGTAACCCTGACATGAAAGTGGAAGAGATGCAGGACTTCGTGAAGAACAAAATGAAAAGCATGGGATTCTTCATGCGCATCTTCGCGAAGAAGTTCGTAATGGGAATACCGGAGCTGGAACGCTGGAAAAAGAAATGATGTATAATGGTTAAGGATTACTGGTAGCACATTATCCATTATACCTTAACCATTAACCATTATCATCCACCTACTGTATCCCAATTGATCGTCACCTTCTGATTCATTATCTGCGGCTTCGGCCCGTTCATTCCCTCACGTCCCAGCTGACCATATTTTCCTCCTTTGCCTGAAGTTCCGTCCTTGCCGCGTGTGTCGGCATTGCCGCCATAGCCATTGCTTCCGCCGCCACCGGGAAAACCGGTACCGCCCTTTTCACCGCCGCTCACATCATACTTAATTGTACCAACATAAGATGCCGCTGAGGGATCAACGAAAATAGTGATCGTTCCGCCGCTTCCTCCTTCTCCTCCATCACCGCCGTCAGCGCCGTAGCCACCATTGCCACCATCGCCACCACTGCCATAACGGCTGTCGGTACCCGCGCTGCCTCCATACTGGTGCCCTGTTCCGCCGCCGCCGCCTGCACCACCATCGCCGCCACGACCGCCATTACCACCTTTCCCGCCGCGGGCATTAATAGTAACACTACCGCCCTCAGGATCAACGATGAAGAAACGTTCTTTGTCGGTACTCCTTGATTTAGCATACACTTTCAGCATGGTCTTGCCCGTAGCGTCTTTGAAAGCAGTGAGATACACATCCACTGCCTGGCCTGGCTCGCCCCGTCCGCCGTTACCACCTGTTTGTCCGTCACGGCCATCAGTGCCTCGGCCGCCCGACCCTTTGCTGTCATTGCTGCCGGTACGGCCCTGCTCTCCTTTGTCACCGTTCTTTCCCATATCGCCATCACGACCGTTGAAGGAAGCATTGTAGTTTGCTTTAAACGTAAGCGGGAGTTCGATCGTTTTTATAATGGATGAGTCAGTAACCGGTTTGATCACTACAGTGATCTTATACCCGGGGACCTTCCTGGGATCAGAGTAAATATTCACGTCACCGTCGTTAAAACTGCCGCCCGTAACTTTCACAATGAAGTTTCCCCATCTCACTTTACCATCGTTCAGGCCTTTGGTCTTCATCTCTTTTCCGTCATCGAGGATCACCGTAGCGCCAACGCGGAACGAACCTCCCGGGGCAACAAGCGCCGCGGGATCAGACGCAACCGTCATCTCTTTTATTTTTTTGCCGTTAAGGTTGCTTTCCTTGCCACCCATCTCCAGTTTTTCTTTGAGCTTTTCGCGAAGGCTTTGAGCAAAAACAGAGTGAGCGTTCGTGAAGAGTGCGGCCAGCAGGAGAATTGTCAGGGCTTTAGCATTGTGTTTCATACCAGGGGATCTTTGTTTGAATGGAAAAATAGGAAGGATTCCGTGAATGCGTACAGAAAACCTACGAAACAGGGTGTTTATTTAGCAAACGACCAGGTTGAGTGAGCAGCTGTACGGAGGCAGTAACCAAATCAAAAGGCGATAGTGAAAATAAGGCCTCTATTTTTTACCTTTACGTAAATGGAGTTACTTTATCTTCTTTTTTTTCTTGTTTTCGTTGCTTACTTACTAAGAGATGTCTATTCCGTTTCTCCTAAAGGGGCACCAACCCGGATACAGGGAGTAAGCACGCGGGAAACGGAGCATATCCTTTACAATTCCTTCGAGTACTATAAACGCCTCGAGCCAGAGGAGAAAAAACGTTTCCTCGTTCGTACGCTTGAGTTCATGAAACACAAGAGCTTCAGCACGCGCCAGGACCTGGTGCTTACCAAGGAAATGAAAGTATTGGTATCGGCTTCCGCCATACAGCTCAGCTTTGGGCTGGATGAATATCTCTTCGAAAGCTTCCATCAGATCATTCTCTATCCCAAAGCCTATTTCAACCAGCAAACAGAAAAATGGCATAAGGGAGAAGTAAGCCTCAGCGGCGCGATCGTACTTAGCTGGACAAGTTTCCAAAAGGGCTACAGCGATCCTACCGATAACTATAACCTTGGTCTTCACGAAATGGCGCATGCCCTTCGCTTCGATAAGTTCAGGGGCGAGGACTACGACAAGTTCTTCGCGCAGTACTTCGACAAGTGGTATGTGACCGCCCGTGAAGAATTTCAAAAACTGAAGCGCCACGAGCCTTCTTTCTTCCGCGAATACGGCGGCACGAACATCAATGAGTTCTTTTCGGTTTGTGTGGAATATTTTTTTGAATCACCTGCCGCTTTCAAAGAAAGATTGCCGGAGATCTATAAGCAAATGTGCATCCTTCTTAACCAGGATCCCTTACAAAAATTCCAGAGCGAAAAGCCTGTCCGCGATGAGCTGCTTGGCAAGAACCATGCTCCCGAACCCACCGAGCCGCTCATCTTCCGCTCCGCGCGCCCGGGTTTTGTAAGTCCATCGGTCACTTTTATACTTTTTCCCATCATCCTGCTGGGCCCATTCGCCAAAGCGGTGGAAGAGGGCAATGCCGTACTGCTGCTCAGCGTCGGGCTCATCGCCGCGATCGCGATCCTTTTCCATCTTAACAAAACATTAAAGCGCTTTTATATTTACCAGAACATGCTCATCGCCAAATATCCCATCTTCATGGGCCCGCATGTGTTCCCGCTCGATCACCTGGTGCGTGTAAGTTTACACGAAGAGAACAACAGCATGTACCACAACTCAATGGAGCTGAACTACCTCGATAACGGCCGCATAGAAACGAAGATCTATAGCATGTACCTGGGGGAGAACGACCTGAAGAAGCTCGCTGATCTTTTGACCGAGAGAAAAATTCCTGTGATGATAAAGGGGTTTAGGGAGGTATTTAGTACTTGAAGCTGTTTTTTTCGAGGTTGCTTCGGGCTTCGCCCTCGCAATGACAGGGCACCAAATTAAATATTAGGGGGTGTGGTTTTTGGGGGCCGACGGGGGGGGGGAAACAACCCCCACAAAAAAATAAAAAAACCCACTAAATTGGAGGGGAGGG
>JANWJV010000088.1 GCA_025451785.1 Bacteroidia bacterium | reverse complement strand
GAACTTTTTACCTCGTGATAGGCAGCATGCTCTTCGCTTTTCCCATTGGTGTATTGTCGGGTATCTATATTAACGAGTACGCCAAAGACGGTTTTATTAAACGCTTTATTAAACTAATGACGAACAACCTCGCGGGTATCCCTTCCATTGTGTTCGGCCTTTTCGGGATGGCGCTCTTTGTGAACAAGCTCGGCTTCGGTGATTCTATACTGGCCGGTTCGCTTACGCTCGGTATGCTGGCCTTACCGGTGGTGATAAGGACCACCGAAGAAGCGCTCAAGGCAGTGGACGATACCTTCAGGCATGGCAGCCTGGCGGTTGGCGCAAGCAAATGGCAAACTACGCGGCGTGTGGTGCTGCCCATCGCGTTCCCTAATATTATTACCGGGCTTATCCTTTCCATCGGCCGGGTATCGGGCGAAACAGCCCCCATCCTTTTTACGGTGGCTGCTTATTTCCTGCCCAAACTGCCCGGCAGCATCTTCGACCAGGTGATGGCCCTGCCTTACCATTTGTACGTGATCTCCACCAGCGGAACCAACATAGAACAGTCGAGGCCCATGGCTTACGGCACTGCCCTGGTATTGATAATGATCGTATTGATAGCTAACCTGCTGGCAAATGCCTTGCGAAGGTATTTCGGTAAAAAAGTTAAAATGAATTGAGATGAGCAAGATCGAAACGAAAAAGGTAGACCTGTACTACGGCGACTTCCACGCGCTGAAAGGGATCACTATTTCCATGAAAGCCAATACGGTGACCGCGCTTATCGGCCCTTCGGGCTGCGGCAAGTCAACCTACCTGCGCTTGTTCAACCGTATGAACGACCTGATCGACAATGTGAAGATCAGCGGGATGGTAATGATAGACGGCAAGGATATTTACGACCGGCAAACGCAGGTGGATGAGTTGCGCAAGAATGTTGGCATGGTATTCCAGAAGCCTAATCCCTTTCCAAAGACGATCTTTGAAAATGTTGCTTATGGGCTTCGCGTGAATGGTGTTACGGATAAGAAGTTCATTGAAGAGAGGGTGGAGCGTTCATTGAAACAATCTGCTTTATGGGAAGAGGTGAAGGACAAGCTTAAGAAATCGGCTTTCGAGCTTTCAGGAGGACAGCAGCAGCGCCTTTGCATCGCGCGTGCGCTGGCAATTGAACCTTCGGTGCTCCTGATGGACGAGCCCGCTTCGGCCCTGGACCCGATCTCCACAGCGAAGATCGAAGAGCTGATCTATGAGCTAAAAAAGGAATACACGATCATTATTGTGACACATAACATGCAGCAGGCGGGGAGGGTGAGCGATTATACCGCCTTCTTTTACATAGGAGAGCTCATCGAGTATGACGAGACAAAGAAAATATTCACCAATCCTGAGAACCCCCGAACGCAGAACTATATCACGGGCAGGTTCGGCTAGAACAATAAAACAAGATCAAGATGTCGCACTTAGAGACCGAGTTACAATCCTTAAAGGCGGAAACCGTTTCCATGTGGAACCTGGTAGTCCTCCAACTGAAAAAGACCCGTGAAGCCCTTCTTACCTTCGATAAGGACCTGGCGCGTGAGGTGATGCTCAACGAGAAGCGGGTGAATGCCTATGAGCTCAAGATCGACCGCGATTGCGAGAATATCTTCGCGCTGTTCAACCCGGTGGCGGTGGACCTGCGTTTCCTGCTGGCGGTGCTCAAGATCAACAATAACCTGGAACGTACTGGTGATATCGCTGAAGGCATCGCGAAGTTCATTGTGAATACAGGAGCTGATTTTGACCGCTCGCTATTGGACGCGACCAACGCCATAAAGATGTTCGAGGAGTCGGAAAAAATGCTCAAGGATGTGTTGGCGGCTTTTGAGAATGAAGACACAGCGATGGCACGGAGCATTTTTAAAAAGGACGAATACCTTGACGAGATCAATCAGAAGGCAAATGAAACAGTGGCCTCCTATATTCGCCAGCACATCGATAAGACCGAACAAGCGCTTTATATCCTTTCAACGATACGTAAATTGGAAAGGGTAGGGGACCAGTCGAAGAACATGGCCGAGGAGATCATTTTTTACGTGGAGGCGAAAGTGCTCAAGCACAAGCCGAAGGCCTGATCATTCCCGGATCAATTTCTTGTGGATACTTCCGTTCGTGGTCTTCACCGTTAGGAAATACGTGCCAACCGCCAGGGCCGATACATCAACGCTTATTTCCCGCGAGTGTCCCGCGTCGATCGCTGTACCAAGGCTTCTTCCAATAACATCGGTAAAACTTATTTCCTCAATGGCGTTGGCAGGGTTCACATTAAGCACCGTTACCTTACCTGTGCTTGGGTTGGGATATAAGCTGATGGTTGCTCCCAGGCTTTCATCGTCAAGCGTTGATATAACCGTGTTCTGAGCCGATAGCAGTTGCAGGTTAGGGTCGAACACCGCGAGATGCGCATGGAAGGGAATGGTGGTGGTAAATGTTTGTCCGGAGTAAGTATGATCGAAAACAATGATCGTGTCTTTTGTTTGACCTCTGAACTCGATGGGGACCGGCATGGCGAAGAAAGGAACTGAGGTATGCGATTGATCCTGGCTGATGCTGAGATCGATGGTGTTTCCTTTTTGTTCCCAGGTAACATGATAGCTGGGGTATCCTTCGCCGTAATACCATTGATTGAAGAACGCGCTTAGGTTTTGCCCGCTAGCGTTCTGGAAATGGTTAATGAGCTGCGGTGTTTTCGCGTAGCCATACGCCAGCTGCGGATCATTGAGATAGCTCTTCACACTTTTGAAGAAAAGTGAGTCGCCCAATTTCCAACGCAGCATATGAAGCAGGAGCCCTCCTTTGTCATACGTTAAGCGCCCGTCGAAGATCCGGTTCACGTCGGTACTGTCGGTACATTTTACAGAACCTCCGGCCTGGCTCGTTACGTTGTTGATCTTGGATAGCTTCCAGTTGTACCAGGCGGCAGGATAATAACGCTCTTCGGTGAGGCCTTCAAAGAAAGTGGCAAAGCCTTCGTTGAGCCATATATCTTCCCAGCTTCCGCAGGTGATCTTATCGCCAAACCATTGGTGCGCGCATTCGTGGGCCATAAGCTCGTGGCTGAAGTTGTTCATGAAGCTCATGGTTTGGTGTTCCATGCCGCCGCCCCAGTTGAACTGCGCATGCCCGTATTTTTCATTGGAAAAAGGGTAGGGAATGGTAAGGCTGTCAAAGAGCTTTATGATCTTACTGATGCCAGGTGTTTCGCTTTGAGCGGTGGCAAGGTTCTCAGGGTAAACATAATTGAGCACTTCAAGCGTATCGTTGGGCAAATAAACAAAGTTGGAATACACCGCGTAATTGGTAACGGCAATCGCTACCAGGTAAGCGGCAATGGGGTAACGGCTTTTCCAATGATAGATCTTGTTAGAACCGCTTTGTGTTTCCGACAATAAAAGTCCGTTGCTTCCCGCGCGGTAGGCTTGCGGCGTGGTTACAATAATGTCGATCGAATCGGCTTTGTCGTTGAGACTTTGTTTGCAGGGCCACCATTCTTTGGCGCCGAAAGGTTCGCTGAGCGTCCATGCCACAGGTGTGCTGCCATGGTAGCCTTGCGCAAATGAACCCAGGCCTCCCGAAACCGGCGCTCCCTGGTAATAAACAGTAACCGAATCGAGAACGTTAATGGTAAGGTTGTTCTGGAAAAAGGCCTGCAGGATACCTGTACTGATATGGTTGAAGGTTAAAGTAGTTCCGTTGTATTTCACTGAGTCAACCTTGAGTGATGTGTCGAGGTCGAACTGAATTTGATTGAAGACCACTACGGTGGGAACAAAATAGGTGGTCACCGTTCCTTTAATAAAATTTATAGCAGGATCTACTTCCCATTCAGCCCGAACATAGATAAGGTCGTAGTTGTTAAGGACCGAAGAGGTGCAGGGATTGCCGATACGTGAAGCAAATGCTTTCTTTTCGGTTTGGATAATATCCTTTAAGCCCTGCCCAAGGCAAGGAAAGGATATAGAAATAACAAGGGAAAACAGCAGGCCGGTGCGGAGAACTTTCCTCATGCCTGCTGTGCCGGGTATCAGAGCCCCGAAAGTTTTGCGAGGTCGATGGACTGCGCGATAGACTTCACGAACTCGGTATTTTCCTGCGCTTCGTTAGCTTCAACGTGGATCCAAAAACGGTAGCCTGCTCCGAGGGTCACTTCGGCGGCTTTTCTCTTCTTCTTATATACTTCCCAGCCTGCAACATTGTCGTTGACCTTAAAGCCTTTAGCGCTTTCCTCGGGGGTGTCAACGCTCATGCCCATGGTCCAGGCCATGGAAGCGGTGGTGTAAAGGCCATACGCCTGGTTGTAGTCAATGATCTGTACTTTCACGCGTACGCCTTTGTCGTTCTTGAACTTTACTTCGACATTGGAATAGCTCATGTTCATCATGTTTACGGTAGCGCCATCGGGCTCGCCGCGGGTAAAACCGTCGATGGATTCAGGAAGGAATTTCTGAAGTTCTTCGTAAGGCATAGCGAGTGTGTCACCTTTTTCCCTGCGCTTCTTTATTATATCGTTCGATTCTTTTGCGGCGCCCGTCATTTCCTGGCCCATTTTAGCGAGGGCTTCCATGGGGTTGCTGGGCTTTTCTTCAGCAGCTTCTTCTTTCTTTGCGCCTCCGCAGGCCATTATGCCTAAGGCAATGCCTGTACAGAGCAGGGGATAAGTGAACTTGTTCATGAGATGTGATTAGGTTTGAGGCAAATGTAAAACAAATTTGCCCGCCCGGCAAGCTTACATTTCGCCTTCGCCGCCGCTCGCCGTGTTCTTGCGTTTGAACAGCGATACGTCGAACTTACCGAAGCTGTAGCTGAAGCTGATCTTGAACAGCTGCTGGTCTTTTTTACGAACCGAGCTTTGCGAGAAAAGGGGAGAGGCAGAATAACTTTCCTGCACCTTGGTCTTGAAAACATCGGACACGTTGAAGGTGAGGCTCGCTCTTTTCTCTTTCAGGAACTCAAGTTTAAGTGCCATGTCAACACTGTAGTTGGCTTCGTTATATCCTTGTATTGTGGAGGAAGGCTGCCCGAACCAGTTGCCGCCGCCACCGCCGCCACCGCCACCGCTGCCGCCCGAGCGTTCGGAGCCACCGCTGAGGGGAAGCGCGGTGCGCGACTGGTAATTGCCCATTACCTGGTAGGTGAGGTTCCTCGGAAGTTTGAAGTTGAGGTTGAGCTTGGTGAACCAGCTTAATTGCTCGCGGGTCAGTCCGTTCTCCAGGTTCTTGGCGTCGATGATCGAATTGTAAAGGTTGAAGTTAAGTGTCAGGTTCAGAAATTTGCCGATGCTGTTCTGCGAGGTGAACTCCATTCCATATGAATAGGATGCGTTAGCGTTGGCGTAGGTGTTTACAATTACATCTTCACCAGTAACAGTATTTTTTTCCAGCTGCTGGAAACGCGTTATGATGTTCGTCGACATCTTAAAATAGGTGGAGAACAAAAAGCTGTTCGTTTTGTTGAACACACGCTGGTACGAAAGCTCCGACGAATGCGTGAACTCAGGCTTCAGGTAAGGGTTACCCCTGTTGATGTTGAGCGAATCGGAATAATCGGTGAAAGGGAAGATCTGGAAGAAACCGGGGCGGTTGATGCGTCTCGTGTAGTTGAGCTGTATATCGTTATTGTCGTTGATCTTATAATTGATAAAGGTGCTGGGGAAAAGACTGAGCGGATAATCGGTGCTGAAAGAATAGCTGGAGTCAGGAAGCGTTGAAAGGTAATGCGAGCTTTCAACACGCAGTCCTGTTTGGAAACCCACCTTGCCGATGCTTTTGGTAAAGATGCCATAACCGGCATACACCTGGTCGATGAAGTCGTAATTCCCTGTCAGCGATGGGATCTCCACGAAATCGCCGGCGGTGGAACTGAAATAATAGTTTTTGTTGCGTGTGCTGCTGTTCTTTACCGATCCGCGGATCCCGTACTCCAGTTTCATCTTATCGGTAAAAGGATGCTTCATGTCCGTTTGCGCGGTGATATAATAGTTGCCGCCGCTGCCTGCTATTTTCTGCCGGGAGGCTTCGCCCGAGGGAGCGTTATTAATGTCGTAGTTCTGTGTGGTGAACGAGCCTTCGTTCTCGCTGAAGTTCCTGTTATAGCTCGCGTCGGCAGTAAGTTCCTTGCCCTGCTGCGGGAAGAGGTGCTTGTAGGCCAGTGTGCTTCCGATGTTCTTCCAGCGCCGTTCGGTGAGCGAGCTCCTGGTCGACAGGCTTACAGAGCTGCCGTTGCCGTTGAGCGTATCAAAGCGCGCGTCAATATTATCGCCGGGACTGAACTTGCCCTTATTAAAACTTCCTGAGAGGGTAATTGTGTTACGGTTGTCGATGAAATAATCGATGCCGCCTTTTACTGAGCCGTGTAAGCTATTGCTTTCGCTTTTCGCGTTTTGGGTGATCATGGTAGTAGGCTTCTCATAAAAGTTGACGCGTTCCGTGTAGTTGGTACCCAGTGATCTGTTCTGCCTGAAGTGCACGCTGCTGAAAACGTTGATCTTGTTCTCACGGGCGTTCACGTCGCCGCTGAAGTTCACTTTTCCTCTCGCGTCAACCCCGCCTTTCACAGTTCCGTTATAACCGATCTTCCTGTTCTTTTTCAATACAATGTTTATGATGCCCGCTGATCCGCCTGACGCGTCGTACTTGGCCGAGGGGTTGGTAATGAGCTCGATGTTCTGTATGGCGTCGGCGGGGATCTGGTCGAGCGAAAGGGTAGTGGGCTGTCCATCAACGAGTATCTGCGGCTCCGCGTTGCGGATGGATACATTGCCATCCATATCAACATTCACGGAAGGAACGTTCTTCAACGCGTCCTCCGCTGTGCCGCCGGCGTTCACCGGGTTCTTGTCCATGTCGTACACCTTGCGGTCGATCTCCAGGCGCAGCGCAGGTTCTGAACCATCTACCTCCACTGTCTTCAGTAGTTTGGTGTTGGGGCGCAAGCGGATATTGCCAAGGTCCTTGTCGGGATTTCGCATTCCGTCAAAACCGATCTTCATTTCTTTTGTAACATAGGCGAGGAAGGAAATGCGCAGCACGTAAATTCCATTCAAGGGTAGGTTCTCAATACTGAAGTCGCCGTTGGCTTCGGTAAGCATACCACCGGCTATGCTGAGCTTTTTCGCTGCCGTTGCGCTGTCCCACTTTTCCTGGAAGAGCTGCACGGAGGCAAACTCAATGCCCTTTCCTGAGAGAGAGTCAACCACCTTGCCATAAAAATGTCCGGTGTTAACACGGCCCTGCCCATTACCACGGCCACCGCCGCCGCCTTGTTGCGCGTACAGTGTTCCGAGGCAAAAGAAAAGAAGGGAAAAAAGAATATTCCGTTTTCGGGCCATGATCAGGATCTTCGCACAAAATTACCCAAAATAGCAAGCACCGCCATAAATTTCGACGGAAGCTGTGTAAAGAAGTACGAGCGCTTAATTGGAGGCCGGAGAAAGCAGGAAATAGAGATTGTGAATGAGCATATAGTCGAGGCCATTGTAACAGATGCCCTTGTAATTGTGCGGGTTTCCTTTTGGATAATCACGAAAACGGTTATTGCCCGTCCATCCAAGATCCGCAGCCTCCACGTTGGGCCCTTCCCAGGGAGCAAGCATCATCATTTTTTGTACCTCGTCGAAACAGGCTTTGCTTACCTGCGGTATTCCTTTTTTTGTTCTTGGTCCATAAATAGCAGCGTGAAGCAGCGGCAGGTGTTCCCGGCGCTCCTCCATTCCCACTTTGCAAAGCTTGCGCTGCGTTTTTCTTCCCCAGCTGTCGCCTACTGCGGCGAGATGTAAAAAGAGGATGTTCTTATTATAGATCCTTGAGGTTCTGAAGAAAGGTTTGTTGATCCTGGAAGCCCCGTTCCTGAAAGGCTCGGCCTGCCGGATTCCTTTCTCAAAACCATAGTATATCTTGGATGCGGCTACTACCATTCCATACGACATGCAATCGGCAAGCGCTCCGCCAAGGTCGGCCTTCCTGAATTTTATACCGTAAGGTTTTTGAGCGTAACAAACACCCATCACTACTTTTCCCGTCACCGGATTTTTGATGTTCCAGATACCATGTCGCACATGCGACATGATGCGGTCAACGATAGCCCTCGTTTCTTTAACGAGACCCGTTCCATTGTAAACAACGCTGGTGTCAACCAGTTTTGCCACCAGCGCAAAGCCCATCATGAGGTGCACCACCTGGTCGAAGCTCATCTCGCGAGGGCCGTAACCTTCGCTGATCCCTTTCTCGAAACCAGGATCAGCAGGATCGTTCATTCGGATGTTGCGAAGCTGGAAATGATCGTTGTTGTTCCTTACAAAATCGTCGGTAACATCGTCGCGCACAAAGAAGCCGTTACGTTCCACCTCTCCATCTCCGGGAACAGGTTTGATGCCTTTCAAACTTCTCTCGAAATAATTTTCAGCATGATCGTCAAGGCGGTTGAAAGCCATCAGCGCGTAATACAGTTCACGGTCGGTGCTATCGGTTCTCAGGTTTTGTTTGGCAAGCATACCATGCTCGGTGGCCAGCACCGCGATGTACCATCCAAGGTCGATGGTGGCGTCGCTCCATTCGAGATAGCTTTCATCGGTGCGCTTTTGGGCGGGTTGGCTCTTGCCGGGCCCTTCGCCGATAAGCACGTACTTGTTCTTCAGCATCTCACGGTAATGGTTGTACTTAAGATGCAGTGAATCAGCACCCGGCTGGCCGAAGCAGGCGCCGCAAAACACAAGCAAAGTGGTAACGAATGAGGCCTGACATGGGTGCTTCATAAAGGGCCGGATAGGGCGTTAGATCAAAGATATACCGGAAAAGCCTCATTATCTGCTTTTTTTGGCGGTTTTGTTAATATCCTGATAAAAAGTTTTTGTTAAATTGGTGCAACCTTTCCATTGAGCAATGGTGTCTTATTTTTTGCTTGCAAAAAATAAAAAACGCCCCCTGCCGTAAAGGCCGATCTGATATGATAAAAAACTACCTCCTTCCTGTTGCTTTATTGTTCAACCACGTTATATAAACAAACCCCGTATCTGCATGAAACAGCTTTTTACCAAACTCAAGCCCCTCTTTTTAACCTTCCTGTTGTTTTCAGGAGTTCTGCATGCCCAGGGGCCGGGTAACTGGTGGTACTTCGGCTTAACAGCCGGGCTGGATTTCACGAACGGGGCGCCGGTAGCAGTTACCAATGGCGCCCTCAGTACGCAGGAAGGTGTCGCTACCATCTCGGATGTGAACGGCAACCTGCTTTTCTACACCGACGGTATCAGGGCCTGGACCAAGAACCATGTGCAGATGCCCAATGGCACCGGTATGATGGGCAATCCTTCCACCACGCAATCGGCGGTGATCGTTCCCAGGCCGGGAAGCAGCTCTATCTATTATATCTTTACGCAAGCAGCCACCACTAACGCCAATGGTTTCAGGTATTCGGAAGTGGACATGACGCTTAACAGCGGCAATGGTGATGTGACCAGCAACAAGAACATTTTGCTTAACACGCCCTCCTGCGAAAAGATAACCGCGGTGAAGCATTGTAACCAGGTTGATATCTGGGTGATCGCTCACGACTGGAACTCTAACCAGTACCGTGCTTATCTCGTTACCAGCTCGGGCGTAAGTTCAACTCCGGTGCTTAGCGCGGTGGGAACTACTTTCAGCGGCAATATCGCCAATACGCTGGGTTATCTGAAACCTTCGCCCGATGGAAGCCGTCTTGCTTCGGCTACCTATACCGCTAACATTTTCGAGATCGTAAAGTTCAACAGCCTCACCGGCGTTTGTTCGAGCCCGATCACTTTCCCCAACACCTATACACAATCTTACGGTGTTGAGTTCTCACCCGATGGCACCAGGCTGTATGGCACCACCATGAGCCCCAGCTCACAGTTATGGCAGTGGGACCTTTGCGCTGGAACAGATTCAGCCATCTTCGCCTCGGCCACTGTGCTCGCTACCAACTCCACACTGTACCACTATGGAGCCGTGCAATTGGGCCAGGATGGAAAATTATATGTGGCGCGCTTTGGTCAGCCCTGGCTGGGAGTGATCAATAATCCCAATACACTGGGCACGGGTTGTAATTATGTGGACCAGGGGATCACGCTGAATGGCAAGAACAGCCAATGGGGACTTCCGAATTTCATTCAAAGTTATTTCGCCATCAAGCCCGCTATCATCAGCGTGATCGATACGGTGAACTGCCGTGTTGATTCGTTCAAGATAAGTTCCACCATCCAGCAAACCTGCGCCACTAAAGGCGACAGTATCAATTCGGTGTTCTGGAACTTTGGCGACCCTTCTTCCGGTAACATGGACACTACCTCTGTACTCAATCCTGTTCACACATTTACATCGGCTGGCACCTTTAACGTGGTGCTGATCATCAAGTACAATTGTTCTACCGATACGATCAAAACCGCGGTGACTATCCAAAACTGCGGACCCGCCGTTACAGTTCTTGGCGGAGGTGTTTGTCCCGGTGGCTGCAGGCAGCTTATAGCGAACAGCAACGGGGGAACACCGCCTTATACTTATTCATGGACGCCCAACATCGGCACCGGCGCAGGGCCGCATACAGTTTGTCCTTCGGCCACCACGGTATATTCAGTAACGGTGACCGATAGTTTAGGCCAGAGCACGGTAAGCCAGGCAACGGTAGTGGTATACCCGCCGTTGGTGGTGATCGATTCGATCACGAACATTATGTGCAACGGTAATCCGAATGGCAGCGCCTCGGCGCTTGTTTCGGGCGGCACCAGCTCTTACACCTATTCATGGAGCAACGGGCAAACCACGCAAACGGCTACGGGACTTGGGGCAGGTAATTACACAGTTTCTGTTACTGATTCAAAAGGCTGTACCCAGTCGCGAACGGTAACGGTGGTGCAGCCATCACCATTGCTATTGACCGCGACGGGCAATAGCGTGAACTGTACTGACGATACCACCGCTTCCGCTTCCGCGAACGTTTCAGGAGGCGTAGGACCCTATACTTACTCATGGAGCAATGGTGCCACCACCGTGAATATTACCGGCATATTGGCGGGTAATTATACTGTGATGATCACCGATGTCAACGGTTGTACCAAGCTGCAGGTGGTGAACGTTACCATCATGACAAAACCAAAAGCGGTGGCCAGCGGAAACCCCACCACCGGCCAGGTGCCGCTCAACGTGATATTCACCAACGGAAGTACCGGAGGTGTGAGCTACAGCTGGAATTTTGGCGATGGCAATTCATCTAACAGCATGAACTCCTCTAATACCTATACCAATGGCGGAACCTATACGGTGATGATGATAGTGACGGCGGCCAATGGCTGTAAGGACACGGCGTACATCACGGTGATCGCCGATGGTTTTTCGGAGATCATTGTGCCGAACGTGTTCTCACCCAACGGCGACGGCTATAACGAAGTGTTCAGTATCAATTCCATCGGCCTTAAAGATCTTTATGTAGAGATCTACGACCGCTGGGGATTGAAGATGAGCGATTTCAGCTCACTTACCGGCGGATGGGACGGTAAGTCGGCCAGCGGCAAGGACGCGCCCGAAGGAACTTACTACTATGTGCTCAAGGCCCATGGTAACGACAATAAAGAATATGATCTCAAAGGTTATCTGATGCTGATGAGAGGAAAATAAAAACGAAATATGACAAAGCCCCTGTTTTTTTCTGCCGCGATCGTAATGATCGCCGGTTTAGTAAGCAATGAATCAAATGCACAAGTAGCAGGCCACGCGCCTAAGTTCAACTGGAAGAACGACAGCCCTTTTGAACAAAAGGTGTTCATCGAGAACAAAGGCCAGTGGAACGGGAAGGATGAGCTCCCCAAATCGGAGATCCTGTACGGGATCGATAACCTGGGCACCAATATTTATTTTACTAAGAAAGGCCTTACTCACAGGGTAGAGGAGATCACTATTACGCCCGATGAGATGGAAGGCGAGGAACTGCGCAAGGCGGCGGGCCTTTTTGGAAAGCGCGAGAAGGAGGAGTTTGACATCAAGGTGAAGAAGAGCCTGGTGAGCATGGAGTGGGTAGGGGCAGACCCCGCTGTGAAGATGGTGGCCGATGAAATGGTTCCGGACTACTACAGCTACAACATGGACGGCACACTTAAGAACGCGGTTTCAAAAGCCCGCGCATACAAGAAACTTACTTATTACAATCTTTATCCCGGCATTGACGTGGAATATATTTTCCACGCCAAAGAAGGCATCAAGTATACGCTCATCGTTCATCCTGGCGCTGATCCTTCGCAAGTAAAAATGAGATACAGGAGCCGTGACGCGATAAGTGTTGATGCGAAGGGAAACCTGCATTTCAAAACAAAGTTCGGCGACATCGTTGATCATGCGCCGGTTACCTTTTATGAGAACAGCAAAGCGGGGATATCCTCTGCTTTTGTTCTGAATGGAAGCGAGGTGAGCTTTCAGCTGGGTGCTTATGACAAGAGCAAGACGCTGATCATCGATCCCTGGACGATCGATCCCGCGATGACCAGTACCAACAGGGTGTTTGACGTGGAGCCCGATGCGTTCGGAAACGTTTATGCTTACGGCGGCGCTTCGCCCTGGAAGCTCAAGAAGTTCAACTCGCTGGGTGTGCTCCAGTGGACCTTCAACAACCCCAACTCGCCGATGTACGGCGATATGGATGTGGTGATGGGCACAGGCATTACGTACCTGACCACCGGCTTACAGGGAACGATCACTAAAGTGTGGACCAACGGCACTATGGCCTGGAACCAAACCACCATTTGTAATTACGAGTATTGGACCGTGAACGCTAACTGCGCCGGTAACAGGGTAGTGGTAACCGCCTCTTTCAGCAGCAGCAATACCAGCGGCCTTGCTGATATCGATACCACCACTGGAGCCTGCAGCGGCCTGGTGAACTTCACCATCACCGGCGGCAACCCCGACTTCCGTGCTTCTGTTTGGGCACCCAACCAGAATTTTTATCTCCTTCAAACACGCGGCAACCAGGTGAACGAACTGTGGGGAAGGACCAACACATTTACCCCTTTGTATTCATTGCTCGCGGGATGGACCTCTCCGTATAATGGTACACCTGTTTACAGGGTGTCGTTCATCCAGCCGTATAACGGCATGGATGCCAACCTTACTAATTTCTTTGTAACGAGCGGCGCGTCCATCTACAAGCATAACATCGCTACAGGCGCTAACATATCAAGTGTTGTTATTCCTGGTGGAGGACTTATGGCCTGCAATGGTGTAGCGGCCGATGGCTGTAACCAGATCTATGTAGGTTCCACCAATGGAGTATATAAGTTCGACAGCAGCCTGGTGCAGCTTTCTAGCCAGCCTACCAACGCCGTGTACGATGTAACACTGGGTGCTTTGGGCGAAGTTCTTATCGGCGGCGACCAGCTATTGGGATCGCTGAACTTTAGCGCATGTCCCGCGTCGCAGGGCGCAACGCTTACAGTTACCGCCTCGTCATCTGATGCCACCTGCGGTAACAACAACGGAAGTGTAACAGCATCGGCCAGCGGCGGAACAGGGGCGTATACCTATACATGGACCCCCAGCGGACAAACAGGACAAACAGCCACAGGCCTTTCTGCCGGAACATATACTGTAAATATTAAAGACGCTACCGGCTGTAACGCGGGCACGCAAACGGTTACAATAGCCGGCGGTGGACTTCTGCTTACGGCGCAAAGCGCGAACATACTTTGTAACGGTCAACTTACCGGTACTGCAAGTGTTACTTCCAGCGGAGGTCAAGGATCTTATACCTATAGCTGGAATCCGGGCGGTCAAACCTCACAGTCGCTCACAGGACTTTCGGCGGGAAGCTACACTGTTACCGCTACCGATTCATTGGGCTGCAGCAGGACGCAGGCCTTTACCATCACGGAGCCTACAGCGCTTGCCATCGTTGATTCAACGGTGAACATATTGTGCAATGGTGTTGGTGCAGGCAGTTCTACCGGACTGACCTCCGGCGGTACGGGCGCTTATACGTATACCTGGAGCAACGGGCAAACCGGTCAAACAGCCACAGGTCTTACCGCGGGTACTTACACCATGGTGGTGGCCGACGCGAACGGGTGCACGAAGTCGAAAGTAGTGACGGTAACACAGCCAACTCCTTTGGTGCTTAATGCTACCGGTGTGAATATCAACTGTACCGATGATACCGTTACCACTGCCTCGGCGAATGCCTCAGGGGGTGTCGGTCCTTATACCTATTCATGGAGCAATGGCGCTACCACGGCGAATATTACAGGCATACTGGCAGGAAGCTATACGGTAATGATCACCGATGCGAATGGATGTACCAAGCTTCAGGTAGTGAATGTTACGATCATGACCAAACCAAAAGCATCCATCTCGGCAACGCCTACCAGTGGCCAGGTGCCACTGAATGTGATCTTTACCAACAGCAGCACAGGAGGAGTATCCTACAGCTGGAATTTCGGCGATGGCAACTCATCCACCTCTATGAACTCCTCCAATACTTATGTGAGTGGAGGCAACTATACGGTGATGATGGTAGTGACGGCTGCCAACGGATGTAAAGACACGGCGTACATTACCATTTTTGCCGATGGATTCTCAGAGATCATTGTCCCTAACGTGTTCTCACCGAATGGCGACGGATACAACGAATTCTTCAGCATCAATTCCATTGGGTTGAAAGATCTGTATGTAGAGATCTACGACCGCTGGGGATTGAAGATGGGTGATTTCAATACCATTACTGGCGGCTGGGATGGTAAGGCGGCGAGCGGCAAGGACGCGCCTGAGGGAACCTATTATTACATCCTGCTTGCCCACGGAAGCGACAACAAAGAATACAATCTCAAAGGCTATTTGATGCTGCTGAGAAAATAATAAGAAGCAATGAACATGAGCAAAACTTTCCCAACTACAAGCACAATGGCCCTGTGCCTGGGGCTTGCCACTGTTTCTGTTGCGCAGCTTCCGGGAGGAAGAACCAACTGGAGTATCAATCCATCAGAGAAAAAGGTGTTCGTAGAGAACCGCGGACAGTTCGACGGCAAGTCGAAAGATGGAGCACAGGTATATTATGGTGTTGATAACATGGGTACCGAGATCTATTTCTCACAGAACGGTCTTACGTATCGTTTCGAGAAATGGGAAGTGAAGCAGGAAAAGGAGCGCAAGAACTTTCGCCTGCTTGGCCTTGGAAAAGAGGAGGAGGAAGACATTGCCACCTATACCAGCACAGTGCATAGCGTTGGCTTTAACTGGCTAGGCGCCAACAAAAATGCCAGTGTGCATTGTGAAGAAAAAACGAGCGAGTATTTCAACTACCAGCTCAGCGACCAGCGCTGTATCAATTATGTTCCGGCGTATAAGAAGCTTGTGTATAAGGATATGTATCCCGGCATTGATGTGGTGTATACCTTTCATGAGAAACAGGGGATGAAGTATATGCTGATCGTGCATCCCGGTGCCGATGTGAGCAAAGTGAAACTTGCTTATGGTAGTGATGCCTCAAAAGTTAGCCTTGACCAGGAAGGTAATATTCATTTGAAGACTGCCATAGGTGATATTGTTGACCATGCGCCGGTAAGCTATTTCGAAGACGGTGAAGCAGTAAGCTCCGCTTTTAGCCTTCAAGGCAATACAGTTGCTTTTGAACTGGCATTAACCTCAAATCAAAGATCAAAGATCAAGGATCAAAAATTAATTATTGATCCCTGGACTGTGAACCCGAGCATGACCACCGATAACAAGGTGTTCGACATTGAGCACGACGCTGCCGGCAACGTTTTTATGTTTGGCGGATTGGGACCGTATAAGCTTATGAAATACACCGCTGGCGGAACTTCCATCTGGACCACCAGCTCCACCAATACCAACCAGCGTTATGGCGACCTTGCTGTTACAGGCTGGGGAACCTCATACATTACCGCCGGTCACAACGGTTGCAATATTGTGCCGAGCATTACCAAAGTTTCTCCTGCGGGTGTTATCCAATGGAACAACACCATTACTTCCTGCATGGAGTTTTGGGGCATTACTTCCAGTTGTACCGGCAAAGTGGTGGTGTCAGATTCCTTCTCACCCTCGGGGGGCAGGCTTTCGAACATCGATACAACCAACGGTAACAGGATCGGTTCGGTGCAGGTCACTACCGGTTCGCTCGACTTCCGTGCGGTGTGTCTCGGTCCTAACGGCAATTATTATATGATCACGGCCACAGGTCCTTCGAGGACGGTAGGCTGCTCTTCTACCTTCGCTACTGTTTTTAACGTGGTAAGCGGACATACTTCTCCTTATAACCAAACAACGCTTTACTCCAACGGCCCCAGCCCGATCATCGCGGGCTTTAATGGCATTGATGCCAGCATGCGCTATGTTTATCATACTGACGGCGCGCAGATATGGAAGCGCGACATTAATACCGGTGCCCAGGTATCTAATATCCCTGTGCCTGGCGGATTGAAGGACGCTAACTGCGGTGTGGCGGTCGACGGCTGCGGCAACGTCTACATCGGCTCGCAGAGCACTGTGTTGAAATACGATTCCAACCTTACCCTTCTTACTACGACGAACACTACCGGTGTTGTGTATGATGTTACTATCGGCATGTCAGGCGAAGTGCTGGTATGCGGATTTGGTTTCGCCTCATCACTTAACCTTGGCGCATGCCCTATGGCAGGAAGCATTGTGGCCACCGCTACAAATACTAATGCCACCTGTATTGGTAATAATGGAACAGCTACTGCCAGCGGAAGCGGCGGAACAGGCGCTTATACGTATGTATGGAGCAACGGTCAAACTTCGCAAACAGCGAGCGGCCTCAGCGCGGGAACTTATACCGTTACCGTGAGCGATGGCAGCGGCTGTAACCAGAACATCGCCACCGTGAACATTACCGGCGGGGGATTGAACCTTGCCACGCTTAGCAATAATATTCTTTGCAACGGCCAGAGCAATGGCACCGCCAGCGTAACATCGAGTGGTGGACAAGGTACTTATACCTATACCTGGACAAACGGACAAACCACACAAACAGCCACTGGTCTTTCGGCGGGCACGTATACAGTGAGTGTAACTGACTCGGCAGGCTGCAGCAAAACACAGGCGTTTACCATTACGCAGCCAGTGGCGCTTGCCGTTAGCGATTCGTCGGTGAACATCCAGTGCAGCGGCAATAGTACGGGCACTTCCACAGGTCTTGTTATTGGAGGAACAGGCGCCTATACATACAGCTGGAACAACGGCCAGGCCACTCAAACGGCTACAGGACTTGCGGCGGGTACTTATACACTTACTGTAACTGATGCTAATGGCTGTTCCCGAACGCATACCGTTACTATCACGCAGCCGAACGGCATGAGCATTACAGGATCGGGTATCAATATTTTATGCAACGGGCAAGCCAACGGCAGCGCTACAGCCTCTGTTACTGGTGGTTCAGGATTGTATACCTACTCATGGAACAACGGGCAAACCACTCAAGCGGCTACCGGCTTAGGCGCCGGAACGTACACAGTGGTGGTGACTGATAATAACGGCTGCACCATTACACAAACAGTAACTGTGAACCAGCCTTCGGCGATCGTTGTAACGGCCACCGGCGGAACGATCTGTGACGGCGAATGCATTAACATCACGGCGAATGGCAGCGGAGGAACCGGTAACATCACCTATACCTGGAACCCGGGTAACCTAACGGGAAGCAGCGTGAATGTTTGTCCGAACACCACCACCACCTATACGGTAACAGCAACCGATGCCAATGGTTGTACCAAAACGCAGGCGGCAACGGTAACGGTGAACCCCAAGCCAACGGCTTCCTTTACCGCCAATCCTACTACGGGGCAAGTGCCGCTGAACGTGATCTTCACAAATACCAGCACGGGCGGAACTACCTACAGCTGGATCTTTGGCGACGGCAACAGCTCTTCGAGCCAGAACAGCAGCAACACCTATACCAACGGCGGTACCTATAATCCAATGCTCATCGTGACGAATACCTTTGGCTGTAAGGATACCTTTATGCTTACGATCATTGCCGACGGTTTTTCTGAGATCATTGTTCCGAACGTGTTCTCGCCGAACGGCGACGGGTACAACGAGTTCTTCAGCATAACGTCCATTGGATTGAAAGACCTGTATGTTGAGATCTACGACCGCTGGGGATTAAAGATGGGCGACTTCAGTGCGCTCAACGGCGGCTGGGACGGCAAGGCCGCGAGCGGCAAGGATGCCCCCGAAGGAACCTATTATTATATACTCCTTGCGCACGGCATCGACAGCAAAGAATACAATCTCAAAGGTTATTTGTTACTTTTAAGGAAATAAACACATCATCCATAATCCGATCAAGATGAAAAAGGACAGATCAGGTATCCATCAAAAGCTGAAAGCATATTCGGCTGTTGCGGGTTCTATCATTGCGGTTTCGCAGAATGCCCAGGGGCAGATCATCTACACCAACATCACCGATCAAACGGTATCAGGAACGACAGGGGTGTATAATCTTGACCTCAACAACGCGGGTGGTACTGATTTCGACCTCAATACCAACATATTTAAGACCACCAGCTATTACCAAACGGTTTACCAGGTAACGGTATCGCCGCAGGGAACGGGCAATGATGTGGCGCTCATGAACGGCCTTCCTGCCTGGATGAACCTGAACGATCCTATTGACAATACCATTCCCTGGAACGCCACGGTGAACCAGATGATGGCCTTTTATAAGATCGTGCAATGGAGCAGCTCCAGTTATTATTCCAGCGGTGGAAGTTCTTCTTCAACCAGCACCGCCGGTAACTGGCCTGGCAAAGTGGACAAATACCTTCCCCTGAGGATCACTATAGGCTCCAATTTTCATTACGGCTGGGCAAGGCTGGATGTGGATCCTAAAGCGAAGCAGTTCACCATAAAGGATTACGCTTACGAGAGTTTCCCCAACCTGGGTATCCCCGCGGGTGCTACCACTTCGGTGGGAACTGCTGAGAACATGCTTACAGAGATGTCGGTGTATTCGGCCGGTAAGAACATTTATGTTCGTCCGGGCAAGGGCATGGTGGACAAAGGAATAATTTCAGTAAAGAACGTATTGGGAGAGGAGATAGCGCAAGTGGAGCTCAATGGCGGAACCATCATTAACATCGACAACGCCACCAGCGGTGTTTACTTCGTAACAGTAACATCGGGCGAAACCGTGACCACCAAAAAAGTGTACATCCAATAACACATTGCATGAAAGGCATTTTAACCATTACCAGAAAAACCGCGGCGGCACTTTTGTTCGCGCTTTGTGCCTGCTTCGCGCAAAAGGCCGCTGCCTGTTCACCTTACGGTATTCCCAACCTGCTGAACCAAACCATCTCCGGCGGCAACCTGCTGCTCACATGGGAAAGTACCACGGGTTATCCCTGTAACTATTGGATAAACCTGGAACTGGTTTGCAACAACATGGCCTTTACAGGAACCGCTAATTATTTTTCTTCCTATATCCAAAAACCTAATGCCAATAACATGACCTACCCGGTCATGAGCGTCAGCCTCAGTAATTTCTGTCCGGGGGTCACCTACAAGTTCAGGGCAAGGGAGTGTGCTTACGCGTCAAACACCAATTGCGGCAACTATACCGCTACCTTCACTTTTACCATGCCCGGTACCCTTCCGGCGCTGATCACCAATACAACAGCTACACCCGCCAAGATATGTTCATCCGCCGCGCAACTCAATGTGAACGTTACCTCCGGCTGTTTCCCTTATGTTTATTCCTGGTCACCTGCAACAGGCCTGAGCGGCACCACCATTTCGAATCCCGTGGCAACGCCTACCAGCACCACTACTTATACCTGCACGGTAGATAATCCATGTACAGGACAAACCAGCACATCGCAAGTAACTGTGACTGTTTATTGCGGCCTTAGCGTTAGTGTGGCTGGCGGAAGTCTTTGCAGCGGGAGTTGTATGAACCTTACGGCTTCGGCTTCACAGGGTAAGCCGCCATATACTTATTCGTGGAACCCTAACATCGGCACAGGCCCTGGTCCGCACCAGGTTTGTCCTACAGCCACCACTACCTATACCGTTACCGTTACCGATAGTTTAGGCGTTAGCTATACCGATTCGGCAAAGGTGAACGTATATCCCGGTATCCAGGTGAACAGTACCAGCAATAATATTCTTTGTAACGGCCAGGGCAACGGAAGCGCCACCATTACGGTGAGCGGGGGAGGAGGTAACTATACCTACTTATGGAACCCCGGGGCGCAATCGACGCAGAACGTTACGGGCCTCGGACAGGGAACCTATACCGTGATCGTTACTGATCAGAACGGGTGTTCGAAAACCGCTTCTGTGACCATCAACCAGCCGCAACCGATCGTATTAACAGCCAACGGTGGATTCGTGTGCCTTGGCGAATGCATCAATCTTACCGCCAACGCCACAGGAGGAACAGGTAACATTACCTATACCTGGAATCCCGGCAACCTGATCGGCAGCACCGTGAACGCCTGTCCTACGGCAACCAGCAATTATACCGTAACAGCCACCGACGCTAACGGCTGCACCAAAACACAAGTGGTAGCGGTGAATGTAAATCCAAAGCCTACCGCTTCTTTTACCGCTAATCCCACTACTGGCTCAATTCCCCTTAACGTAACGTTTACTAACACAAGCACCGGTGGTAACACGTACAGCTGGATATTTGGCGATGGCAACAGTTCCACTAGCCAGAATACAAGCAATACCTACACTACTGGCGGAACAATGACACCGATGCTTATAGTGACGAACACCTATGGCTGCAAGGATACTTTCTATCTCACCATCTTTATCGATGCCATTTCTTCGATCATCGTGCCCAACGTATTCTCTCCCAATGGCGACGGTAAGAACGATCAGTTCTTTATCAATACACTTGGAATAAAGGATATGCTGGTGAGCATTTACGACCGCTGGGGATTGAAGATGAGCGACATCAGCAGCATCACTGCCGGATGGGATGGTAAAGCTGCCAGCGGAAATGACGCTCCCGAAGGGACGTATTATTATATCCTCACCGCGCACGGCATGGATAATAAGCAGTATGACCTGAAAGGGTACCTGCTGCTGCTCCGGTAATATTCTTTAGAAGGGATAACCGATACCCAGGTTGAGGTTCGCGAATGAATAGCGTTTCTCTTTTCCTCCCCCGTGTTCGTTCTCGTAATCTTTCTTCCAGGCCGCGTCAGCAATGTTTCGAACTACCCAGCGGTTGCCCTGGGGGAATTGCGGATCACGCAGCTTAACACCAAGGTCTAAACGGATAATGAAGAAGCCGAAGTCGAGGCGGGCGCCGATACCGCCGCCCAGGGCCAGCTGCTCGTAAAAATTATCGAAGTCGAACTCCGCGCCCGGTCGTTCACTGTCGGGTTTACGCAGCCAAATATTGCCGCCATCTAAAAAGAAGGCCGCGTTCAATTGCCTGAACAGGTTGAAGCGGTATTCAAGGTTACTCTCTATTTGTATGTCACCGGTTTGGTCAAAGGTTTGACCGAAGGAGCTCACGTAGCCGCCGGGGCCCAGGGAGCGCGAATGCCAGGCCCGGATGCCGTTAGAACTGCCGCCGTAAAAACTCTTTTCAAAAGGAAGAACATTGAGGTTACGCAGCGCGAAACCTTCGCCGAACGCGGCACGGAACACCAGGCGGTCGTGTGTGGAGAGGATCTTGTAGAAACGGTAGTCAGCGAAGAAGCGAACGTAATGCGAATACACAATGTCGATGATGCGATAGCTCGCCCCGTCCTTCTTCTCTGAGCCCAGCAGGTCGTTAATGGCGGTAAGGCCGATGCCCGAATATTCAACGTCGCCTTTAAAGAAACTGAAGTTCTTATGCTTGCGCTTTATGTCCTGGTTGTTATAGATATAGGTGAAACGGCTGGCGGGTGTTAAGTGGTCTGAATAACTGTTGATAAGGAAGATGTCGTTCGACTGCTCCAGCGCTTCCCTGAAGGCCGGCTGCGGATCTACTTTTACAAAGTTGATCTCTAAAGGTGTAAAGGTGTAACGCTGGGTGGCGGTCTCCTTATAGGTAAGTCCGTGTGAGAAGTTGAGGATCCAGCGCGAATAGTCGGGGCGGTGCTGGTAATTAAAGGCGGTGGTAAAAGTGCTCTTGGGGTTGGCGTCTTTGCTGTAATGAAAAAGGCTGAAGGGAAATACAGGCCTCGGTACCGTGAGGTTAGCTTCGGGGCCCACCTGTATGGTGTTAAAAGGTTCGGAGATGATCTGGCCAAGCCCCCCGTTACTGCCTGATGATTTGTTTACCGGCTGCTGCGCTTCCAACCCGCCTTTTAACTTGATCTCTAATATCTCGGCGCCATGAAAAGTGTTCCTGTTCTGGTAAACAACACTGCCTGCTATGCCCAGGTTGCCCGAGGTGTTGGTGCCTTCGGCCTCGATGAGGAAGGCTTGCTTGAGCACCGGGCTGAGGCGTATATAACAGTCGAGCATATCCTTCTTTCCCGGGGCTTCGGTAAATCGTATGTTCACCGAGCGAAAGGCGCGCAGCTCGGTGAGGCGTTTATAGGTGTCTTCTGTTTTTATTGCCTGGTAATGATCTTCGGACAGGTTGCTTATGTAAATAGCGTCGGCGATCACCCTGGGTTTGTAATTGAGCGGCCCGTACAGAAGGAAAATGAAATTGCTGTAGTGAACAGTATCTGTTGGAGTTTTGTTGGTGCTCATCGGGTTATAGTCAGGCACCACATAGATATTCCTGATATAATAGCGGGTATGGTCCACCTCCACGATCGAGTCGCTTCCTTCGCTGAAAGGCCTCGCGAATTTTTTGATACCCATCACCAGGTCGATGGAGCGCGTGTTAAGGAAACTGTCGGCCCTGTAATAAATATATTCCTTCGTGAAATAATAATAGCCGTTGTTCTTGTTCATCGTGGTAATGCGGTCGCGCTCTTTCTGTAAAACATCCACATCAAACTTGTTTCCCACCTTAATAAGGGAATTGGCGGTATCAGCCATAATATAAGGCGCCATCTGGCTATCGTCGATCTTATAGTGTATGCTGCGTATGGTACAGGGAACAGAAGGTTTTAGCAAGTAGAACACATTGGCGTATTTGTGATGCGTTACCACCGAATCGCGCACTTCGCTGTTGAAATAGCCTTTGTTGCTCAGGAAAAGCTTCATCTGCGACACCGATTTCTCCATCAGCATCGAGTCGAGGATCACAGGCGGTTCGCCGATCTGCAGCAGCCACTCTCCGAAGAAGAGACGATCTTTGCTCAAGGGCTTTTTGCCTTTCGCGGCACGCTCGATGTTCTTCTCATCTATCTTCTTGTTCTTGAGGAAACGCTTTTGCTCCACCTTGGGCTTGTTGGCCAGGTTGTATAACCAGAGGTGGAAGCGGATAAGGCTAAGGATCTTACGATTCGGTTTTTGCTTGATATAGCTTTCCAGCTCGGCCTTTTCGACCTCGGTCTTCTTATCGACGATGATGTTACGCTTGAGAAGGTACTCGTTATCGGCCAGCTTGCGGGTGGGATTACAGGCTGCCAGGAGGACAAAAAGGCCCAGGATGCTCAAAAAACGGGTATTTGTGCTGGCCCTATTCAACCTGGTGGAGGAGATTTTCAGGATTAATTTCTATCATTGTGAACAAATTTACTGATTTATTGAACTATGCTTACCAAGGCCGAGGTTAAATTCATCCAATCGCTAAGGCAGAAGAAGGGCAGGGAAGAGCACAATGTCTTTGTTGCCGAAGGCGTGAAGATGGTGGAAGAGCTGCTCAGCTCCGCCTTAAAGGTAAAGCAGATCTATTCCAGCCGCAATTTTCAGCACAGTATTTTCAGCAATCATATTGAAGTAATACGCATTAGCGAGAAAGAGCTCGCGCGCATTTCTTCGCTGGTAACACCCAACCAGATGCTGGCCATTTGTGAGATGCCCGATTATAAGCTGGGTTCCCTCAAGAACCGTTTAAGCCTGGTGCTCGATGGGCTGCAGGACCCGGGTAATATGGGAACGATCATTCGCATTGCCGATTGGTTTGGCATTGATGATATTATTTGTTCGCCCGATACAGTGGATGTTTACAATCCCAAGGCGGTGCAGGCCACCATGGGGTCTATAGCAAGGATACGGGTGCATTACGCGGAACTTAAGCCTTTGCTTGACGAAGCCATCTCGGCTGGCGTAAAGGTTTTCGGTGCCTCTTTAGAAGGAGAGGATATTTATACGAGCAGGCTTAGCAAGAAAGGGATGATCGTGATCGGCAATGAGTCGAAAGGCATCAGCGAAGCGTTACAGGCAAGTGTAAGTGATAAACTAAGGATACCTTCTTTCCCGCACACCATTACTACTCCGGGCGGCCCTGAGTCGCTCAATGCCGCCATAGCTACGGCAGTGATCTGTTCGGAGTTTAAGAGAAGAGGCTAGATACCGCGTTCCTTCACGATCTTGTTCAGCCAGCGGATCATCATCAGGATGATGATGGCGGTGATGATGGCCAGCAGGCAGTTCACCAGGAAGAAATTCGATTTGTGCTCGTACAAGTCCCAGCGCGAGGCCAATACCCCGCTTAACTTATTTCCGATAGAAGTAGAGAGGAACCAGCCGCCCATCATGAGCGCGGTGATCCTCGGCGGGCTCAGCTTCGATACCAGTGAAAGGGCCATAGGGCTAAGGCACAGTTCGCCGATGGTGATCACCCCGTAGCAGCCGATCAGCCACCACATCGAACTTTTTTCCATCCCGTTATGACAAACATAAGTGGCTGTCACCATCACCAGTGTTGAAAGCACGGTGAAGAAGAGGCCGAAGAAAATTTTCCATGGAATGCTGGGCTCCTTGTTTCGCCGCCTCAGGAAAGAGAAAAAGGCGACCACCAACGGTGTTAAGGCCACTACCCAGAAAGGGTTTACGGACTGAAACAGTTCGGTGGATACCACTTGAACTTTTTCTCTATCAGCAGGAGGAGGCTCAATGTTCTTGAAATAAAGCGGATAGTCAAATGCTTTAACGGGCCTTCCGCCTGCATCGCGCTGAACACGGAAAGACCCATCGGTAAGTGCAACAGAATCTTTCTTCATCTCCAGTTCCTTTACCATACCGATGGCTTTCATGGGCTTCACCAGCGCCGAAGGCACTTCCCTGTCAGTATAACTCTCTGCCCAGGTGGTAAGCGCTGTTCCGTTCTGTTTGAACACGGCCCAAAAGATGATGGCCACACCAAAAACCGCTAAGAGCGCCGCGATAGGACGACGGTCAGTAGCATTGGCGCGTACGAAAAGTGAAACATAAAATCCGGCAACAGGTATCGCGCCGAAGATGAACGCGTCGGTACTGTCGCTTCCGAAGATATCGCCCGGCAATACCCAGCCGATATATCCCGCGATAGCCGCGGGCAATAATACGATGCCGAACACTTTCGATATCGACATATCTTCAGGGTTGGCGGGCTTACGCACGTCGGCATGCGAGAAATGTTTTTGTCCGAGCCAGAAGATGATCACCCCAACGAACATGCCGATGCCCGCCGCGAAAAAGGCGTGGCCCCAGCTAAAGGTGTTGCGCAGGTAAGCGCCAAAGAAGTTGCAAATGAAGGCGCCGATATTGATGCCCATGTAAAAGATGTTGTAGCCTGAGTCCTTCAGGTGCTTGTACTTCTCATCGTTATAAACGTTGCCGAGTATCGTTGATATATTCGGTTTGAAGAATCCGTTGCCGACGATGATGAGGATAAGGGAAACATAAAAGGCCGTTATCCCGGGGATCGCGAGGCCGCAATAGCCAATGCCCATCATAATGCCGCCGCCGGTGATGGACCATTTATAGCCCAGCACACGGTCGGCCAGCAGGCCGCCGATGAAAGGGGTGAGGTAAACCAGCGCGATGAAGGTGCCGAAGATGTCAGAGGCCTCCTTTTTGTCGAGTGCCATGCCGCCCTTTTCGGTATCGGTCATGTACAGGAAAAAGATGCCAAGCATCAGGTAGAAGCCAAAACGCTCCCACATTTCTGACAGGAAGAGGTAAGGAAGAGCCTTGGGGTGCTTGCTCAAACGCGGCGTTTATTTTACGCGTTCCACGTACGTTCCGGTACGGGTGTCCACCTTTATCTTCTCGTTGTCGTTGATAAAGAGGGGTACGTTCACTACCGCGCCGGTCTCAAGTGTAGCGGGCTTCAGGGTGTTGGTGGCGGTATCGCCTTTCACACCAGGCTCGGTATAGCTTATGCTGAGCTCCACAAACACGGGCGCTTCAGCAACAATAGGATTATCGCCTTCAAAGGAAACTTTTACTTCCATGCCTTCTTTCATGAACTTGATGGCAGGGCCGAACAGTATGGCGGGAATATAGATCTGCTCAAAGGTCTCGTTGTCCATACAAACAATAAAGTCGTTCTCGGAAAAGATGTACTGAAGCATTTTGTACTCCACACGTACGATCTCCACCAGCTCGCCGGAGCGGAAGCGGTTCTCCACCAGCTTGCCCGACTTCAGGTTCCTCATCTTGGCCTGGTAAAAGGCCCTGAGGTTACCGGGGGTACGGTGCTGGTATTCTTCTATCTTACAAAGTTCTCCGTTGAAACGGATCACGGTGCCGATGCTAACGTCTCCTGTGTCTGCCATGGGGTGATTGTTGAATGTTGATTGTTAATGGTTGATTTTAAAAAGGATTGCAAAGATAGCAGAATCAGGCAATTGGGCAAATAGTGCGCCTACTTGTAGTTTTCCACCAAAAGCTCCTGTTTACAAAAGCTGTATTCGTCTTTTTGACGGTTGGAACAGACGATAATTAGACGGTTTGCACTGTGCTTTTGCAGCAGGGCCTGGTACCATTGTACAGAAGCATGGTCAAGGTTGGAGCAAGGCTCATCGAGGAGCAGTAGGGGAACGTCACTTAAAATGGCCAGGCCCAGTTTAAGGCGCTGCTTCATGCCCGAAGAAAAGTATTTCACCTCTTTATTGGCCGCGTTCTCCATCTCAAGCGTGGCAATAATGGCGTCGGTGCTTAGCTGGTCACGATAAGGCTTGAACTTGGCCTGAAGATCGATGGATTCTCTTAAGGTATATTCTTCGAAAAGTTCCAGGTACGGTGCCGCTATACTAAGGTGCTTATAAATTGTTTCTGGTTCCTGGCTGTATTCAACGTTTCCTTCCGAAGCCATCGCACTCCCCGCAATTACTTGTAATAGCGTTGACTTCCCCGAACCATTCGCGCCAAGTATCGCATAGCCGTTTCCCGCGCTGAGCTCGTAACTAAGATTGCGGAAGATCCAGTCGCGGTTATAGCGCTTGCCGATCCCTTTGAGGCTTATGTTCATTAGGAAATACCGCGCATGATGCCGTTGGTCGACTCGCGGATGAATTTGATGATGAGGTCCTTTTCCTTCGAAGAAGGCGCTTCCTGTTCCACGATATTGATGGCGTTGGTAACGTTATAGCCCTTCACGTAAATGGTGCGGTAAATATCTTCGATCTGTAGTATGCTCTCGTTGCTGAAACCCCTGCGGCGTAATCCTACCGAGTTGATGCCGATATAGCTGAGAGGCTCTCGAGCGGCCTTAACAAAAGGAGGAACGTTCTTGCGTACTCCCGTTTGTCCGCTAATGAATGAGTGAGCTCCGATCCGTACAAATTGTGAAACACCCACATAGCCCTCCAGTATCGCGTAGTCTTCTATCTCCACGTGGCCTGCAAGGTTCACCGAATTAGCGATGATCACATTATTGCCTATGATGCAGTCATGTGCCACGTGCACGTAAGCCATCAAAAGACAATTACTGCCAATGGCGGTCTTGCCTTTGTCAACAGTGCCCCTGTTAAAGGTCACGCATTCACGGATAATGGTATTGTCGCCGATCTCAGCGGTGGTTTGTTCGCCGGCATACTTCAGGTCCTGGGGAACAGCGCTGATCACCGCGCCGGGGAATATCTTACAATTTTTTCCGATGCGGGCGCCATCCATAATGGTAACGTTGGGACCTATCCAGGTTCCATCACCGATAACAACGTCTTTATAAACTGTGGAAAAAGGTTCTACGGTAACGTTCGAACCGACCTTTGCCTCAGGATGAATGTACGAGAGTTGGCTCATTCTGATTTTTAACTTTTACGATCTGAGCCATCATCTCAGCTTCCATTACGGGCTTGTTGTTTACATAAGCGATGCCTTTCATATGGCAAATGCCCCTGCGGATGGGTGTGAGGAGCTTCAGGTCGAATACAACGGTATCGCCGGGCAATACTTTTTGTTTGAACTTCACCCCGTCTATCTTCATGAAATAAGTAAGGTAGTTCTCAGGATCAGGAACGGTCTTTAATACCAGTATGCCGCCTGTTTGGGCCATGGCCTCTATCAGCATCACGCCGGGCATTACGGGATTGTCGGGGAAGTGGCCCTTGAAGAACTCCTCGTTCATCGTCACGTTCTTCACACCCACCACCGACTCTTTGGTGAGCTCCATGATCTTGTCGATCAGCAGCATGGGTTGACGGTGAGGAAGGATCTTCATGATATCGTTAATGTTGTACAAGGGCTCCTTGCTCAGGTCGAAGGTGGGGGAGGCACCGCCTTTCCTTTGCTTCTTGATCAATTCCTTTATCTGTTTCGCGAAAGCGATATTACCGGCATGCCCGGGACGTGCTGCCAGGATATGTCCTTTGAGCGGAACACCTACTAATGCAAGGTCGCCAACAATGTCGAGAAGTTTGTGGCGGGCAGGCTCGTTGAAATAATGAAGCGTGGTATTGTTAAGGATGCCTTTGCCCTTCACCTGTACGTTCGGCTTGTTGAACACTTTCGCCAGGTGGTCCAGCTTGTCCTTCGCGATCTCGCGGTCAACAAGTACGATGGCATTGTCAAGATCGCCACCCTTGATAAGATTATGCTGCAGTAAAGCTTCCAGCTCGTGAAGGAACACAAAGGTGCGGCACATGGCTATCTCGTCCTTGAACTGGCGGATGTTGTACATCGAAGCGTGCTGTGTGCCGAGGATCTCTGAATTATAATCCACCATCACCGTGATGCGGTATTCATCTTGCGGTACGGCCAGCATCTCCACTTTTTTCTTGCTGTCTTCGTACGTAAGGTTCTCAGTAAGGGTGAAATAAATACGTTCGGCATTCTGCTCCACAGCGCCGGCTTTTTCCAGTTCAGTGATGAAGGGCATGGAGCTGCCGTTCATAATGGGTACTTCGGGACCATCAAGTTCAATAAGGCAATTGTCGATCTCCATCCCCACCAAAGCGGCCAGCACGTGTTCGGTTGTGCTTACCCTGCCGCCGTTCTGCTCCAGGGTGGTTCCGCGTTCGGTATCCACCACATTATCAACATCAGCATCGATCACAGGTTTGCCTTCCATATCAACGCGGCAGAACTTATAACCGTGGTTCTCGGGCGCCGGCTTAAAACTGAGGGTCACCTTTTTGCCAGTATGCAGTCCCACTCCGGAAACGCTTACAGCAGTCTTGATCGTTCTTTGTTTTACGCTCATTATTCTTTCGGGACAGATTGTTTTAATTCGTTCAGTGCTTTTTCAAGTTCTGATATCTTGTTCTTCAGGTCGGGCAGGCTGCGGAACAGCACATAAGATCTCTTATAGTCGCCGATGCCGAAGGCAGGGGAGCCCTGTACTATCTCACCGGGATTGGTAATGCTTTGTCCGATGCCGCTTTGCGCCGCTATCTTCACACCGTCGGCAATGGTCAGGTGGCCAACGATGCCTACCTGTCCGCCGATAAGACAGTTCTTGCCGATCTTGGTAGATCCCGCAATGCCGGTCTGCGCCGCGATCACCGTGTTCTCGCCGATCTCCACGTTGTGTGCCACCTGTATAAGGTTATCCAGCTTCACGCCTTTACGGATCACAGTGCTGCCAAGCGTAGCGCGGTCAACAGTTGTATTAGAGCCGATCTCTACATGGTCTTCTATAACCACGTTACCGATCTGCGGTACTTTGTTGTAATTGTTCTCTGAGTTAGGGGCGAAGCCGAAGCCGTCGCCGCCAATGATGACGCCGGAATGAATGGTGCAATGCGCGCCGATCACACTTTCGGAATAAACGCGTACGCCGGCAAATATTATGGTATTATCACCGATCACAGTATTGTCGCCAATGAATACGTTGGGATACAGCTTTACGTTGTTCCCGATCTTCACATTCTCACCTATATAGGCGAAGGCACCAATGTATACGTTCTCGCCTATCTTGGCTGTCTTCGAGATATGCGAAGGTTCTTCGATACCTGTCTTGTTGTTTTTCACCTGGTTATAGGTCTCCAGCAGCTTGGCAAAGCTCTGGCGGGGATCTTCCACACGAATAAGGGTGCAGGAGCTCTTCACCGCCTGCTCCAATACCAGGTCTTTGCTTACGATCACCACCGAAGCATCGGTAGTATAGAGATAGGGGGTGTACTGGGGGTTGGCCAGGAAGGAAAGGCTTTGCGGTACGCCTTCCTCGATCTTGGAAAGTTTATTGACCTGTGCTTCAGGGTTGCCTTCTACTTTTCCCTTCAAAAGTGCGGCTATTTGGCCGGCAGTAAAGATCATTCTTCAAATTTAGGGTTTTTTTCGAGGCAGGGATGGGGCTTTTAAAGTATTTATTAAGAGGTAATTGTTGCTAATTTTGAAACGTGAGAGCCAATATTCCTGAAACCGATAAGAAAAGGGTGGTCATTATAGGCGGCGGCTTCGCCGGCCTTACACTGGCCCGCAAGCTGGCCAGCTCCCATCACTTTCAAGTGGTTCTCATCGACAAGAACAATTACCACCAGTTCCAGCCTTTGTTCTACCAGGTGGCTACCGCCGGACTGGAGCCCAGCGCTATTTCATTTCCGCTGCGCAAAGTATTCCAGCGCAACACCGATGTGCATGTGCGGGTCACAGAAGTTACGGAGATAGAAAGCGATAAAAACCTTATCCAAACCACCCTCGGTATCGTACGCTACGATCACCTGGTGATCGCCATTGGCGCTGAAACAAATTTTTTCGGCAACCAAAGCATCACGAAGAACGCGCTTTCTATGAAGAGCGTGTCGGAAGCGCTTTACCTCCGCAATCGCGTGCTTCAGAACTATGAGGACGCCATTGCCATGGAAGATCCCGAAGAGCGCAAGGCCATTATGAGCGTGGTAGTGGTAGGCGGTGGGCCTACAGGTGTGGAGGTGAGCGGCACGCTGGCCGACATGCGCAAGTTCATCCTTCCGAAAGATTATCCTGAGCTCAACTTCGCTGATATGCAGTTGTATCTGTTAGAAGCTTCGCCGAGGCTGCTGAACGGCATGTCCGACAATGCCTGCGCAAAGGCAAGGCTATATTTGGAAAAGCTGGGCATCAATGTCCGCACCGGAACAAGGGTAGAGGACTATGACGGCAAATATGTTTCATTGCCCGGCGGCGAAAAGATACGCGCGAACACGTTGGTATGGGCCGCGGGTGTTATCGGCGCGAAGATCAAAGGCATTAAGGAAGATTCGCTGGCAAGGGCGAACAGATTGAAGACCGACCGTTACAACAGGGTAGAGGGCTACGAAAATATTTATGCCATTGGTGATATTGCCTTTACCACAGAGGAAAAATATCCGAATGGTCATCCGCAGGTTGCGCAAGTGGCGATACAACAGGCAAAATTATTATCCAAGAACCTGGAAGCGGCACGCCTGAACAAAGCTCAAAAGCAATTCAGTTATAAGGACCTTGGTTCCATGGCCACCGTAGGCCGCAACCTGGCGGTGGTTGATCTTCCGCGTTTTAAGTTCGCCGGTTTCTTCGCCTGGCTGGTATGGATGTTTGTGCACCTCATGTCTATCGTAGGCGTAAAGAACCGCCTGCTCATCTTTATTAACTGGACCTGGAATTATTTCAGCTATGATCAGAGCCTGAGGTTGATCATTAAGCCGAAGGTGAAATAGTGTTGTAGTGCGTTAGTGTCTT
>JANWJV010000087.1 GCA_025451785.1 Bacteroidia bacterium | reverse complement strand
TCCGGAAGCGAGGTAAAGAACATGATGCTGAACCTGCTGAAGGTGTTCAATAAGATATATCATCGGAGCCGGCTCAATAATCTAAGCGGCTCAAGAAAAAATATTTCAGAGCACTACGACCTTAACAACGACTTCTTCGCCTTATTCCTCGATCCCACCATGACCTATTCTTCCGCCTATTTCCGTGAGGAAGGGATGAGCTTGCAGGAAGCGCAGATCGCTAAGTACGACCGCCTTTGCAAACAGCTGCATCTTCAGCCCAATGACCATGTGCTGGAGATCGGCAGCGGCTGGGGAGGTAACGCCATTCATATGGCGAAGAACTATGGCTGCCGCGTAACGAGCATTACTATTTCGGAAGAGCAGCTGAAGCTGGCGCGTGAACGGGTTGCCGCGGCAGGCCTTTCAGAAAAGGTAAGTATCGAAATGATGGACTACCGTAACCTGGAAGGAAAGTTTGATAAGATCGTTTCTATTGAGATGCTGGAAGCAGTAGGAGAGGAGTTCTTTGATGTGTACTTTAAGAAGTGTACTGACCTGCTGAAGAAGGATGGGATACTCGCTTTTCAGGTGATCACTTGTCCCGATTCACGTTACGATAGTCTTCGCACCGGAGTTGACTGGATACAGAAACATATTTTCCCTGGCTCTCTGCTTCCCTCCGTATCGCGACTTAACCGTGCCATTAATAACGCGGGCGATCTTACCATGGTCGACCTCAAAGATATCGGCCTCCACTATGCCCGCACCCTTGCTGCCTGGAGGGAGATGTTCAACAAGCGTCTCGAAGAAGTAAAGAAGCTGGGGTTTGATGAGACCTTTATCCGCAAATGGAATTACTACCTCAGCTATTGTGAGGCTGCTTTTGCGATGCGCAACATCAACGTAATGCAAATGGTGTACGCGAGGCCTAACAATACCGGCCGCTAACTACTCATCGAGCTTCAGGGTGTGCCCCATTTTGCTCTTCTTTGTTTGGAGGTAAAGCTTGTTGTGGATGTTGGAGCTGATCTCGATAGGCACATTCTCCACGATCTCCAGTCCGTAGCCCATAAGTCCCGCACGTTTTTTAGGATTATTGGTCATTAACCTGATCTTAGCGATCCCCAGGTCACGGATGATCTGCGCGCCAACGCCGTAATCACGCTCGTCCATTTTAAAACCGAGTTCAAGGTTGGCTTCCACAGTGTCCTTGCCCTGCTCCTGAAGCTTATAGGCACGTAACTTATTAAGCAACCCAATGCCGCGCCCTTCCTGGTTCATGTAAACAATGGCGCCTTTGCCTTCTTTCTCTATCATTTCCATGGCTGCGTGCAATTGCGGGCCGCAGTCGCAGCGGCAGGAGCCAAATATGTCGCCGGTAAGGCAGGCCGAATGAACACGTACCAATACAGGTTCGTCCTTATCCCAGCTTCCTTTCACCAGGGCCAGGTGCTCCTGCTCATTGGTGGTTTGGCGATAGGCAATAAGGTTGAAGTTGCCGAACTTAGTAGGCATCTTAACAGTAACATCACGGGCAATGATGGTCTCTTTCTTCAAGCGGTAGGCCACCAGGTCTTCGATGGAGACGATCTTGAGGTTGAATTTTTTCGCGATGAGGAAGAGCTCAGGAAGGCGTGCCATGCTGCCGTCCTCGTTCATGATCTCTACAAGCGCTCCCGCAGGTTCGAAACCCGCAAGTCGTGCCAGGTCGATGGTAGCTTCCGTATGCCCGGCGCGCCTAAGCACTCCGCCTTTTTTTGCCTTTAATGGGAAAATATGTCCGGGCTTGCCGAAATCCTCAGGCTTTATATTCGGGTTGATGAGCGCCTGGATGGTCTTGGCGCGGTCGCTGGCTGAAATGCCGGTGGTACAGCCGTGGCCCAGCAGGTCGACAGAAACGGTAAAGGGCGTTTCGTGATGGGAGGTATTATTGCTCACCATCATCTCGAGCCCGAGCTCTTCGGCGCGGTCTTCAATGATAGGGGCGCAAATAAGGCCCCTTCCATGGGTGGCCATAAAGTTGATCACCTCAGGAGTTACGTTGCGGGCCGCGGTGATAAAATCACCTTCGTTCTCACGGTTCTCATCGTCAACAACGATCACGATCTTACCCGCCCGAATATCGGAAATAGCCTCTTCTATGGTGTTTAGTTTGCTCATGGAGAAACAGGCTGCAAAGGTAGCAAAATCTACTGATTCCGCCGGGTAGGAGTCCAGGTGCCCGAGCGCACTCCGCCAAGGAATCGGAAGAAGCCAATGAACAGGGCCAGGTTCATGGTAAAGAAGTGGGTGATGAGGCGGAGAAGAAAAAAATTAAGCTGCAGGTTCTTTAATGCGAGATCGATCAGCGGGATCACCGCTGCATAGCACATAAGGCTAAAAAGACCGGCGTAGATAATAAAATGCGTCGAAGGCGTTTCAAGAAAGTGAAGCGCAAGTACAAACGAAGAAATAAAACTTGTGATCATAAAGAAAGGCCCCAGCCAGCGCAGCACTTTATGTGAAAGAAAACTGAAAGAGATACCGTTAAAGCGGAAGAGAAGAGGAAGGAAAGTGAAAAGGTTCTGAAAATTGCCCGTGGCGATCCTTACTTTGCGACGGAACTCCTCCGAAAGTTCGTTCGATACATCTTCGTAAACGATCGCTTCCAGCTCGTTGATGGCTTTGGCTTTCTTCTCAAGTACCTTCATGTTGATGTAGAAATCATCCACTAATGAATTTTCCGGTACAGGTGAATACAGCTCCTTCCTAAAAGCAAAACAACCTCCGAAAGGCCCCATCATACTACCCCAAAGTAAACCTTCCGCATGCTTGATGCGTACTTCTGATTCTATGTAGGAACTTTCCTGAAGCGAAATACCTTCTTTGCGCATTCCCAAATGTTTCATGTGGCTGTCAACCAAACCTATCGATGGGTCTTTGAAGTGCTTCAGCAGGTGCAACACTGTTTGTTCATGGAACAGAATATTTGCGTCTGTTAAGATGATGATACTATGCGTTGCTTCTTTCACAAGACGGTTGGCGATGGCCGCCTTGCCGCTGCGTCCGCCGAATTCAACGAGCCTGATATTAGAATGTTTTGCCGAAAGTTCTTTTACGATCGCATTCGTACGATCAGTACTGGCATCGGAGCCTACAAGTATTTCGATCTTACCAGGGTAATCGCTCTTTAATACGCTTTCAATTTTTTCAGCGATCACCGCTTCCTCGTTGTAAGCCGGAACAATAATACTCACACCCGGAAGTTCATCTGTGCTTTGAAAAGTAAGAGTGTTGTTTCGGCGTCCCGAGGAGAGGAGCTTTACGATGATCGGATAAAAAAGATAGCTGTGAAGAACAGCCAGGATACTAAGCCAGAAAAGGATCTGAAGGAGGAGCATTTGATCTGGAAATTGACAAATATATCAGAGCAAACGTACTTAAAATTAGGCAATTTTAATTGGCGCTTTTAGCGAAACGTATTTGTTGTACAACTAAATTTGTAAGGCTTTCCCGTGGTTTTAATGAATTCTTATATCTCTTAACATGGGCAAAGTAGTTCTCGTAGCAGATATCCAGGTAATTGGAAAAGATCCATTTACTAAGAAAAGAAACAATTATGCTGGACTCTGACCTGGCCGATCTGTATGGAGTTCCAACAAGGGTGTTGAACCAGGCTGTTAAAAGGAGCCTGAGACGTTTCCCGCCTGATTTTATGTTTCAGCTTAGTCCTGAGGAGTATATTGTTTTGAGGTCACAAATTGTGACCTCAAAGAAAAGAGGAGGACGGAGGTATTTGCCGTATGCCTTCACAGAACAGGGAATTGCCATGCTATCAAGTGTGCTGGACAGTGAAACGGCGATCAATGTGAATATTCAAATTCTCAGGGTTTTTACGAGGATCAAAAAAATGGCGCTTAGCAATAAAGACCTAATGCTAAAATTAGAAAAGCTTGAGAACAAAATATTACACTTTGACGGAAAGCACAAAAAGCTTGAAGGAGAGATACGCAGGGTGTTTGAGGCATTGAGAATATTGGTTGTTCAGCGTTCTGAGCCTCGTAAAAAAATGGGATACAAAAGAAAGGACGAACAATAGGATCCTAACAAATAGATTCGTAAAAACGAATAAGGTCCTTAGCGATCAGATCGTTGTTGTATTTTTCTTTGAAAAGGTCCGTAGCTTTTTCTCCAATGGATTTTGCGAAGGTGTCGTTTTGCAAGCATCGTGAAATGGCATTTGCAAACTCCTCAGGTGTATCAGCGATAAGAATATCCTTGCCACTAGTATAATTGATGCCTTCAGCACCTATAGAGGTGGAGATGATCGTTTTACCCATCATCATTCCTTCAATGATCTTGATCCGCATCCCGCCTCCGGAAAGGAGCGGCACCACCATGATGTTCTTCGAAGCAAGAAAACTTTGTGCGTCGGGAACTTCTCCCACTACTACCACATTTTTTCTTTGCATTTGCTTGAGAGACTCCGGCATAAAACGTCCGGCAATATAAAATTTCAAGGCAGGATTTGATTTGGAAACATTGTCCCAAACCTTGTCAAGGAACCAGTCGAGCCCCTGTTGGTTGGGTACCCAGTTCATTGCCGCCAGAAGGAAGATAGAGTCCTTTTCCACTTGTTCGCTGCCTGCCTGGGGAGCATTGGATATCCCGAATGGAATTGTTGCGATGGGTTTTTTGCAGCCGAGCGCCTTTAATGCATCAGCGTCTGTGGATGTAATAGCGGCAATGCCATCGAACTGGTTAAGTATCGCCGATTCGTATTTATACAGCCTTGCCGACTGAAGTTTCAGATAGGCCCGTTTCAAGGGGCCTTTCGTTTCGCTGGCGATCCGCTGCCAAAGGCTCGACTCCACATTGTGAGCGCGAAAAACCACTTTTGCCTTTGAATGCTTGCGTATTGTTTCAATGTAAGGACTGGTATAGAGGGTCTCCAGCTGAACTATATCAAAGCTTCCGGCATGAAGCACATCCACTAGTTTTTTTTCGAAGGCCGCGGAGATGAAGCGGGAGATGTTGTAGCTGTTTGAGGTAAGCAGGTTCAGGAATGCGCCAAAACCTGTAACAGAAGTATCAATATATTCAGATTCAAAAGAGGTCTTACTGGCGTAGTCAGGGTGGGTGTTTTCAGGCTTCTTGTTAAGCTTTGGAGTACGCATGGCCAGCACCTTCACATCAACACCATTGTTCATAAGGCCTTCGGTGATCATGTGCATGGCGTAGGTGCCGCCATCGGTAGGAGGAAAGGGAACCTTACTGCAGATCTGCAATACTTTCATCTGCTTCAGCTGCCTCTTTTGAAAAGTTTCCTGAACGGTTTCACGTAGGTCTCCATGTCGAAGAGGGCTGAATCGTAAGCCGCCTTATAGGTGAGGAACAAACTGATGGGCAGCAGCACCGCGCTGGGCATCCACATGCCTTGCCAGGCGGGAAGCACATCTTGCTTCACGAACTTCTCACCCGTAATCGATAAGACATATAAAAGGATGAAGAACAGCACCGAGATCACACCCGGCAAACCAATTCCGCCACGGCGGATGATCGCACCTAACGGAGCACCGATAAAGAATAGCAGCAGGCAGGAAAAGGAAAGGGTGAACTTGCGGTGCCATTCCACCTCGCAGCGCCGCACGGTCTCATGGTGGGAGTCCACATTGTTGTATTGTATCTCCAGGTAGCCTTTGGTGCTTCTCGCCATGCTGAGCGCCGTTTCGAGTATGCTCTGTTTTTGCTGGCGGTCAAAACCTTTAAAGTCAAAAGTTCCTATGGCTGGCGGCGCTGCTGCTTTTTCAGGTGCTTTTGTTTTTGAGTAGCTGGATATATAATAGTGCTTAGAAAGATAACCCGGAATGCTGTCGAATATCTTCGCGTTTTCGCTTTTGAGCGAATCGATAGCATACTCAAGCTGGTTGAGCATCAACATTTCGTAGTTGCCTTTGAAAAGATCTTCGTCGGTCCGGTTCAGTTTGAACCCGCTCATATCGAGCCGTATGATCTGCTCCTCAAATTGGGTACGCAGCAATGGACGGGTGATCCGCTGTTCCGCTGTATTGAGCTGTTCTTCATAATTGTTTCCGTTGCGCAGGGTAAGGATAAGGTATTGCTTGTCGGCCGACATTTGCATAGTGCCCGACTCAGCCAGTGTAACACTTGTGTTTCCCTGGTAATCGGTATGATCATAGATCATCAGGTCTTTCAGCAGCTTCCCATCGTCTTCCTTTTTTCCTACGCGTATGCTGTAGCCATTGATGCCATTATAGAAAACTCCCTCGTTGATCTGTAAGGCCGCCTTTTGTTCCCTTACATCGTACAACAGCGATCCCATTTTAAGGTTAGCTCGCGGCAGCACCTGATCTGAAAAGTAAAAAGCGCCAATGCTAAGAAGTATGGAAACAACGATCAGCGGATACATGATCCTGGTAAGTGAAAGGCCCGATGATTTGAGTGCTGCCAGCTCATAATGCTCCGAAAGGTTGCCGAAGGTCATGATGGACGAAAGCAGGATGCCCAGGGGCAGTGCCATAGGCACAAAGGTGGCCGAAGCGTAGAACAAAAGTTGGCCTATAATGGTCCATTCAAGGCCTTTTCCTACCAGGTCATCGATGTATTTCCACAGAAATTGCATGATGAGAATGAACATGGAGATGAAAAGGGTCGCGAAAAATGGCCCGATATAGGACTTAATGACGAATTTATGAAGGGTCTTCATAGACTGTGCAAATATACGGATAGCCAGCGTTCCCTCCCCTTTATAAGAGGAGGGCAGGGAGGGGTCGCTAATATTTCCTATTTTTGTGGGGTACACCCCTATGATCAACGGTAAAAAACTTGTTATCGTACTTCCGGCCTACAATGCCGGGCTTACGCTCGAAAAAACCTACAAGGAGATACCACTCGATATTGTGGATGAAGTGGTGCTGGTTGACGATGCCAGTAAAGATAATACCGTGGAGGTGGCCAAAGGCCTGGGGATACGCCATGTGATAAAGCACGAGAAGAACAAAGGCTATGGCGGAAACCAAAAGACCTGTTACGACAAAGCCCTGGAACTAGGCGCCGATATTGTGGTAATGCTGCACCCCGATTACCAGTACACCCCGAAACTGATCCCTTCCATGGCGCACATCATCGCCAACGACCTGTATCCTGTGGTATTTGGTTCACGCATTTTGGGTGGTGGAGCCTTAAAAGGCGGTATGCCCAAATACAAATACTTCTTTAACAGGATGCTTACGCTCACACAGAACATTCTTATTAACCAAAAGCTTTCGGAATACCATACGGGTTACCGCGCCTTTTCATCAAAAGTGTTGCGCGGTATTAATTACCACGCTAACTCCAACGATTTTGTTTTCGATAACCAGATGATCTCACAGATCGTGTATGCGGGTTTCGATATCGCGGAGGTAACGTGCCCGACAAAATATTTCAAAGAAGCCTCTTCCATCAACTTCAGCCGCAGCGTTACTTATGGCCTGGGAGTGCTGGGTGTTTCTTTCAAGCATTTTTTCCAGCGCATAGGCCTGGCCAACGCTAAGATCTACAAGAAGCCATGAAGAAGGTGCTGGTAACAGGTGCCGATGGTTTTATTGGCAGCCACCTGGTTGACCGACTGGTGGAGGAGGGCTATTCTGTGAAAGCCTTTACTTATTACAACTCCTTCGGGTCCAATGGCTGGCTCGACACATTCCCTAAAGAAAAACTAGAGAAGATAGAGGTGTTCTCCGGCGATGTGCGGGACCCCAATGGTGTGCGCACCGCTATGAAGGACATGGACATGGTGTTTCACCTCGCCGCCCTTATTGGTATTCCCTACAGTTATCATTCGCCCGATAGTTATGTAGATACTAACGTGAGGGGTACTCTCAATGTACTACAGGCGGCGCGTGACCTCGGCCTGGAGCGCGTTCTGGTGACATCCACTTCGGAGGTATACGGAACAGCGCTGTATGTTCCTATCGATGAAAAACATCCGCGCCAGGGGCAGAGCCCCTATTCAGCTACAAAGATCGGCGCTGATGCCATTGCCGATTCGTTCTACCGCAGCTTTGGTTTGCCGGTTACCATTGTGAGGCCTTTCAATACGTATGGCCCCCGGCAAAGCACCCGTGCCGTGATCCCCACCATCATCACTCAATTGATGGCTGGTAAGAAAGAGATACGGCTGGGTTCGGTATTTCCTACAAGGGACCTGGTATATGTGAAGGACACTGCCAATGCTTTTATCAAGATAGCCGGGTCGCAGCAAACCATTGGGCAGGAGGTGAACATTGCCACCCGCCAGGAGATCGCTGTGAAGGATCTTGCCGAGAAGATCATCTCCATGATGGGCGCTTCGGCCAGGATCGTGAGCGACGAACAAAGGTTGCGGCCTGAGAAGAGCGAAGTGG
>JANWJV010000086.1 GCA_025451785.1 Bacteroidia bacterium | reverse complement strand
TCATAGCCTACCAGGTTCACTTGTACCAGCACTTTTGCCTCGGGAAGATTATTGATCTTATAACTTCCGTCGCTGCCTGTCACCGCGCCCGTTTTAAGGTCGGGGAGATAGATAACCGCTCCCGGAAGAGGTTTCCCGCTTTCTTTATCGCTTACCTTTCCCGATAATGAAGCGGAACTTCCGTACGCATTCGGAAATATGAAATATGAGATGAGAAATACGAAAAATATCTTTTTCATGACCTGATTTTTAAAATGAAACAAATGTGAATTATCATCCCGTTCAGGGGATGAAGGAAAAGATCAGGAAATGAAAGGAGGCGCTCGGGGGGAAAGCTGGAGCAGGGGATCAGAAGAAAAGAAGTCGGCGCTGAAGCTGAAAGAAAAAGGGATCGCGACATAGGCGATGATGGCCGGATCATCTGTATTAGAGGCAAGCGTTTCAGGCGCGCTTAGGTCACAGATGTCGCAATTGTGCTCCATCTCATGGAAATGCTTTTCGTTAGGGGAATCACAATGCTCATCGTTACGATGTTCCCAGGCATGCATTTCCTTTTCCGCAAAGGGAAAAAGGAACAAGAACAGCAATAAAAAAGTCCTTATGTTCTGGAGTGCCTTGTTCATGCGAACAAAGATAATGAATTGACATTTCATCCGTAATATTCGTAATTCGTACATTCGTGTTTTATTCGTAATTCGTAGATATGAAGTTCGCAACAAAAGCCATCCACGCCGGGCAAGAGCCCGATCCGACCACCGGGGCTATCATGACCCCTATTTATCAAACATCCACTTACGTGCAGGAATCGCCCGGTAAACACAAGGGCTATGCTTACGCGCGCGGCAAGAACCCTACAAGGGTTGCGTTAGAGAAATGCATTGCTTCGCTGGAGAACGCCAAACACGGACTTTGTTTTTCCAGCGGCATGGGTGCCAGCGACGCGATCATAAAATTGCTGCGTCCCGGCGATGAGGTGATCGCCACCGATGACCTTTACGGCGGCTCTTACCGTATGTTCGAAAAGGTGTTCGCTCCTTTCGGCATATCATTTAAATATGTTGATATGGGCGATGCGGCAGGTATCGCGAAGCACATCAGCGCGAAGACCAAAATGCTTTGGGTGGAAACACCTACCAACCCGCTCATGAAAGTGGTTGACATTGCCGCCTGCGCGAAGATCGCGAAGGAGAAGAAGATAGTGCTCGTTGTAGATAATACCTTCGCTTCGCCCTATCTTCAAAACCCCCTTGACCTGGGTGCCGATATTGTAATGCATTCGGTTACCAAATACCTGGCGGGCCATTCGGATGTGGTGATGGGTGCCACCTGCACCAATAACGATTCGCTTCAGGAACAACTGGCGTTCATCGCCAATTCATGCGGCGCCACACCGGGTCCCATGGACAGCTTCCTTGTGTTGCGAGGCATCAAAACCCTTCACCTGCGAATGGAACGCCATTGCTTCAACGGAAGAAAGGTAGCGGAGTTCCTGAAATCGCATCCCAAGATCGATAAGTTGTATTGGCCCGGTTTTCCTACGCATCCTAACCATGAAGTGGCGAAGAAGCAGATGAAAGACTTCGGCGGCATGATCTCCTTCACCATGAAAGGCAACGACATGCAGGAGGCTTTCCGTGCGGCCAGCTCTGTGAAAGTGTTCTCGCTTGCCGAATCGTTGGGTGGTGTGGAGTCGCTCATAGGCCATCCGGCCAGCATGACGCACGCATCTATTCCCAAAGCCGAACGCGAAAAGTCGGGGGTAGTGGATTCGCTGCTTCGTCTTAGCGTAGGCATCGAAGACATCGATGACCTTATTGCCGACCTTAAGCAGGCATTGGGTTAATTTTTCATAACTTTATAGCTTCCCTATTTACGCCGGATGAATTTCGTTTTCCTATTTACGGGTCTGCTTCTTGGCTTCGCGCTCAGCTGGCTTTATAACCGTTCGCAGCAAAAGAACACTGCCGTTGATGGTGGTGCCGCTTTGCGCCTCGCGGAGCTCGACAAGGAAAAGAGCATCGCCGAAGATCGCCTGCGGGCAGCACTGGCTGATTACGAAGAAACGCTTAAGGAGCTTGTGGCGGAAAGGGAGCGTACCAGCAATTCAAGCATTCGCCTTGCAAAGGCCGAAGAAGCCTTCCTGAACATGCAGGAGAAGCTCGACACGCAGAAGAAGGAAGTGGACGAGATGCAGAAGCGTTTCAGCACCGAGTTCGAGAATGTAGCCAACCGACTGCTGGAAGAAAAATCCAAAAAATTCACGGAGCAGAACAAGGAGAATCTCGATGGTATTTTAAAACCATTGTCAGAAAAGATAAAGGACTTCGAAAAAAAGGTCAACGATGTTTACGTGGCCGAATCAAAGGAACGCGCTTCTTTGAAAGAGCAATTGAGCATGCTTCACCAGCTCAACCAACAAATGAGCAAAGAGGCCCAAAGCCTTACCAGGGCACTGAAAGGAGAATCCAAGACCCAGGGCAACTGGGGAGAGATGATCCTGGAAAGTATATTGGAGCGGTCAGGTCTCGTAAAGGACCGCGAGTTCTTTACGCAGCAAAGTTTTTCTAACGAAGAAGGCAGCCGCCAGCAGCCTGACGTGGTGATACGCCTGCCCGAAGGAAAACACCTGGTGGTGGATTCAAAGGTATCGCTCACCGCCTACCAGCGCTTTCATGAAACAGATGATGAGGAAGAACGTATCGTTGCGGTAAAGGAACACATCCTTTCCGTAAGGAAACACCTGAAAGACCTTAGTGAAAAGAAATACCATGATCTCTATGATCTTAAGAGCCTCGACTTCGTACTGATGTTCATACCCGTGGAGCCCGCTTTTGCGCTTGCCGTTCAAAACGATCATCAGCTCTTCAACGATGCTTTCGATAAGAACATTGTTATCGTTAGTCCTTCTACTTTATTGGCCACAACGCGTACTGTAGCCAGCATTTGGAGGCAGGAGAACCAGAACCGTTATGCTGTTGAGATTGCCAGGCAGGGCGGGGCTTTGTATGATAAGTTCGTGGGTTTTGTTGATGACCTCATTGCTGTGGGCAAGAAGATGGACGAGGCCAAGACCAATTACGCGGAGGCCATGAAGAAGCTGCACGAAGGCAGCGGCAACCTGGTGAAGCGCAGCGAAGAGCTGAAGAAATTGGGTGCTAAGGCATCTAAAAACCTTCCTTCGTCACTGGTTGAAAAAGCGGATACTGATTGAACACAGGAAAGTATATAGCGACCATTGCAGCGCTCCTGTTTGTTTTTTCCTGCAAGACCTACCAGCAACGGGTAAGCAACCAGAACCTCGCCGGCCTTTATAAAAAGGAAGCGGGGCAGATCCATCCTCAGCTGACGCTGTACCACAGCGCCGAAAGAACAACCGATCTCTATTTTAAGATACCTTCTACTGAACTGCTTTATTCACGGCTAAAGGAAGACAGCGGTTTCACTGCCCGTTTTGAGGTGTATTGCAAGCTTACTCTTTCTTATGAGTCCACAGCGCCGGTGGATACTGTCACGCTGAGGATCAACGATGTGAACCCTTCTGGCGCGGCCAAAGAGATAAGCGGGAAGCTGAGCATCAAAACACCTGAAGCAGTTTTGTACGTGTTAGAGGTGAGAGTAACAGACCTCAACAAGAACAATGTGTCACGTTTTTATTTTGATGTGGATAAAAGGAACGCTTACAACAGCCAGAACTTTCTTGTGAAAGAAGCCGCTGCTGACCAGCCGCTTTTCAGGAATTATACGGCAGCAGGGGAGGAGTTCAGGGTGCAATACAACTCGAACCTATCGGGCAAACTGTTTGTGCGCTACTATAAAAGGGCATTTCCGCTTGCGCTCCCTCCTTTTTCGATAACTGGCGAGCGGCCTTTTAATTATGCTGCCGACAGTGTATTTGAGATACCTCTTGAAGCGGGCAGCAGCGGGAAGATCGCACTGAAAGGAAAGGGTTTTTACCATTTTCAAGCCGATAGTTCGAAGAAAGAAGGGCTCACGATCTACAGACATTACGACGGCTTTCCCTCCATAAAAACCGCTGAGCAGCTGGTGCATCCCATGCGGTACATCACTTCGCGCCAGGAATACGAAGAGATGGAAACATCGAAGAACATGAAGAGCGCGGTGGACAATTTTTGGCTGAAATGCGCCGGCAGTCCGGAACGGGCGAAGGAGATCATACGAAAATTTTACAACCGCGTGCAGGATGCTAACCAGTATTTCTCTTCTTACCTTGAGGGCTGGAAGACCGACCGCGGCATGGTGTATATCATCTATGGGCCGCCCAATGTGATCTACCGTACAAGCACCTCCGAAAGCTGGGTTTATGGGGAGGATAACAATATGCTCTCGATAACTTATACCTTTGCACGCTACGGTAACCCCTTTAGCGGCAACGATTACCAGCTCGAGCGATCGGGTACTTTCAAGGAATCGTGGTATAAGGCAGTAGATGCCTGGAGGCAGGGGAGGGTATACCTGGAAAACTGATATGGAAGAAAGAATAGAAAGAGACAAGATAGTATTCGGCCTCAGGCCGGTCATCGAAGCTTTACGCGAAGGCAAGGAGATAGAGCGGCTCTTTTTGCAGAACGGCCTTACTGGCGAAATAGCCGGGGAGCTGCGTGGGTTGATCAAGGAGCTCAACATTCCTTTCCAATATGTTCCGATAGAAAAACTGCACCGGCTTACGCGCAAGAACCACCAGGGCGTGGTGGCTATGATCTCTCAGATCAGTTATCAGCCCATTGAGCATTTATTGCCTTCGTTGTTTGAAGCAGGCAAAGTGCCGATGATACTTGTGCTCGACCGTATTACCGACGTAAGGAACTTTGGCGCCATCGCACGTACGGCAGAATGTTCGGGAGTTGATGCCATTCTGGTGCCCGAAAAAGGATCGGCGCAAGCGAATGGCGACGCGATAAAAGCTTCCGCCGGCGCCTTGCATAAGATTCCGGTTTGCCGTTCTGCCAATCTCAAGAAAAGCCTGGAGTTCCTCAAAGAAAGCGGACTGCAGGTGGTAGCTTGCACTGAAAAGACCGACCAGCCTGTTTACAGTGTTGATCTTACACTCCCTACCGCCATCATTATGGGCTCCGAGGAGGATGGTGTTTCGCCGGAGTACCTGAAGTTTTGCGATAAGAAGGTGATGATCCCTCTGCTTGGGGAGATCGGCTCGCTGAACGTTTCTGTTGCGGCCGGTATCGTCCTCTACGAAACGCTCCGCCAGCGAAAGGCATGAAATGAACGCCTTCAAAAACTCTCCCAAAGCCATCCTCTTACTTGGCATCGTTGTGCTGCTTTCACGTTTGCCTTTTCTCTTCCAAGGGTATGGAACTGAAGAGGATTCCTGGGGACTTGTCATTAATGCCCGCAACATAAACGCAAGCGGGAATTATGAATACTCGCGCCTGCCAGGGCATCCAGTGCAGGAGCTGGTGCTCTCAGCGATGCACGATGCCGGGCCATTCATTTTCAATTTGCTAAGCGCGGTCTTCAGCGCGTTTGCTGTCATGTTCTTCGCCTTCATACTACGGCGAATCGGCTTTCGTGATCATCTATTGGGAGCGCTCGCCTTTGCGTTCATTCCGGTAGTCTATATCGCAAGTACGTATACCATTGATTATATGTGGGCCATGGCCTTCATTATGATGGCCTGGTATTTTACCCTCGATGGTAAGTATGTTTTTGCCGGCCTTTGCATGGGTCTTGCCATCGGCTGCCGCATTACTTCGGGTGCTATGCTATTGCCATTGCTCATGCTTGTTTGGCCGCAACGGCGAAGCATCCTTTTGCTTGCCGGATCCACGCTGTTGTTCGGACTTTTGTGCTTCAGTCCTGTGCTGATGAAATACGGTCTTTATTTTTTCGATTACTACGATCTTCCCTATCCACCCCTTGCGAAAGTTGTTTACAAGGGAAGTATTGGTGTACTTGGAACACTGGGATTGGTTTCGCTGTTGACTGCTCTTGTGTTCTTCAGGAAAAAGAAAGAAGATGACCTGCCAAAAAGCGTAAGAACTGCCGGTCTTACGGCCATCATACTCTATACGATCTCTTACGTTTGGTGTCCTGAAAAATCGGCCTTTCTCATCCCGGCATTGCCGTTTGTAATAGTTCTTCTCGGCGAATGGCTTTCGCTTCGCGGCTTTCGTCTTGTTTGCGCTGGCCTGGTCATTTCGCCTTTTCTCTTCAGTGTCAATCTTACTGATCCGGCAAGGGGCGCCTCCTATTCTTCCCTTGCATTCACTAAAACTATATCAGGCCAGGAAATATTTTTCGATCCCCTGAATGGCCCTGTGTTCGCGGAGCATTCCAAAAGAAAGAACAAGGCAAAGTTTTGCGAAGCCGTACTGGCAGCAACCGATACTATGAAAGGAAACAACAAGGTGATCGCGGGCTGGTGGTATAACGAACTGCAGGTAAAATGTCTTGAGCGGGAGGGAAATACATCGTCCTTGTTCCTCTTCTACGCACCGAAGTCTGAATTGGAACTTTACAGGCAAATGGGGCGCAGAATATTTTACTTGCCCGAACAAGATCGCAACAACGATACGAAGTTCAATTTCAGCGGTACTAACTCTCTGGCCTCCCCTCTCCCCTTAAGTTTTTTTTAAGGAAGAAATATTTGTGTTTGTCGTAAGGATTTTTATTTTTGTCGTATGCAACCTTCTCCCGGCAGGCGGCATCCTTAGTATATTACAAACATCAAAACCCATGATCCACAGTTATCTCACGCTCGTTTCTGGTAAAAAGGCCTTTTTTGGCAAGATTTCAGCATTTTTCCTTGTCCTCGCTACAGGTGCCTCTATGGCCCAGGTAGCGCCTGCCTGGACAGCCCGCTACAATGGGCCCGGCAACGGTTACGACCAGGGAAAAGCCATCGCTATTGACGCGGCCGGCAACTCGTATGTTACGGGCAGCAGCTCTAACGGTACCAGTTACGATTACGTAACGGTGAAGTATGGCCCTTCTGGCAACCAGATATGGGAAGCGAGGTACAATGGAACGGGAAACTCTTACGACTATCCAAGTGATATTAAAGTGGACGCCGCGGGTAACTCATATGTTACCGGCTACGCTACCGACCTGGTGAACGGGTACGACTTTGTTACTGTGAAATATAATTCTGCCGGTGTTCAACAATGGGTTGCTACCTATAACGGCACCAGCAACGGCTTCGACTACGCTTATGGTCTTGCCCTCGATGCAGCAGGTAACGTTTATGTGGTAGGATCTGCCGCTATGAACACCTGGTATACAGACATCACTACCATCAAGTACGACAACAACGGAGTACAGCAATGGGTAAAATGGTACGGACAATCTACTCAATCAGACCAGGGCAAGTCCATTGGTCTTGATGCTGCGGGCAACGTGTATGTGACCGGCAGCGCGGTGATCAGCGGTACTTATACCGATTACGCCACCATCAAGTACGACAACAGCGGAAACCAACAATGGGTGATGACCTTTGATGGTCTTGCCGCAAAAGGTGACTACGCCAACAGCATCGCGGTTGATGCCGCCGGTAATTCCTACGTAACAGGTTATGCTACCACTTCAGGTTTCTATTATGACTACTGTACCATCAAGTATAACACCGGAGGCACTCAGCAGTGGCAGAAATACTATAACGGCACCGCCGCTACCTACGACAATGCCACGATGGTGAAAGCTGACGGCAGCGGTAACTGCTACGTGACCGGTTACTCAAGTGGTACAGGCACAGGCTACGACTATGCTACCGTGAAATACGATGGCAGTGGCAACCAGGTATGGGTGCAGCGTTACAATGGTTTGGGCAACAGCACGGATTATGGCTACGCGCTTGACGTTGACGCCGCAGGCGATGCTTATGTAACAGGCTACAGCGCGGGCACAGGCTTTAACTACGATTACGCTACTATTAAATATACAACCGCGGGTATTCAATCATGGGTGAAGCTCTTCAACGGTCCCGGAAACAGCTACGATTACGGATACGCTGTGGCGGTCAATTCCACAGGATGTTATGTAACAGGTAACGCTAATATGGGATCTGATACCGACTATGGAACTGTGAAGTACGACCTCAATGGCAACTTCCAATGGGTAGCCTATTACAACGGTCCCGGCATTGGCGCTGACCAGTCGAAGGCGATCACCACCGATGCTGCAGGCAACGTTTATGTGACCGGCGCCAGCACCCGTGGTACTGCCGACAAGAACTACGCTACTGTAAAATACGATAAGAATGGTGTGCAGCAGTGGGCACAGGTGTTCAACGGTACTGGCAACAAGGATGATGAAGGCCGTGCGATAGCGGTTGACGGAAGCGGCAACGTTTACGTGACAGGTGTTACCGTTGGAACCGCGCTTAACAATGATATTACTACCATTAAATATAATTCGGCGGGTGTACAGCAATGGGCCTCTGTGTTTAACGGCACAGCTAACAATGCCGACGAAGGCAAGGACCTGGTGGTTGACGCTGCCGGTAACGTGTATGTGACGGGTTATAGCACTGGCAGCACCACGCTTTACGACTGCGTTACTATTAAGTACAACGCTTCGGGCGCGCAGCAGTGGGCAAAGACCTTTAACGGTACGGGCAACAGCTACGATGACGCTTCTGCCATCGCCCTCGATCCCTCCAACAACATTTACATTACCGGTTATACCGATAATGGCACTGACCAGGATTACGTAATTATTAAGTACGACGGAAGCGGTAACCAGCTTTGGAAATCGGTTTATAACGGTACCGGTAACGCGGGCGACTACGCGCGAGCGCTGGTATGCGATGCCAATGCCGCGTATGTTACAGGCCGCAGCCAGGGCCTTAGTTCTAACTACGACTTTGCTACTGTGAAGTTCGCTTCTTCGGGAGGCGCACAGCAGTGGGCCTCAAGGTACAACGGCGCAGCCAATGGTCTTGATGACGGCAAGTCACTCGCTATCGATGCCGCAGGAAACGTATTTGTGACCGGCATCAGCCCCGGCGCTACTTCAGGTACCGATTTCGCTACGGTAAAATACAATGCTTCCGGAGCCCAGCAGTGGGTGCAGCGTTATAACGGAACCGCTAACAATACCGATGGAGCCCGTGATATCACCGTGGATGCCAATGGAAACATTTTTGTGACCGGCTACTCTTACAAGACAGCTACCGACTATGATTACGCCACTATCCAGTATAATACTCAGGGTGTACAGCAGTGGGTAACGCTTTACAACGGTACCGGTAACGGCATCGACGATGCAAGCGCGCTTACTGTTGATGCCAATGGTTCACTTTATGTGACCGGTGCCAGCCCCGATGTGGTGACCAACGACGACTACCTTACGATTAAGTATTGCATTGCCAACGCGGGCAGGGATACCACTATCTGCAACGGTTCAGGCATCGTGATCAACGCCAACGGCGGCGGCACGTACACCTGGAGCCCCAGCACAGGGCTAAGCTGCAGCAACTGTGCGTCACCCACCGCGTCACCTACCGTTACCACCACCTATACTGTAACAGTTACAAGTTCATCAGGCTGTAACACTACCGATGACGTGAAAGTTACAGTGAAACCCGCGCCCACCGTGAATGCGGGTGCTGATGTAACGATATGTGCCGGCGGTAATACTACGCTTAGCGGATCGGCCACCGGCATCTCCTACACCTGGAGCCCCGCAGTAGGCCTTAGTAATCCCTTCATCCTTAACCCTACGGCTTATCCTACCATCACTACCACCTATACACTTAAAACAATAGGTTCTAACGGATGTGTGGTGACCGATTCATTGGTGATAACGGTGAATCCTCTACCTAACGCAACTGCGACAGCTACCAAAACAACGGTGTGTGAAGGTGATAGCACCGTGCTTAACGGCGGCGGCGGCGGCACTTACCTGTGGATACCTTCTACAGGCCTTACCTGCAGCACATGCTCCTCCACCGTAGCGAAGCCTACTGTTACCACCACCTATACCCTCCAGGTGACAGGTGCTGGCAACTGTACGAAGAACGTAACGCTTACGATCAACATCAATAACAAACCCCTGGCCTTTGCCGGACCCGACCTGAACGTTTGTACCGGCAGCAGCACTACCATTACCGCTACCGGCGTAGGCACCAATACTTACCAGTGGGCGCCATCCAGCGGTCTGAGCTGCACTACCTGCCAGAGCACTTCCGCGAACCCCACGGTGACCACCACGTATACACTTACGGTAACAACACCTTCGGGCTGTATCAACTACGACACTATCAAGGTGAGCGTTAGCGCTTCTCCGAACGCGAACGCGGGTCCTAACCAGACCAAGTGCGGCTCGGCAACTGTACAGCTTACCGCTACCGGCGGCACCAGCTACTCCTGGGCGCCCGCTACCGGCCTCAGCTGTACCAATTGCCCTAACCCTGTAGCCAACCCCGCTTCTACCACTACCTATACTGTAACGGTTTCCGATATCAACGGATGTACCGCGCAATCAACAGTAATGGTTACCTGTGTGCCCGCGGCCACGGTGCCCACCATTTCGCAGAACTTCAACGTGCTTACTTCAAGCTCGGCAACCAGCTACCAGTGGTATCTTAACGGATTCCTTATCTCGGGCGCTGTGAACCAGAACTACACCATCTCACAAAATGGTAACTATACGGTAGTGATCACCGATGCCAATGGCTGTACCGCCACATCTACCATCTTTACAGTTACCAATATCGGTATTGACGAAGCGGTGGTGGAAGGCTCCTTCAAGCTCTTCCCCAATCCCAACGACGGACGCTTCGAGCTCAGCTTCACCGTTCCGAGCGGTGGCAACTATATCATTGAGATACTGAATGCCCTCGGACAGGTGGTGCAAACCGAGAAGCTTGACGACCTCGCCAATAAATACTCCGGTCATTTCGATATAAGCGACAAAGGCAAGGGAGTATATCTCCTCACCATAAGGAACAGCGACAATCACACCTATGTGAACAGGGTGATGGTGTACTAGAATAGAACCTGCTGAAAAGCAAAAGGCCCGCTCGGTTAAACCAGGCGGGCCTTTCTCTTTAAGGATATTATCAGAAGCGCTGCTTCGCTCTCCTGTCAATGATGTTGGCGTTCTCCTTCAATGCTTCGAACACTTCGTAATCAACTCTGCCCTGAACGTTCTCGCCGAGCCTCGACTTGATCATCTTATAATCGGTAGTAGCGGGAGCTTCTTTGATCTCTTCCACTACGGCAACAAAAACACCTGACTTGCCTTTTACAGGTTTTGTAAGCACGCCTTTTTTGCAGTTGGAGATAATGCCTGCTAGTTCGCCTTCTTTGCCAAGGCCGATAACGGCGGCGGAGGCAAAACTAAAGTTCTCGGAGTTCTGTACAGGAAGGTTGGCCTTAGCGCCCACATCTTCGATCTTAGTGCTGCCAACGAGCGCTTTTTCCATCTCAGCGGCAAACATGCTTGCCTTTTTCTCCTGCCTTGCGCCTGTTTCAACCATAGGCCTTACTTTATCCATAGGAAGTATGCCCTTCTCGTTGATGGTGGTAAGTTTGGCAACCACAAATTTATTTTCGAATTGAAGCACATCCGAAATGTCGCCGATCTTGGCCTCATACATCCAGTAGACAAGGGGTTTAGGCTGCTCAAGTCCGCCAATGGTACGGTCGTTCTCCTTGATGTTCTCCGCTTTGCGGGGAGTCATTTTAAGCTCAGCGGCTGCCTTGTCGAAAAGCTCTGCCTTAGAGTTCTTGCCGGCGAATTCGCTGGCCTTCATGTTGTACTGTTGTAAGGTATTGGTGCTCGGAATAATGGCACGCTTAACAGTGGCCACTTTTACCCTTGGCGTTTCAGTACCTTTTTCGGTCACATAAACAATATGAAAACCAAACTTGGTGATCACCTGCGCCACTTCACCTTTCTTCGTAAAGAAGCATTTGTCCATAAAGGTAGGGTCCATGGTGCCGCCGGGGCTCATCCATCCCAGGTCACCTTCTTTCTCGGCAGCTGCCATGTCATCGTTCTGGGTCTTGGCCATCTCCTTGAACACTTCCGCCAATTTCTTGGGGTCGGCAGCTTTCAGGATCTTAAAGAGACTGTCGGCACGCGACTTGGCTTGCTCAGGACTGCGGGTAACATTGGGTCCAGCCCTCTCAGCGCCTTTGCAGGAGATAAGGATATGGCTGGCTTTGGCCGAGTCAGAGGCCATGGTCTTATCAATAAGCTTGGTCACTTTGAAAGCGTTGTTCTCGCTGTAAGGGCCTACCACAAAACCTTTGGGAATGCTGTCTTTGAAAACAATAGAGTCTACTGCCTCAGAGACCTGGCCTTTCTTAAGAAACACATTGTCATAGTCGGGAACATCTGATTCGCGGATCACGAAGGAAGAATCATCCTTCGGGTCGTTCTTCGCGAAGTCGTCGCGGATACGGGTCACATCGGTGATGAGTGCCTTCATGTCTTCATCAGAAGGCTCGGCGTTGAACACAATATAATCGCAGCTGCGGGTCTCTAACGGGTTCTTGAACTCTTGCTGGTGCGAGGTGTAATACGCCTTCATCTCGTCTTCGGTTACCTTTATAGAACTGTCAGGGACAGTGAAGTATTTTTTCACAGTATAGCGGAGGCTGAACAATTTGTTCTCTTCCACATATCCGCTCTTCGCTTCCGAAGAGGTAACATAAATACCTTTTTTTACGATGTTGTTATACTTCTCTTCAAGGAGCACTTTTCTGATCACTTCTTCGAGCATCACCCAGTCAGCTTCCTCCTCAGGTTTCATGCCCTGGTTGTACTCCAGCACCTTTTGCATATTGAGCTGTCCGGTAGCGGGGTTCACGAACGCGTCGATGATCTTGCCCGTTTGCTTGTCGGTGAAATATTGTACGGTATAAGGATGAGGGTTAGGGCCAAGCATAGCGTCGGTAAGCTCATCGGCAGAGATAACGATCCCCAGCTTCTCAAATTCGCTGTTCATGATACGCTCCTTCAGCAGGCCTTCCCACTCATCGTCCACGATCCTGTCGGTAACACCCTGTTCGAGGGTAGATACGTTCATTCTCTTCTTCATGCCTTCGCTGGCTTTCTGTACCTTGGCACTGAACTCCTCGTAGGAGATCTTTTGCCCGGCTACCTGGCCTACGCTGTTATCGTTGGAGCTGAAAAAGTAATTGCCCGATTCAAGGGCGCTCTGAAGAATAAATGTCAAAAGGGCTATGCCGATGATGGCAACAAGCAGTCCTGCGCGGCCCCTTATTTTTGCTAAAACGGTCATTGGTGTTTTTTTATTAGGGACGCAAATATAAGATTATTGGCCGAATTCGACCGGCCAAAACCTTAAAAAATAGGGGGGTGGGGGCTTACTTTTCCTTAAAGCCTACCAGGACAGACACACACCCACTGGGGATGATGCCATTGGTCTTGGTGGGTACAGGGATGGTTACCTCAACGATGAACTGCTGGGTGGTCTTTACGTTAAAATCCCAGAAATCGGGCTTCCCTTTGGCCTGCATGTTATGAAAAAGCACGTTGCGGTCCTTGTCCATAAGCTTGAATTCCACCGCGCCCAATACCTCCTGCGAGCAAATGAGCAGGCGGTAGTTAAGGCCGGCCGAGAAGTTGAGCATCAGCTCAGCTGTTTGTCCGGCAAGCATTACCGTGCTGTTGAGCTGCCCGTTCGAGGTGAAGGGGGAGATCTTAGGCATGCACTGTTTCTTAACGAAGGATTTGGAGCACTGGGCTGAAACAGCCCCGGCGGATAGGATCAGCACCGCGAAAATGGCACTGAAACAACGGTTTTTTAGCTTCATAGCCGTATTTATACGGTCCTTATTTGATAATGTTACTGCGAATTACTTCGATTTTGAGCGTAATATCGGCCAAAAGCTCCTTGGTGATGTTCACCTTGCTGCCACCATCAATAGTTGTTACATGGGTGGTAACATCGGTGGAGGTGACAGGCTTTTCTGAGCTCATCTCGATCTTGTCGTAAATGACCTTCAGCTCTTTGAGTTCAGCGGTAAGTTTGGTGATGACCTCTTCGGCAGGAGTATTTTCCATGAGCCCGATAAGGTTCTCGAGCGAAAGTTTTTGTTCGCCGATCCTGTTCATAATCTCATCGTTCTTGGTCGTCTTGGCGATACGGGTAGCGATGTAAAGTCCTTCTATCCATCCCCCCGCGATCACCAGCGCCGAAGTGCTGGGGCGGTCGTTCTCTTTCAGGTAAGCATCGGCCGTCCAATAAGCGTCGGAAATGATCTCGAGCAGTGAATCTTTGTTCTTCATGTTCGCTTCCACACGTCCGATGGTAGCCGGGCCAAACACATCACCGATGCCGAGGCCGTTGGCAAGATCGCTGGCGCATTTCAGGTATAACATCGACTCCTGTGCCTGTTCGAAAATGCTGGTGAAGCTAAGGTCGGCACCGTAAACGCCCAGGTTAAGGGCCTTGCTGCTGGCGGAAGTATATTTTGAAGCGCTCTTAATGTCGTTGAGGAAAGCCGCATCGTAGGTAGCACCGGCCTTTTTGAGAAGGGTGGTGGTTTCGATGGGCGAAGGAATGGAATAGAATACGTTCTTGGTCTTGATAGCTTTGTTCTGCGCGTTGCCTGCAGTATCGTTGATGTTGATGGTATCAACTGTGTCACCTTCCTGTCCGCAGGAAAAGATGAACAGGCAGGTGATGCTGAGCATCAGGGCTGTTTTTCCAAAGGATAATTTCATAGCGTAAATGTTTGTAAAGAAGGCCAAAGATAAAAATTTGTACGTAAGATAATGGGGAAAGTTATTTGCCGAGCTCTTTGAGATAGAGGCGAACAGTGTTCTCGAGGCCCAGGTACAGCGCGTCGCATACCAGCGCGTGCCCAATGGAAACCTCAAGCAGTCCCGGTATGTTCTCCCTGAAGTAACGCAGGTTATCAAGGTTAAGGTCATGCCCGGCGTTAATGCCAAGGCCAAGGCTCAGGGCCCTTGCCGCGGCCGCGGAATAAGGGGCGATCGCCTGCTCTTTATTTACAGGAAAGCCTTTTGCATACCCTTCTGTGTAAAGTTCTATCCTGTTAGTGCCAGTGGTAGAGGCAGCTTCAATGTTACGCAGGTCGGTATCGATAAAAAGGCTGGTGCGGATCCCGGCATTCCTGAAAACAGCAACAGTATCTTTAAGGAACTCCCCATACTTTACCGTATCCCACCCGGCATTGGAAGTGAGAACGCCAGGCGGATCGGGTACAAGTGTAACTTGAGCAGGCTGTACTTCAAGCACCAGGTCAATAAAGCGCTGGTCTGGATATCCTTCTATATTGAACTCCGTTGATAGCAACGGTTTGAGGTTGCGCACGTCTTCATAACGTATATGCCGCTCATCGGGACGAGGGTGAACAGTAATTCCCATGGCTCCGAAACGCTCGCAGTCTAACGCGGCCTTCAGCACATTGGGCGTATTCCCGCCACGCGCGTTGCGCAGGGTGGCAAATTTGTTGATGTTAACGCTGAGTACTGTCATGGTGTAAACACTTGTAAAACTAAAAAATACTACCTTTACTCAGGAAGAATTTTGAGAAAATGATCGCGAAAGATCTCATAACCGACGAAATACCTCCGCTCAAAAAATCAGACACCGGCACCAAAGCGCTGGAATGGATGCATGAGTTCCGTGTGTCCCATCTTCCCGTAGTTGACAAGGGTACTTTGCTCGGCATTGTTTCCGACAGCGATCTGCTGGATCTTAACAGTCCCAATGAGCCGATAGGAAAGCTGAAGATACCCCTGCTCCGTCCTTATGTGCTGGAAGACCACCATGCCTTTGAGGTATTGAAGCTCATTTCCACGCTAGATATAAGCGTGGTGCCTGTGGTGGACGAAACGCTGCGTTACCAGGGCGTGATCACCTTCAAGAATCTTATGCATGCTATTGCGAGCATGCCTTTTGTAAATGAGCCCGGCGGCGTGGTGATCCTGGAGATGAACATGAACGATTATTCCATGGCGCAGATATCGCAGATCGTGGAAGGGAATGACGCCAAGATCCTCAGCAGCTATATCACTTCTACTATTGACTCTACCAGGATCGAAGTAACAGTGAAGATCAACAAGGAAGACCTTTCTCCCATCATACAAACCTTCAACAGGTACAACTATATCATCAAGGCCTCTTTCCACCAAAGCGAGTTCACCGAAGACCTCAAGAACCGTTTTGATTCCTTCATGAACTATATTAATATTTGATCCTTGTTTGCGATGGGCCTGCGCGGACCGTTCATACTGGGATCCCTTCTGCTTTCGCTGGCAGGTTTTGGCGCGGGAGATTCGCTCTCCGGCAACATCATCATCGGTACTATAAAATACACCGGCAACAAGGTCACCAAGCCGCAGATCATTACGCGTGAACTTATGTTTGGCGAAGGCGATACGATCCCCCGTGTCGATTATGCGCGGCTTGTGCAGAAATCGAGGGAGAACCTGCTCAATACATCGCTCTTCAATTTTGTGACGGTGGATACTGCTTCTGCGGAAGGCGGCAAGATCGCTATTACGCTCACTTTTGCCGAGCGCTGGTATACCTGGCCGGTGCCTATCTTTGACATAGCGGAGCGTAACTTCAATACCTGGTGGGAAACGCGCGACCTGAGCCGGGCCATTTATGGCTTTTACATTACACGTGATAATTTCCGGGGGCGAAAAGAATCGCTCACCTTCCGTGTGAAACTGGGATACATACAGCAGTTAGGGTTATCCTATAACATACCCTATATAACCAGGAAGCAGAACAGCGGCCTTGGTTTCGCGTTGAGCTATTCGCGCGGTCACGAGATCGCCTACAACACTTTTAACAACAAGCTTCTATATTATAAGGACCCTGCCAAGTTCGTGAAGGAAGAAACAGCGGGGCGTCTTACCTATACCTATCGCCAGGGCATCTACAATACTCATTACGGACAGATCGGTTATGTGAAAAGCAATATCGCCGATACAGTGCTGAACCTTGCCAACGATTATTTCACTGACAGTCTGCCGATGATGGAATACCTGAGCCTCCAATATATCTTTAGAAGGGATTACCGCGATTCGAAAGTGTATCCCCTGAAAGGATACTATGTGGATTTTGTGGCCGACAAACTTGGCCTGGGAGCGCTTAAGAAAGAGAACCTTGACCTTTTGTATTTCCAGGCCACGGTGAAGCAGTACTGGAAGATGGGTCGTCGCTTTTATCCAGCGGTGCAGGCAAGGGGAAGGGTGTCGTTAACGCATGACCAGCCGTATTACACGCAGCGTGCGTTGGGCTTCAGGGATTATGTGAGGGCTTATGAATACTATGTTGTGGATGGGCAGAACTATGCCCTCGCAAAGGCCCAGCTGCGCTATGAGGTGATAAAGCCAAGGGTGCTCAAGATCCCTTTTCTGCCTTTTGAGAAGTTCAATAAAATCCCCTATTCCCTTTATATAGGTGCCTTTTGCGACGCAGCCTGGGTGGAAGACCGCATTAATTACCAATACAACCCTCTGGCTAACACCTGGCTCTTCGGTGCCGGCTTCGGACTCGATCTTTATACCTATTATGACGGGGTGTTTAGAGTTGAATATTCGTTCAACCGCATGGGCGAGAGCGGATTTTTCTTACATTTATCTTCACCTATCTAAGACATTACGTGAGAGTAGCGATCTACGGGCGACCGACCAGCGACAATCTTTCAGAACCGGTTAAGGAATTATTTGCGAAGCTGAAGAAGCAGAAGGCAGCCTTGCTGCTTCATGCTCCTTTCTGCAAGTTCCTTCAGGGCAAAGGGATCGTTGATAAAAATACGGAGACCTTTACCAGCCATAAGGACCTTAAAGGCAAAGTAGATTATATGCTGAGCCTGGGCGGCGATGGAACACTGCTCGAGACCATTTACTTCATTCGCAATTCAGGCATTCCGATCCTTGGCATCAATACTGGCCGACTGGGTTTCCTCGCCAATGTGTCGAAGGAAGATATCGATATGGCTTTGAAGGCCATGGCAGGAAAAAAGTTCACGCTCGATAAGCGCGTGATGCTTCGCCTCGAAACGAAAAGCAAATTGTTCGGGGATGTGAACTACGCGCTCAACGAAGTAACGATCCATAAAAAGGACACTTCGGCTATGATGAGCATTCATGCGTATGTGAATGGAGATTTTCTGAACACTTATTGGGCCGACGGGCTTATCATCGCTACCCCTACGGGTTCAACCGCCTATTCGCTTAGCTGCGGCGGACCGATCATAAGTCCCAACTGCGGCAACTTTATCGTTACCCCCATTGCCCC
>JANWJV010000085.1 GCA_025451785.1 Bacteroidia bacterium | reverse complement strand
CGGATGCCTGGACCACAACTTTCTCGATACCGGTCTTTTCTGCGATCTCGGCGATGATATCTGCTTTTGTCATTGGTTAAATAATTTATAATCAAACGGTTAATGAGGCGCAAATATAAAAAAAATTTCTTTTGGGGCCGCCAGGAAAGGGACCCTTGAAGGGGGTCAAAAGCCCGAAAAAGGATATTTTTGGGCTTCCGGGCAATATGAAAGGCTTTTCAGACAAGATAATAGACTGGTACCAGGCCAATAAAAGGAACCTTCCCTGGAGGAGGACCACCGATCCTTATTATATATGGTTGTCGGAGGTCATCCTGCAGCAAACGCGGGTTGACCAGGGCATGTCCTATTATTATAAGTTCATCGGGGCCTTTCCTAAAATAAGCGACCTGGCCAACGCTGATGAGGAAGAAGTGCTGAAGCTTTGGCAGGGTCTTGGCTATTATTCAAGGGCGCGCAACCTCCACCATAGCGCTAAGTACGTAAGCCACCAATTAGGTAACCGCTTTCCCTCAACATATGATACGATCCTTCAGCTGAAAGGAGTGGGTCAATATACCGCGGCGGCCATTTCTTCTATCGCTTTCAATGAGCCAAAAGCGGCGGTTGACGGCAACGTGTACCGGGTGCTTTCACGCGTGTTCGGCATCCGCACGCCCATTGACTCGGGCAAAGGAGCGAAGCAGTTCCGGGAGCTGGCCAACAAGCTGATCGACCGCAAGCAGCCCGGCACCTTCAACCAGGCGCTCATGGAGTTCGGCGCTACGCAATGCAAGCCGGTAAACCCCGCTTGCGACACCTGTACGCTTTCCGTGATGTGTTTCGCGAAGGAGAAAAAGACGGTGGCGAAATTTCCTGTGAAAGAAAAAAGAACGAAGAGCCGTAACCGTTACTTTGATTACCTGGTCATGAAACATTCGGGCGGTATGGTGCTGCGCAAGCGGGCAGGAAAGGATATATGGCAGAACCTGTACGATTTTCCGCTGATAGAAACGGAAAAGCAACTTTCAGAAACGAAGCTCATCAGTACAGGACCCTGGAAACAATTGCTTTCCGGCAAAAAGTTCAGCCTGGGCAAAATATCCGCAACGTATACACATGTCCTGAGCCACCAAAAGATCTTCGCCCGCTTCTGGGAGATACAGCTGAAAAAACCACTGGCAAAACCGGGGCAGGATTGTGTTTGGATCAAAAAGTCGGAGCTGAGCCGCTACGCAGTTCCAAGATTGATCGACCGTTATTTGCGTTCCGATTTGTAACATTCGCACCCTGTTCGTTAATTCGTATGCAGCAAATATTTACATTTGACTCATGAACCTCGACCTGAAAGGTAAATGTGCTTTCGTGTGCGGAAGCACGCAGGGCATTGGCAAAGCGGCGGCATTGGAGCTGGCGCTTCTGGGCGCCAACGTAGTGCTGATCGCCCGCAACGAAGACGCGCTTAAAGGCACGCTCAGTGAGCTGGACGCATCACAGGGACAGAAGCATGGATACATCTGCGCCGATTTTACAAAGCCCGAAGAACTTGACCAGAAAGTAAAAGAGCATATAAAGAAGAACGGCGATGTGAACATCCTGGTGAACAATACAGGGGGGCCTGCTTCAGGGCCTATCATCAATGCCAGGGCCAGCGACTTTACAACAACCTTTTCAAATCACCTTCTTTGCAACCACCTGCTGGTGCAGGCGGTGGCCGATGGAATGAAACGCTCTGGTTATGGGAGGATCATCAACATCATCAGCACTTCGGTAAAGCAGCCCCTGAAAGGACTTGGTGTTTCCAATACCATCAGGGCGGCGGTAGCCAACTGGTCGAAGACTCTTGCCATGGAACTGGGACCTTCGGGCATTACAGTGAACAATGTATTACCCGGCATGACAAATACTCAACGCCTGCGCTCACTGCTGGAAGCACGTTCAAAAACAACCGGTAAAAGTATACCTGAGCTTGAAAAGGAAATGATCGCCGAGATACCGGCAGGACGTACCGGGGATGCGAACGAGGTGGCCGCGGCCATCGCCTTCCTTGCCTCCCCTGCCGCTGCCTACATCAATGGCATTAATGTGCCCGTTGACGGAGGCCGTACAGGCTCCCTCTGATCACTTCGAAAGAACCCCGTTCTTGTATTTTTCTGTCTTGATCACCTTGCCGTCTTCCGCCATGGTCTTCCAGGCGCCTTCTTTCTTGCCTTTGGAGTAAATACCGTTCAGCTTCAGCTTGCCACTCTCATAATATTCGTGGTATGCTCCTTCCATCTCATTGTTCTTGTTCATCCCTTCTGTTTCGATGTTGCCGTTGCTCTTGAAATAGGTTTTCATAGGGCCTTCGAGCTGACCATCCTTATAAGCATACTCAATGCTTATGCTTCCTTCCTGGAAGAACCATTTGGTAACGCCATCGCGAACATTGTTCTTATACATCCCCTTCTCCTGTATCTTCCCATCGGTGTAGAACACCAGGCGCATCCCGTCCAGCTTGCCCATCTTATAGTTTGCTTCGCCCAGCATCCTTCCTCCGCTTGAATACGACTTTGTACGGCCGTTAAGGGTATCGTTGCGGTAATATTCTTCCTTGATGAAGAACCCGTTGTTGTCAATGGAGATGGCCACTCCGTTCTTCATGCCGTTCCTATAGGAACAGAGATCGCGGATGATCCCCGCCGGCCAATAACTGATCCAGTCGCCGTCCTTTTTGCTGTTCGTGTAATTTCCGTACCAGTCAATACCGTTGATCTTCTCGGTCCAGAAGCCCTGCTTCTGATTGCCGGCATCCACCTTATTGGTATCACCGGCCGAAACCGAGGCGCTTGCCACCAAAGGAAGCATGCTAAGGATCGGGAATAATAGGAGTGTTCGTTTCATTGTGCTTATGATATTATAATGCAAAATTCCAATTTTTAGTGGATTTAAACAAATCGGCCTAGAGCCATTTCTTTCTACGGAAGAAGATCACCAGTGAAAGCATCACGGCAAGCATAACGCCCCAGGTGATCCAATAGCCATACTCCGACTTCAGCTCAGGCATGTTGTGAAAGTTCATGCCATAAACACCGGCAATAAATGTTACCGGGATGAAAATGGTGGAGATGATCGTAAGCACCTTCATGACCTCATTCATTCGGTTACTTACGCTTGAAAGATAAATGTCCATCATGCCCGAAAGCAGGTCGCGGTAGGTTTCCACGGTATCGATCACGCGCACTGTGTGGTCGTAAAGGTCGCGCAGGTAAATATCCGTAGAGGCATGGATCAGTTCCGTTTCACTGCGTTCCTTGTTGTTAATGAGCTCACGCATAGGCCATACCGCCTTGCGAAGAAATATCATTTGCCGTTTCATGTGGTGCAAATGTGTCATGGTAGCTGTGGTGGGATCACTGATAAGCTCCTCTTCCAGGTCCTCGATCCGGTCGCCGATCTTTTCCAGGATCGTAAAGTAACAGTCTACCACCGCGTCGAGCAAGCAGTAAGAAAGATAATCAGCTCCCATCTTACGTATCCTTCCCTTGCCTTGCCTTATACGGTTTCGGATAAGGTCAAAAGCATCACCCCCGTGTATCTCCTGGAAAGAGATAACGGTATTATCACCCAACAGCACAATGGAAAGCTGCTCTGAATGAAGCTCATCATCATAATACAGCATCTTCATGATCGACACCACGTAATGCTCGTAGTCCTCGAACTTTGGCCGCTGGTCGGTATTAACAATGTCTTCGAGCGTAAGCGGGTGGATATTGAACTTCTCACCTATCTTCTGGATGATCTCTGTATTGTGAATGCCGTCAACATTGATCCATTTCACCATGCCGGGCATCACGAACGAAAGGCACTGGTCGAAGTCATAGAAATCCTTCTCCACAAATTCCTTCTCATTGTACTCTATCAAGCTGATCTTCACCTTCTCCGTGTGCTTCTCGCCCGAATAGACCACCGTGCCCGGAGGCAGGCCTTTTTTATCTATGATGGGAGGAGGGGTCAAAGGGAATGTTGATTTTAGATTTTTGATTTACGATCTTCCTGCGACTACAATTACGATCTCACCTTTTACGGTTTTGCCGCTAAAGTACTCAATCAATTCTTGCAATGTTCCTCTTTTTGTTTCTTCATATATTTTACTGAGCTCACGCGACACACTTGCCTTACGGTCACTTCCAAAGCACTCAGAGAACTCAGCCAGCGCCTTCAGCAGGCGGAAAGGAGACTCGTAGAACACCATGGTGCGCTCTTCTTCCAACAACTGTTTCAGCCGGGTTTGTCTTCCCTTTTTCTGAGGAAGAAAGCCTTCGAAACAAAAACGTTCACAGGGAAGGCCGCTGTTTACAAGGGCAGGGATGAGAGCGGTGGCACCGGGCAAACATTCCACTTCAATACCTTCAGCCAGACATTCCCTCACCAGCAAAAACCCTGGATCTGAAATGCCGGGTGTTCCGGCATCGCTTATCAGCGCGGCCGTTTCTCCCGCTTTGATCCTTTCGGCGATGCGCTTCACACCCTGGTGCTCGTTGTGCATGTGGTATGACACCAGCGGTTTTGAAATATTGAAATGCCTCAGCAGGTTGCCGCTGGTACGCGTGTCTTCAGCAAGGATGAAGGCCACTTCGCCCAGCACCTTGAGAGCGCGCGTGGTAATGTCTTCGAGGTTACCGATAGGAGTTGGAACTACGTATAATTTCATTGCTGCAGGTAGGTACTGAAGTCACACAACAGGCCGAACAGCTCGCTGAACTTTGTCAGGGGCAATGTTTCTGCTTTGTCGTAAATATCATGATAGGCCTTAATGCCGCCCAGGGTATAAATAAAAAAAGTCTTCACTCCTTTCTCATCAAAAGGATAATGATCGCTGTTCGCCGCCTTCCCTCTTAACTTTACTTCGGGCAGGTATTTCTTTTCTGAGTTAAGCTTCTGTAGCGCTCCGAACTCCTCCTTATGCATGGTGCCGTTCACCACTGTAATACCTTCATCACCGGTACCCAAAATATCAAGGTTCACAAGGAACTTGATCTTTGATAAAGGAAAAAACGGGTGTTCCGTGTAATACTTCGACCCCAGGAGACCTGCTTCCTCTCCTGTGAAAGCGAAAAACGCAATGGAATAGTTGGGTTTGTTCTCGGGCTTCGAATACCAGGCCGCAAGATTGAGAAGCATGGCACAGCCGCTGGCATTGTCGTTTGCCCCGGGAAAATAAACGTCCTTCCCCATTCTCCCCAGATGATCGTAATGCGCGCTAAAAACAATGAAAGAATCGGGATGCTGCGAACCTTCTATATAACCTATCACGTTCTGTGAGCGGTAATCAGGAATGTATTTGTTCTCCACCTGTATGCGGATCCCCTCAATGCTCTTCATCTTTTCATACCCGTAGGTCTTCGTTTCGATCGTAGGGAACGACGCGGCTTTCTGTGAAACGCTCCAGGTCAGCTTATCGGTGGCAACGATGATGCCTTTGGCGCCATAAGGATTTTCCCTCGCGTCTTCCATCACTTTCTGGCGGTCCTTCTCGCGTATACCGGAAAGGTTCACCAGGATGAACTTATCAGAGAAATTGTTCCGCTTGAACTTTTTCAGACTTTTTTTCGAACGTGTAGTGAGCGAATCGAACAGCACTACTTTGTACTCGCCCTTAATGGAGGGCGAGTTGCTGCCGATAATATAGTCCTCACCCGGCGAAACGTCAATATCGAACTTCTTCAGCTTCAGATCGAAGTTGATCTTTCCAGGGAAGGTGTTCACCGGGAAGTTGAACTCCTGGAAATACTGTGTCCTGAAGAATTTAAGGCCCAGTTGTTTATACTCTCTTTCAAGATAGCGCGCCGCCTGCTTATCGCCATTCATAACATAACCCCGCCCGTGCATATCGGGTGAGCACAACGAATCGATGATGATGCGCGCGCGCGGCAGCGGGTCGAAAACGCTCTTCTGCTGCGCGCAAAGAACTATCGGAAAGGAAGCAATAAAGAAAAAGGGGATGTATATGCTTCTCAACTTCACTGAAACCTTCTTTTTACAAGGTCCATGAAATTCCGCATCACCGGGTGTTCCATGTTCCACTGGTAGATACCCTGAAGATTGTTCAGATAAATATTGGCCTCATCCGAATCGCTGAAGGCGTTTAGCTGATCGATGGCCGCATGATACTCGTTCGTATTCCCATCGAACAACTCGTTCACGAACTGGAACTTCTCGTTGATGCCGATGGCCAGCTTCAGATTTTCGATACGGGATCGCTGGAACTTTTCGGAGACATTCGTGTCTTGCTTTTCTTTCGTGTTATTATTATCGGTGCTCTGCTCTGAAAAAAGATCGATCACCCCTTGTTTGCTTTTGCCATTTTCAGTTTCAGAAGTGGATGTTGCCTGTATCGCTTCTGTTACAGGGCTCTCAACAGGAGCAACAGTCTCCGGGGTCTTTTCTTCACCAACGGTATTAATATGGTTAAAGACAATGGAAAGCTCGTAAAGCTTCTTTATCTTCTGAAGGATCACCTCCAGCTCCAACTGCTGAATATGCGGCTTATCGCCGATATTGTCCGAATGGTCCTTGATGCTGTTGATCAGGGCGGCAATTTCCTTTCTCAGGTCGTTCTTTTTCATCCGGAGCGGGGTAGAAACAGCTGTTGCTTTTTTAGTAGATTTGCCTTCGGCAATTAGATGCAATAAAGATACTAAATTCTATTCTGCCACAAAAAGGCGCAGGCTTAACAGGCACCCATGAAGTACAGCATTCTTGAAATAGCGAGGATCACCAGCGGGGTACTACGTGGCAACGACGATCCGGGCGCTCTTATACGTCAGCTTTACATCGACAGCCGCAAGGTAAGCGGCCCTGATTCATCGGTATTTTTTGCCATCAGGGGCGAGCGCCATGACGGGCACCGTTTCATCGGCGAGCTTTACGAAAAGGGAATGCGCAACTTCGTGGTGTCGGCCTTTCCTCCCGACGTGGAAAAATACAACCAGGCCAGCTTCATCAAAGTAAACGATACGCTGGAGGCCCTCCAAAAGCTGAGCGCCCACCACCGCAAGCAATTCAATATTCCTGTTATTGGCATCACCGGCAGTAATGGTAAGACCATTGTAAAGGAGTGGCTGTACCAGCTACTGCGCGAGGATCAGAACATCGTACGTAGTCCCAAGAGCTTCAACTCACAGGTAGGCGTGCCGCTCTCGGTATGGCAGATGAACGAGGAGCATGCGCTTGCCATTTTCGAGGCAGGCATTTCGCAGCCCGGCGAGATGGAACACCTGGAAAAGATCATTGCCCCCACCATTGGGCTGGTGACCAACCTTGGCCAGGCCCACGACGAGAATTTTGAAGGCCTGAAACAGAAGGTGAAGGAGAAGCTGAAACTTTTCCATCATTGTCCGTTAATAGTGTATTGCCGCGATTACCTGCATGTTCACGAAGAGATCACGGGAAGCAAGGCTTTCAGGAACACAGAGGTATTTACATGGTCGCGGAAGACGAGGGCCAACCTGCAGATAGGTAAGATAACGCGCAATGTGGGTGAGTGTGAGATACAGGCAGTTTACAACAACGACTTCATAAAGATCCGCATCCCATTCACCGACGAGGCTTCTATAGAGAACGCGATCCACTGCTGGGCGCTCATGCTTCATATGGGTTATAAGAACGAGCTGGTAGCGGAGCGAATACAATACCTGAGCCCTGTGGCCATGCGCCTGGAGCTAAAAGAAGGGATCAACAACTGTTCGGTGATCAACGATAGTTACAATTCTGACCTTGGGTCGCTGAGCGTAGCGCTCGATTTTCTCAACCAGCAGAAGCAGCATCCGCGAAAGACACTGATACTATCCGACATTTTACAGAGCGGCAAGAACGAGGAGAGCCTGTACACCGAAGTGGCCGACCTGGTGAACCGTAAAGGCACCCAGCGCATCATCGGCATCGGCGAGGCGCTGAGCAGGCAGGCAAGCCGCTTCAGTATTGAAAAGAGCTTCTACCCTTCTACCGCTTCTTTCCTCGCACAGTTCAGCAACGGGATGTTCAGGGATGAGACCATCCTTTTGAAAGGCGCGCGTGCTTTTGGCTTTGAAGAGATCAGTAAGCTACTGCAGCAAAAAGCGCACGAAACGGTGCTGGAGATCAACCTGAACTCCATCGTACATAACCTCAACTATTTCCGTTCGAAGCTGCGCCCCGATACAAAGGTAATGGCCATGGTAAAGGCCTTCTCGTATGGCAGCGGCAGTTTTGAGATCGCTAATGTGCTGCAGTTCCATCGTGTGGATTACCTGGCCGTGGCCTATGCCGATGAAGGTATTGAGTTGCGAAAGGCGGGGATCACCATGCCTATCATGGTAATGAACCCCGAGGAACAGAGCTACGACAGCATGATACAATACAACCTGGAGCCTGAGCTGTTCAGCTTCCGTGTGCTGGGCTTGTTCGACGAGGCTGCCAAGCGTAACAAGCATAACAAGACCCTGGCTGTGCACCTGAAGCTCGATACCGGTATGCACCGGCTGGGGTTCGAAGAGAAAGACCTGAACGAGCTTATCGTACGTGTAAAGAACAACAAGAACCTGCACCTGCGCTCTGTCTTCTCGCACCTCGCCGCAAGCGATGAGCAGGAGCACGACGAGTTCACCCGCGAACAGATACGGAAGTTCGTGGTCATGAGCGATAAGATCCTCTCCCACTTCGATTACCATGTGCTGAGGCATATCCTTAATTCGGCCGGTATTGTTCGATTTCCCGACGCGCAGTTCGATATGGCGCGGCTGGGCATAGGCCTTTACGGGATCGGATGCAGCGATGCGGAACAAGCCCTTCTACAGAACGTAAGCACGCTCAAGACCACCATTTCACAGATCAAGACCGTTCCCGCAAGCGAAACCATTGGCTATAGCCGCAAAGGCGTAGCAAAAACAGATATGCAGATCGCCACGGTGCCTATTGGTTATGCCGATGGCTTGAGCCGCAAACTGAGCAATGGCGCCGGCGCCATGCTGGTGCACGGTAAGCTGGCGCCGGTGGTGGGCAACGTATGTATGGATATGTGCATGATAGACATTACCGGCATAGCGGCTTCCGAAGGCGACGAAGTGACCATATTCGGCGACCATCCTTCCATAGCGGAGACCGCCAACCGGGTCGGCACCATTCCCTACGAGGTGCTGACAAACGTATCAAGGCGGGTGAAACGCATATATTACCAGGAGTGACCCGTTTAAATTGCTTTTTATATTTAATTTTGTCGCAGATAAAAACCACAAGCCATGTTATCTCCTAAAATAGAATCAGCACTCAACAAGCAGGTAGAGCTCGAAGCCGCCTCTTCACAATACTATCTCTCTATGGCCTCCTGGGCCGAGACACAGGGCCTCAACGGCGCCGCGCAGTTCCTTTATAAGCACAGCGACGAAGAGCGCACACACATGCTCAAGCTGCTGCAGTTCGTCAACGAACGCGGCGGGCACGGCATCATCCCCGCGCTTAAGCAGCCTTCTGCCAAGTTCAAATCCATCCAGGCCATCTTCGAGCAGATCCTCGAACACGAGATCATGGTATCGGAAGAGATCAACCGCCTGGTCGACATCTGCCTGAAAGACAAGGATTACACCACACACAATTTCCTGCAGTGGTACGTTTCTGAACAAATAGAAGAAGAAAAGCTGGCACGCCAGATCCTCGACAAGCTGAAGCTTATCGGCGGCGAGAAAGGCGGTCTCTACCTCTTCGACCGTGACCTTCAGAGCTTCGACACTGGCGGACAAGAAAAAAAGTAAGTAAACAAAATAATCTAAAATCTGGACAAATGAAAAAAACTACCCTTAGCATCGCGGCATGCCTTTGCGTTTTTGCGGCAGCTGCACAAACAACTTTTAATGCCAGTGGCACAGGCCAAACCGGCAGCGTTCAAACGTACATCGTTCCTTCTAACGTAACTTCTGTTTCCATCGAAGCTTTTGGAGCGCAAGGCGGAAATACTAACGGCGGCCTTGGCGCGCGCATGAAAGGCAATTTTGCCGTGAATGCAGGCGATACCATTAAGGTCGTGGTAGGTCAGCAGGGGGTGGTGAACAACTGCGGCGGCAGTAATGCCTCTTCAGGCGGTGGCGGCGGTTCCTTTGTATGGACCGGCAACGGAAGTACAGCAACCCTTTTAGTGGCTGCAGGCGCTGGCGGTGGAGGAAACACCAACTGGAGCGGCCTCACTTGCCGTGTAGGGATCGATGCTGATACCCTCATGGATGGAACACAAGGTAATGGAAGTATCTCTGCTCTTGGAGGAACCAACGGCACGGGTGGTTTCGGCAACGCGCCTTCAGGCACCGGCTCGGGTGGAGCGGGATGGAAAACATCAGGACAAAACTCAACGTATGGTACCGGCTGTACAGGCGGCCTCACCGCGTTCCAGTTTACCGGCGGTTTCGGCTCCAATAATTTCGGACCCGGCGGCGAAGGCGGCTATGGCGGCGGCGGCGGCGCGGTATGCGGCAATGGCGGCGGCGGTGGCTATTCCGGCGGTGGCGGTGGTGAAGGTTCAGGCTGCAGGGCCGGCGGCGGCGGCGGCGGATCCTACAACATAGGAACCAGCCAGTCGAACAGCAAAGGCGTTCAATCAGGAAACGGAAAGGTGATCGTCACTCCCGTATCTACCACCGGCATTACTGAAAGTAGCGACCTTGGTCTGCTCACCGTATCTCCTAATCCCAGCCAGGGCCTCCTGAGCATCAGCGTATCGTTTGCCGGCAAAAAGGAATTTACGCTCACACTGGTAAACCTGCTTGGCGAAACCGTGAAAACACTGGAGCATAGTGAAGTGTACGGCACCTACGCAAGGGTATTCGATATCAGCGATGTACCTGCTGGCATCTACTTCGTAGCGGCAACAACTTCATCGGGTGTTACCACACAACGTATCGTTAAACAAGATTAAATGAATTGTATCCAGGCGCCGCGATCGTTAAGGTTGCGGCGCTTTTTTATTTCCTTATTGCCACACTATAGGGGACATTAGCGAGCTCTATCTTTTTAGGACTTACTGTAAGCGTATTGAGGTCAACAAAGCTTGCGTAACCATTCCTGCCGCCACAATTGGTTACATGGTGCGGGCCGGGGCCTCCTGTATTGATATTCATGTTCGACACTACCAGCAGCTTCGCCTCCTCATCCAGCCCGATCCCATAGGGTTCCCATCCTGCGTAGAGTTTCGTAACCAATGTATTAGTAGTATAGTCGACCACCGCCACGGAGCCGCGCTTGCCGGGAAATGAAAGTGTATCTGCCGGGCAGGAAACGAACAAATAATTGGTGCTGCTTGAAATACTCATCTGCTGCGGATAATATGGCATCGGGAGCACAGCCAGCAAACTGTCGTTTGAGGTCTGCATCACCCGAACCTGGCTGGAGTATTGGCAAGTAACAAAATATTTGCTGCCGTCAGGCGTGAACATTATCTCGTAAGGGTCGAGATAGGAATTGTAAATGGAAGTGGCGGTGCCGTCGATCTGCTTTTCGCTGATCACCGGCGATTGCGGGTTGCTGATGTCGATCTTGTAGATGTAATTCCCAAACTGCGCGCCCACATACAGCACAGTAGACGAAGCATTAACCGCGGCGCCGCGGGGATAAAAGAAATTACCTCCATTAGTATAAGTTGCACTAACGCTCATCGATTGCAGGTCCACATAAACGATCTTTCCCGGTAAAGCGTAATCGAGACAGAAGGCTTTTTTAGAGTCGGGGGTGATGGTGAAGCTGTGATAGGAACCCGCCCCGAGGCTTATGCTTCCCACAAAAGCATCGTCAGAACATCTGAACTTCTTAATAAGGTTTCCCGCCAGGAAGCTCACATACCAATACTGCCCGTCGGGCGCCACCTTTATCACGCCGGCATACTTCGCCGAAAGGCCGCTCCCAACACTTACATAACGCATTGGTAGCCTTGTTGCCGCGTCGAATACCGTCACCTCATCACAAAGCAGGTTGCTCACATAATATTTTTTCCTGTAAGGATCATCAGAGAATTTTACAACGCCATCACGGTTGGGAGCGCCGGAAGCGATCCAATCACGCAGTACGAGGTAATCTTCTTTCGACAACGCGGGCATGTTAAGGGGCATGGAAGGCTGAAGTGTAACACCCAGGGTCTTATCGGTATTCACATAATAACAAAGGGTGCTGAAGTCAGGACGGTAAGGGATCACACATGGACCGCTGCGCCCGCCTTCAAAGAGATGGTCCCATGTGGAAAGCGAAAGGCCCGCTGCCGCTTCCTTGCTCAGTTCATTATGACATCCTGAAACAGCGCAGCTGCTAAGAATGATCCTTCCCGGTTTATTGGGATAACCGCTTCCGGCAAGGTCGATCACCGCATCGTCGGGCCTGCAGCCGCCGATCAAAGCGATGGTTATGATAAGGAACGCTGTTCTCATCAGTCATCTGACTTCACGTTGATAAGTTCGATCTTCGCGCCGCTCACCTCGGTAACCCTGAAAACAAAATGTTCGATAGTTATCTGTTCGTTCAGGTCGGGAATGCTCTCGTGGTAAAAGGTAAGCAGGCCAGATAGCGTTGAATAATTTTCTGATACCGGCAGCTGCAGTTTGTACTTGTCGTTCAGGTAATCGATCTCGAGCCTGCCCGAAAAAACATACTCCTTCACCCCTATCTTTTTCTCCACGAGCTCTTCCTTGTCATGTTCGTCCTCTATCTCTCCGAATATCTCTTCCATCACATCTTCCATGGTAAGCATGCCGGAGGTGCCGCCGAACTCATCCACCACCACCGCTACACTTTTGTTCTGGCGGATAAAAGTGGTGAGGGCCTCACGTGCCGGCATCGACTCGGGTACTACGGCAACAGGCAGCAGCATGGAGCGGATGCTTCCGGGATTTTTGAACATCTCGAACGAATGGGTATAGCCGATGATATTGTCAATGGTGTTCTCGTACACGAGTATCTTAGAGAGCCTTGTCTTGATGAACTTCCTGCTTAGCTCATCCAGGGGATCGTTCACCTCCAGCGCCACCACTTCGTTGCGCGGCACCATGCACTCACGCACCTTGATAGCTGAGAAGTCGAGCGCCTTGCGGAATATCTTCACCTCGTGGTCGATCTCATTGTGCTCGTTCTTATGCGAGGTAGCCTCGCGAACATAGTTGTCGAGATCGATCCTGCCGAAGCTAAGCTTGTTCTGCCCTATCTTCACCCTGAAGATCTTTCCAAGGATAAGCTCCGAAAGCCCCGTGGTAAGGAACACGATGGGATACAGCAGGCAATAGATGATCCACACCGGTATGGCAAAGATGCTGAGGGTACGGTTGGGGTTTATGCGGAAGATGTTCTTAGGAAGGAACTCAGCAGCAATGAGAATGATAAGCGTCGCCACCAGCGTCTGCACAAGAAGAAGAAGAAGCTTTGAATGTATGTACGGCTCGAACCAGGGCTCCAGGATACCTTCCATGAAGATACCGAAGGTGACCAGGGCGATGTTGTTCCCCAGGAGCATACAGCCCAAATAACGCGAAGGATATTTATTGAAATACGAGAAGATCTTTGCCGGGATACTGCCCTGCTTGTTCTCCAGTTCGATCCTTAGTTTATTGGAGGTAATGAAGGCGATCTCCATCCCCGAGAAGAACGCGGAAGCAATGAGCGCAGCAAGTACGATGGCAAAACTGTCCAATCCTATTTTTGTTTGTTAGAAAACTCCTCTGTCTTCTTACGCTGACGCTTTCTTACGGCGTACATCACCCCCGACATGAACGTGACCACCAGGAAAAAGATGGAATCCCGTTGCTGACCAATGGCAATGCTGTAAGAGCACATCGCGATGGCTACCAGTCCGATGATCAGCCATAAGATCTCCAATACCTTGAATGTTCTCATCTATTTTTGTTTTTCTTCTGTTTCCTCTCCTGAATCATGAATGCTGATCGTCCCTTTAGGTTTCAGGATCTTGTACTTCGTAAAATCCTGGTTCGACTCAAGGCCGTCGCCGTAAATGACCTCTTCAGCGGTGGTTATCTTCACGAACTTTTCGGTGCGTATCTTGCCGCTCACCTGGTCCCAGATAAGGTGCTCGGTATTCAGTTTTTCGCCGCGCTCGTTCAGCACCACCACATTTCCCTTCGCTTCCATCCGCTTGTCGGCCTCATATCTCACAGCGTAATCGGCCGTAAGCTCCGACTTCACTTTCATTTGTTCGTCATAAAAAAGGATGTGAACTCCTTTGGGCATTTCCAACCTTGGCTCCTTGTCGTTGTACCGGTCCATTTGAGGACTGATGAGCTTCACCTTCACTTTGGCGGAGTCGCTGTAAATGGTCTCCACATTCATGCCCGATTCGGTGGGCATGGTTTGAGGCGAACCCACAAGGTTGATCAATTCGATATCGTTCTCACACGAAGTGAAAAGCAATGCGCCGATTAACACGAAGGAAAACCTGGAATTCAATGGCCTTTCTGTTTGAAAAGCTAATTTAATCAAATTTAGGCTTCTGGAACCATTTGTCATTGATGGTAAGCCCAATGACAGCGCGATAGAACTGTTCTTTTACGAGACCATTTTCGGAAGTGCCCCGCTGCCCGATCTCGAAACCAAGGTTGAGCACCGAATAGTTGAATTGTGTACGGAATCCAACGGGCAGACCCAGGCCAAGACTAACGCTTGATTCCGTAAGCCTGGTATCCTTAAGGTCGAGATAGGTGTTGTAATATTTAAGCCCCGCCCTGTACTGTACCTTTTTCCAATAGCTGCCTTTGGCTTCGGATGCCTTGTTAGGCGTGTACTGTCCGCCGAGTGAAATGCGCATGCTGTTCTTCAGGTCGGATGAACTTTCACCGAAAGAACTGAACTCCGACCAATTCTGGAAGGAGTAATCGGCACCGATGAGCCAGCGCTCCCCTTTCTTAACCACAATGCCCGCGCTGCCGCTCATGGGCAGTGAAACTGTTCCCTCCTGCGCCGTAAAATTTTCCATGGTATCCTTCGGAACTTCGTAACCCGTTGCCGTGGTGAAATAGCTAAAGGAAAGTATGTCGCGCTTCGCGTTCAGGTCGGTGGCCATGCCGAAGGTAGCGCCAAGGGTCACCCTTACCTTCTCCTTCAGCTCCCTCCTGTTCTTGCTGCCGCTGTTTCCGCTTGAATCACACAGCAGTTTCCATTTTCCTTTTTTGGGCATTGAGTCAATGCGGAAGGTTTGCTGCACGCCATAGTCGAAAGAAAAGTCCTTGATACGCATTGTACGCGAGTTCTTTGTATTGTAGTAGAACTGGTTGGAGGAATTATTGGGATAGAGCACTCTCCTGGTACTTTCGAGGTTACCGAAAAGGAAAGAAGCGTTAAGGCCCGCCGAAAATGTGCTGAGGTTCTGTTTACGCTTATCCATATGGTATATCTGGTTCCTCAGCTTCTCGAAGTTACACTGGTCGCCGGCAAGGCGGTAAGCCTCTTTCTGCCTTTGCAGGTTCTTAAACTTTTCTGTTTCATGCAGTCTTCCCACCGCGTTCCCAAAGGGCTGGATGGTATTGCCGAAATAAACCCTGTTGATACCGCCGCTGCCTTCGTACAGGTAATCTACATTACCAATACTATCGAGCGTCTTATGATCGGAAACCTTATAGCCTACACTGCTGTATGGTTGGAGGCCAAAACTTATTGCCCAGTATTTAGGCAGCACAGGCATTGCAAAGGCAAGGTACGCGATAGAGGCTGAGTTCACCGTTTGCTTCGAGCTTTCCGATTTAAGCTGCAGCATGCTCACCGACACACCTGCTTCGTACGTGGTGAACTTGCCGGTAGAAATGTAGGAAGCCGGGTTGGAGGAGTTGATATAATAAGGCCGAGCTGAATCGTTGCGAAGCGCTGTTGAAATACCGCCCATCGAAAAGCTCTGGACGAAATTGCTTCCCTGAAGGTCGCCGAGGCCATAACGGGAATAGGGGGAGACAGTAGAAGTTTGGGCGAAAATGCAAAATGTAAAATGCAAAATGCAAAATGCGGAAAGCGCAAACCTTCTGGCAGTAATAGCTTTCCTATTATTTCGCATTATGCTCAAGTATGATATTCAGGCCTTTAAGGACCAAAAATGGGTCTGCAAAGATGCTGTTTTTTAACCGCTTCTCAAAAAAGGCGGCATCGCCACCCGTAAGTATGACGCAGAGGCCCGGATAAAGTTTCAGGTAGCGGTCAATTATTCCGTCAGTTTCGGCAATTATCCCTTCCTGTACACCCGACAACATGGATCCTTTGGTATCTGTACCAATAAGATCTTCGAACTTACCATCTTTCTCCTGCAATGGCAGGCGGCCGGTAAAAGCGTTCAGCGCTTTAAAGCGCATCTCAAGACCGGGAGAAATGGAGCCTCCCAGGTATTCGCCGGCGGCATTGATGAAATTATATTTGAGACAGGTGCCCGCGTCGATCACCAGTGTAGGCTTTCCTTTTATCTGATGGCTTGCGCCAACTGCTGCCGCAAGGCGGTCGCTGCCAAGCGTGGCGGCAGAACGATACTTGTTCTTAAGAGGAACCGGCGTTTGCGCTGTAAAGAGCATAAAACGCTTATTGTCCTTAAGCCCGGCGGGAAGTTCTTTGCGTACCGAACAAATAATCCCTTTTTTGATGCCAGGTTCGTTCAGCACTTCTTTCTCATCTTCCGTCACGAATGAACGCACCAGGGCCCCTTCTTTAAAAACCCCGCATTTAATGAGTGTATTCCCTATATCTACCACCAGGTTCACGGAGGGCTAAAGTACTGATAATCCATGCTTAAACTCCTAAGTTTGTTAAATTTGGCCTTCCTTCCCCTGCCTTTTCCATTGCCATGACAAAATCCCAGCAGCAAAATCCCAGCTTTCCCTTTCGGGTGCTTTCTGCTGGCGCTGCTTTTAGCTGGGCAATCCAGGCATTGTCGAAAGTGCCGCTGGAACACCGCTTCCTTTCCGAAATAATTGCTGCCGAATATCCCCGCCTGCTTCTGAGCGGAGCGGCCGGAGCGGCCATTTTTTTCCTGGCATTTCTCGGAACACAACGCATTGCCGATGAACGGTTGAAAAATATACTGGGCAGCGGACTTATTGCCTTCAACACTTTTTTCATTTGCCTTTTGCTTCAAAGCAGCGGCCTGCCACTGTTCCTTACGCTGCTTTGCGCTATCATTATTATCACCGTCTTCAGAATATTCGCTCCTGGCCTCTTTGCGGAAAGGCTCTCAGCACCTGAGCTTCGTAATCTCTCCATTACCATACTTCTCATTGCCTTCTTTTCAATGGCGCCCCTGATCTTCGGCGGAGAGTTTGACCTTTTGCTATTTCTCCGCAGCTCAATGTCGCTCTGTTATCTCGCCATCCCCGTACTGCTCCTTCCCAAAGGGAAACGGCTTTACCTCGCTTTGCTATTTCTCTTCCTGACCGTACATGCCATTCCCCCCTTGTACCATTATTACATGTTCGGCAGCAAAATGCCGGCAGGGCTCTATTTCGAGATCATGATAGCGCCCTTTACGGAAATGAAGGAATTCCTTGCGGCGCAGCTCAGCTTTTCATCAGTGATATCCGTTCTTTTTTTCATTGTTGTACCGATGGCATGCCTGCGCATGATCAAGAAAGAGGGGGCGCTTTTCCATAACAGAAAATTATTCAACGAACCCTGGCTATTTGTGATCTTCCTGCTGCTACTCGCTTCTTTCGGAAACGGCAACCAGGCAAAAAGTATTTTATATGGTTATTACCGCAACTTTGGCGAGTACCGCGAAAAACTGGAGCTATTCAACCGCGAGCTCGCTTCCAGGAAAGAGCGCAATGTGAAGTTCAGCGGCCTGGAGGATAAAAGTCCCCCGGGAACGAACATCACCTATGTTTGCGTGATCGGCGAAGCCACTGCGCGCAACCACATGAGCCTCTATAGTTATTACAGGCGTACCAGTCCGAAACTGGAAGCGATGCGTAATGAGCTCTTCATTTTCAATGATGTCATCAGCCCCCATTCGCACACCCAGCCATCAATGGAGAAGATCATCTCCTTCGCGAACTTCGATGACATGAACCCTTTTTACAAGGAAGGAAGTCTCATAGAGCTGTTCAGACAGGCAGGCTACAAAACCTTTTGGCTCTCTAACCAATACGAGATGGGGGAATTTGAGAACGTGACCTCTGCCCTCGCGAAGGATGCGGACCTGCGCCTGTTTGTGAACGATGAAAGCGAAGAGCGTTCATGCGATGAAAAACTGCTCCCTCCCTTGCGAAAAGTGCTGGAGGAAAAGGCGGAGAAGAAGTTCATCGTGCTTCATCTCATGGGGGCCCATGCCGATTATTCAAAGCGCTATCCTCCAGCGTATAACCATTTCAACGGCACTGACGACATACCGGTGAGGGACAAACCTTTTCTTGCCGGCAACGCCTGGAAGCTGGCACGTGTGAACGAATACGACAACGCGGTGAGATATAACGACATGATCGTTTCGGAGATCATTGCGATGGTGAAGGAGAGGACAAGCTATTCCTATGTGCTCTACTTCCCTGATCATGGCGAAGAAGTGTACGACTCGCGTTCTTATTTTTCACACCAGGAAGAAGACGCAACGGCCTTCATGTTCGAGATACCTTTTATCGCCTGGTTCTCGGGCGACTACCGGAAGGCGAACCAAAACCGGATCGACTCTTTCTCTGCTTACCTGGACAGGAAATATCAAACTGACGATGTGATCCATTCCCTCATCGACCTTTCCAGCCTGCGGCTTGACCGTTACGATGCCCGCAAGAGTATTTTCAGCGCGCAGTTCAGGGAGGAAAAACGATGGATGAGCGGTCGGGATTATGATTCTGTAAGAGTGGAGTTCGAGCCTTTCGCGAAGCTGCTGAGAAAATAAAAAAGAGCGATGGGGATCGCTCTTTATCTGTGGT
>JANWJV010000084.1 GCA_025451785.1 Bacteroidia bacterium | reverse complement strand
TAATTTTAATCCCGGCTCCTAAGGCCGGGATTTTTTTTGAAATGAAGAAAGAGGAAGTCATCCGTTACATCGTCAACTGGCTCAACGACTATTGTGATCGTTCGGGCATGAAGGGCTTTGTGGTAGGTATCTCCGGCGGCGTTGACTCCGCCCTTACCTCTACCCTTTGCGCCAAGACCGGCAAAGAGGTGATCTGCCTTAATATGCCGATCCACCAGCACAGCGCTGAATACCTGCGCGGCAAGGAGCACATCGCCTGGCTCAAGCAGCATTACAGCAATGTGAGCTCGCATGAAACAGAGCTCACCGCCACCTTCGATAAGTTAGGAGAAGCGCTACCACCCGATGTGCAAGACTGGCTGAGCATGGCCAATGCCCGCTCGCGCCTCCGCATGCTTACCTTATATGTATTTGCTTCCAGTAAAAAGCTATTGGTAGCAGGCACCGGTAATAAAGTGGAGGATTTCGGCATCGGTTTCTTCACCAAGTACGGCGACGGCGGCGTGGACCTGAGCCCGATCGCCGACCTTAACAAGACAGAAGTATTTGCCCTGGCAAAAGAGCTGGGCATCGTTAATTCCATATTGATCGCCAAGCCTACTGACGGTTTATGGCATGACCAGCGCAGCGACGAGGACCAGATAGGTGCCACTTACGCCGAACTTGAATGGGCCATGGAATTCCTTGAAAACCCTGATAAGTTCAGCAAGCTTACCAAGCGCCAGGAAGAGGTGCTCGACATCTATACCCGCATGCACAAAGCGGCCCAGCATAAGATGAAACCCATCCCGGTTTGCAGCCTGCCCCCGGAACTTAAATAGGGATTTGCCGTATACGGGATAATTTCCTACATTTGTGTAACACATAACATTAACGCTATGAAAAAACTTTTACTCCTCCTTCCCGCAACTTTATTTGTCATTTCGGCCTCAGCCCAGTCTGCAGGCAATAACAACCACACCGCAGCTTCCAGCTTCAGCATTCCCAGCATCACTACCGATGTATGGGGAGCCGATACCGACCCTTACCTGGTAGGTTATATGAAAGTGAAGAACAACGCCGGTGGCGCTAAGACCGTTAACCTCGAAAAGATAGTGATCGACACGGTTCCCGGTACTACCAACAGCTTTTGCTGGGGACAGTACTGCTGGCCCGATAACGTGTACCTGTCGCCCTCACCCCAGGTGATCCCTGCCGGTGTTTCCGACTCCACTTTCCGTGGTGACTATAACATCTTCGGCAAAGTAGGTACCAGCCATATGCGTTACCTCTTTACCGATAAGAGCAACGGCAGCGACTCTATCTCTGTAGTGATCGCTTACCACGTAACTCCCACCGGTATCGCTTCTAACTCTAACATCGAAAGCAAGCTGAACGCTTCTCCGAACCCCGCCAACGGCATGACCTTTATCGGCACCAGCCTGGCACCTTCGGTTCAGAAAGCAAGCATCGTGATCCACAACATGCTGGGCGCGAAAGTGGAAGAGATCAGCCTCAACAACAAAGAGATCGGCGTACTGCTGGTGACCGAAGGGTACCAGAGCGGCATTTACTTCTTCTCGCTGATCACTGATGGCAAAACGGTGGCTACCAAAAAGCTCGTAGTAAGCCACTAAAAAATCTTAATAATTCTTAAAACAACCTCGGTAATGCCGGGGTTGTTTTGTTTTTAGGCTCTGCTTCATTACATTTGTTATATATCCGTGAAGCCATGAAGAAAACCCTGCTCCTTTTATCCGCCATTATTATAAGCGCTGGCGCCTCCGCGCAAAACAGCGTAGCCTCCAGCTTCAGCACCATCGGCTATGTGCAGGACATTTGGGGAGTGATCACCGATACGTATATGATCTCGCATTTCAAAGTAAAGAACAATGCCAACGGCACCAAAGTGGTACGCTGCAGCAAGCAGGTGCTGAGCGCCGTAGGCCTTACCTCCAACGATTTTTGCTGGGGCATGGGATGCTATGATACGCTCACCATTGTTTCAGGGTACGACGCCACCATTCCTCCCGGCGCTTCCGACAGTACTTTCAAAGGCACGTATTATCCCAACAGCCAGTACGGCACTACCTGGGTACGCTACCGCTTTTATGATAAGAACAATACCACCGATTCAATGTCAGTAGTAGTAGCTTATCACGTCACTCCTACAGGGATCGCTAAACCTGTTTCGCAGCAGGCCGAATTGAATGCCTCTCCTAACCCTGCCAACGGCATGGCCGCCATTGGTTACAAACTGGCACCGGGCAGTACCAATGCCAGCATTGTTATTTCAAATATGCTTGGAGAAAAAGTGGAAGAGATCGGGCTGCAGGAAACTCAGTCAACAGTGATCCTTATGACCGGCCATTACAAAGCCGGCGTTTATTTCTATTCCCTTGTGGTGGATGGAAAGACAAGCGCCACCCGCAAACTGGTGGTCGCCCATTAAGCGAACCTACATCAATTCCTTTACTAGTCTCGCAAGGCCCACGCTGGCCTTCTCCCTTATGTGCATCAGGTTCTTTACCGTGCCCGCGTTGAAGTCGCCGGGATCTACCAGGTATTTGGGAATGCGCAACGGAGTGAAGTCAACCACTCCCGCTGCCGGATAAACATTCAATGAAGTTCCAACTACGATGAACACGTCGGCGCTCGCGGCAATGTCGTAGGCCAGTTCCATATTGGGTACCGCTTCGCCGAACCATACGATGTGCGGCCGCAGCTGCGCGCCCTTGGTGCAGGTATCACCGAGGCTGAGCGCTTTATCATCGAGTTCGTACACTAATTCAGGATGCTGCGTGCTGCGCGCCTTCATGATCTCGCCATGCAAGTGCAGCACTTTTTTGGAGCCGGCCCGCTCGTGGAGGTTATCAATGTTTTGTGTGATGATGTGTACGTCGTACTGTTTTTCAAAGGCGACCAGCAGTTCGTGCGCCGGGTTGGGCTGCGCCTTTAGCACCTGTTCGCGGCGCATGTTGTAGAACTTCAGCACCAGCTCCGGGTTCTTCTCCCAGGCCTCAGGCGTAGCCACCTCATTAATGTCGAATTCCTCCCAAAGCCCACCGCTGTCGCGAAAGGTTTTGATACCACTTTCGGCACTGATGCCGGCACCGGTAAATACGACAAGTTTTTTCATGGCTCGATAAGCAATAAAAGTAGGAAATTTTCTCAAAAACAAAGAAAATAGGGGGTTATTTATGGGGCGGTTCGTATCGATATTTTGTTAACTTCGCAGGTTACCAAAACACACCAATGGTTAAGTTCCGAAAGCAGGATGCCCTCGACTACCATTCCCAGGGCAGGCCGGGGAAGATAGAGGTCATACCCACCAAACCGCATAGCTCACAAAGGGACCTCTCGCTGGCCTATTCGCCAGGAGTTGCGGAACCCTGCCTGGAGATAGAAAAAAACCCGGAAGACGCTTACAAATACACCGCTAAAGGCAACCTTGTAGCAGTGATCTCTAACGGCACCGCCGTGCTGGGTCTCGGCAATATAGGCGCGCTGGCCTCCAAACCGGTGATGGAAGGAAAAGGACTTCTCTTCAAGATCTTCGCCGACATCGACGTGTTCGACATTGAAGTTGACGCCGCTGACATCGACGGTTTTGTAAAAACAGTGAAAGCCATCGCCCCCACTTTCGGAGGCATCAACCTCGAAGACATCAAAGCACCGGAGTGCTTCGAGATAGAGCGCAGGCTCAAAGAGGAGCTCACCATACCGCTGATGCATGACGATCAGCATGGCACCGCCATCATTTCGGCGGCAGCGCTCATTAACGCCTGTGAGATAGCGAAGAAAGATATCGGCAAAGTAAAGATCGTAGTGAACGGGGCCGGCGCTTCCGCCATCTCCTGCGCCAAACTTTATATCGCCGTAGGCGCGAAGAAGGATAACATCCTGATGCTCGACAGCAAGGGCGTGCTTTCCACGAGCAGGAAAGACCTCGACGAACAAAAGCAGTTCTTCGCTTCTTCTACTACAAAAGCCACAACCCTAGAAGAAGCCATGAAAGGCTGCGACGTTTTCGTTGGCCTTTCGAAAGGAAATATCGTTAACCAGGATATGATCCGCAGCATGGCCAAGAGCCCGGTGGTGTTCGCCCTCGCGAACCCCGACCCGGAGATCCCTTACCAGGAAGCCATGGCAGCACGAGAGGATATCATTATGGCCACAGGCCGTTCCGACCATCCTAACCAGGTGAACAACGTATTGGGTTTCCCCTTTATTTTCCGTGGGGCACTCGACGTGCGCGCCACACAGATCAACGAGGCCATGAAGCTGGCAGCGGTATACGCTATCGCCAACCTGGCGAAAGAGCCTGTACCTGACAGTGTGAACCTGGCTTATGACCGTAAGAATCTCGTGTTCGGTCCTGAATACATTATCCCCAAGCCCATTGACTCGCGCCTCATTTCTACCGTGGCTCCCGCCGTAGCGAAAGCCGCGATCGAATCGGGTGTAGCGCAGCATAAGATCACTGACTGGGAAGCTTACAAGCAGGAATTGATCAACCGCCTGGGTCTCGACAACAAATTGATCCGCACCATCACCAACAAGGCGAAACAAAATCCCAAGCGGGTGGTGTTCGCTGAGGCCGACCATTACAAGATCCTGAAGGCGGCGCAGCAGGTGAAGGACGAAGGCATTGCCAAACCGATCCTTCTTGGTGACAGGGACCGTATCGCTAAACTTATTGCCGAGCACAGCCTCGACCTCGACGATATTCCGATCATTGATCCCCGCAGTCCGGAAGAGGACGAGCGCAGGAGCGCTTTCGGCGACATCTTTTTCAGCAAACGCAAACGCCGCGGCTACACATTGTTCGAAGCCCGTAAGGTGATGCGCGAGCGGAACCATTTCGGCGCCATGATGGTGGAGACCGGCGCAGCCGACGCGATGATCAGCGGCCTTACCCGTAAGTATGCCGACCCGATACGTCCTGCCTTGCAGATCATCGGCGTGCAGAAAGATGTGAAACGCGTGGCCGGCATGTACATCATGGTGACCAAGCAAGGGCCTTTCTTCTTTGCCGATACCACCATGAACGTGAACCCCACAGCGCAGGAACTGGTGGATATTACAGTACTTACCGCCAATGCCATAAGACAGTTCAACATCATTCCCCGCATCGCGCTGCTCTCCTACTCCAACTTCGGTTCTGCCGAAGGCGATGTACCGAGCACGGTGAGCAAGGCGGTGGAACTATTGCATGAGAACTACCCCGGCATGATCGTGGACGGTGAGATGCAGGCCAACTTCGCATTGAACAATGAGCTGCTGAAGGAGCAATTCCCCTTCTCCGACCTCATTGATAAAAAAGTAAACACCCTCATCTTCCCCAACCTGGTATCGGGCAACATCGCTTACAAGCTGATGCAGGAGATGGGCGGAGCGGAAGCCATCGGCCCCGTACTTATCGGCATGAAAAAGCCGGTGCATGTGGTGCAGCTGGGAAGTACCGTTCGTGAGATCGTGAACATGGTGACCATCGCCGTAATTGACGCACAAGCCAGAAAATAAAAAATGATCCACCACGTTGAAGGAAGGCTTGTTGAAAAAACACCCACATACGCGGTGGTGGAAGCAAACGGCGTAGGCTACCAATTGAACATATCACTCAATACATTCACTAAGATAGGCAGCAGCGAAAAATGCAAGCTGCTGGTGGAACAGCTTTATGTGCGCGACGACCTGCCGCGCTCCTTTGGTTTCGCCGACAATGCCGAGCGCAGCTTGTTCCGCAAGCTCGTTTCCGTATCGGGCGTAGGCGGCACCAGCGCGCTGATGATGCTCAGCTCCCTTTCGGCAGAAGAGATACAACAAGGCATCGCCAGCGGTAATGTGGCATTGCTGAAAAGCATCAAAGGCATTGGTGAGAAAACAGCGCAGCGCATCATCGTTGACCTGAAAGGAAAACTGGGCGCTGAAGACCTCGGCAGTACTGTGAACGGAGGCGGCTCCATGCGTGAGGAAGCCCTCTCTGCCCTCCTAGCCCTTGGCTTCGCGAGGCCTGTGGCCGAACGCGCCGTTGACAAGGCAACTAAATCGGAAGAGGCCCGTCATAGTGTGGAACACCTGATCAAAACAGCACTCAAAAATCTATAAGCTTAGCCCCTCTTGAAAACCACGTTCAAATATCTTTTTCTCGGCAGCTTTTCCATTGCACTACTGAGCGTGTTCTTCAACGGCAACGCTAAAGTGAGCCCTACCCGGGCCTTCGGTTCCTCAAAAGGCTATGCCATAGAGGTGATGAAGGGTGATACCCCCCCTGAGGATATCAAACTGAAATACCCTTTCAAGGACAAGTCGCTTACCGACCCGCTCAACGAAGACCAGCGCGACGGGGGACTGAAACTAAAAGATCCCGCCAACATCAGCAAGACGATGGAGTACGATCCCACTACCGGGACCTTTAACATCGTACAGAAGGTGGGCGAAATGGATTACCGCCGCGGCACCTACATGGATGCCGACGAGTACAGCGACTACGCCTTTAAGAAAGCGGTGAAGAACTACTGGAAGCAGCGCAGCCATGCCGAGGCCGCCAAGCAAAGCAAGGCACTCATCCCCAAACTGCGCGTAGGCGGTGAATACTTCGACAGGATATTCGGCGGCAACACGGTTGACATCCGCCCCCAGGGGTCGGCAGAACTTATTTTCGCCAGCAACACCTCACGTACCGAGAACCCCGCGCTTCCTGTGAAGCAGCGCAAGATCAGCACCTTCGACTTTGATGAGAAGATACAGCTGAACGTGATCGGCAAGATCGGCGACAAGCTGAAACTCACCACCAATTACAACACACAGGCCACCTTCGACTTCGAGAACCAGATGAAGCTCGAATACACCGGCTACGAAGATGAGATCATCAAGAAGATAGAAGCGGGCAACGTGAACCTGCCCCTCACCGGATCGCTCATCACCGGAAGCCAGAGCCTGTTCGGTATCAAAACACAATTGCAGTTCGGCAAGATCACCGCCACCACCATTTTCTCGCAGCAAAAAGGCAAGAAGTCGGAAGTGAATGTTACCGGCGGCGCGCAAACCAGCAAGTTCGAGATCTCCGGCGACGCTTACGAGGCCAACAAGCACTATTTCTTATCGCATTTCTATCACGACCAGTACAACGGCGCGCTTGCCAACCTTCCTACCATCAACTCGGGTGTGAACATCACCAAGATAGAAGTGTGGGTAACAAACAAGACCAGCGCCACTGAGAACACGCGCAACATCGTTGCCCTTACCGACCTTGGCGAAGAAGATTCGCAATACATTATCACGCCGGGCGTTACCACCTATGGAAAGTTAACACCGCAAGACAGCGCCAACAGCCTTTACACCAAGACCTTTGCCGCCAACTATCCCAACGTAAGGGATGTGAACAAGGCCCTCTCCACGCTCACCGGTACTTCGCTCAACTACAAGGCCGTGCAGCATTTCGAAAAACTGGAGAACGCCCGCAAGCTGGCGCCTACCGAATATACTTACAACCCGCGCTTAGGTTTTATATCACTTAACCAGGCCCTCAACTACGACGAGGTGCTGGGCGTTGCCTTCCAATATACCTACCAGGGCAAGGTTTACCAGGTGGGTGAATTCTCTACCGATGGTATCGCCACTCCCAACGCACTGCTGGTAAAAATGCTGAAGAGCACCAACGTGGCTACCTCATCGCCCATGTGGGACCTGATGATGAAGAACGTTTATTCGATCGGCGCTTACCAGATCAACCCCCAGGACTTTGTACTGGAAGTATGGTACAACAACTCCGCCACCGGTACCGACATCAATTACCTTCCCGAAGGAACCGGCATCACCGGCAAGCCGCTCATACAGCTGATGAACCTCGACAAGCTTAACAGCCAGCTGAGCCCGACACCTGACGGGGTGTTCGACTTCCTTGACGGCGTTACGATCATGTCGGCCAACGGGCGTGTGTTCTTCCCTGTGCTCGAGCCGTTCGGCTCCAACCTGCGAGGCAAGTTCCAGCTGAACGAACAAACCCTCGCCAACAAATATGTGTTCGAGCAATTATACGACTCTACCAAGACCATCGCGCAGCAGTTTCCTGAGAAGAACCGTTATAAGCTGAAAGGAACTTATAAGTCTTCTTCCTCTTCCGATATCTCGCTCGGCGCGCCCAACGTTCCTCCCGGATCGGTAACAGTTACCGCCGGCGGAATTCCGCTCACCGAGAACATCGACTATACCGTTGACTATACCCTGGGCCGCGTGAAGATCATCAACGAAGGCATTCTTAACTCGGGCACGCCCATTAAGATCTCGCTCGAAAGTAACTCGCTGTTCAACATACAGGCGAAGACCTTATTGGGAACGCACATCGACTATCGCATCAATAAAGATTTCAGTTTAGGAGGTACCGTTCTGAATTTGACGGAACGCCCGCTCACCCGCAAGGTGAACATCGGCGACGAGCCCATCTCCAATACCATTTGGGGCATTGACGGAAACTACCGCACCGACGCGCCCTTCCTGACAAGGCTGGTGGACAAGATCCCCTTCATCGAAACAAAAGCGATGTCGAGCATCACCGCCGCCGGTGAGTACGCGCAGCTGATCCCCGGACACAGCAAGGCCATTGGCAAGAGCGGCAACTCCTATATCGATGACTTTGAAGGCAGTACTTCCGCTATCGACCTGAAGACACCTTCGGCATGGTTCATCGCCAGTACGCCGCAAGGACAGCCCGCGCTGTTCCCCGAAGCGGGCCTTACCGACAGTTTGCCTTACGGCTTCAACAGGGCAAGGCTTAGCTGGTATGTGATCGACCCGCTCTTCCTGCGCCAAACGAACAACCTCACACCCTCGAACATCGATAAGGACGCAATGTCGCTCAATCAGGTGCGCGAAGTTTTGGAGACCGAACTGTTCCCCAACAAGCAAAACCCGAATGGACAGGTGACCAATATCCCCATGCTCGACCTTGCCTATTATCCTTCCGAGCGCGGCCCTTACAACTATGACGTAACAGGATTGAGCGGTATTTCCATGGGTGTGAACAACGATGGCACCCTGAAGAACCCCGAGACCCGCTGGGCAGGCATCATGCGTAAGATCGAGACCAACGACTTTGAAGCGGCCAATATCGAGTTCATCCAGTTCTGGATGATGGATCCTTACAACAACGACAACGGGAACACCTACAGCTTCCCGGGAGAACTTTATTTCAACCTCGGAAACATTTCCGAAGACATCCTGAAAGATTCGCGCAAGAGCTTCGAGAACGGCTTGCCGCGCTCCGAGACCGACAACACCAATCCTTACGATGAAACGAAGTGGGGCCGCGTGCCTTCCATCCAAAGCATCGTAAACACGTTCGACAACGATCCCAACGCAAGGCCTTTCCAGGATGTGGGCCTCGACGGATTGCGTAACCTCGACGAGCAGAACTTCTTCTCTTCTTTCCTCAGCACCGCGCAGGCAAACCTCTCGGCCTCGGCCTATGCAGCGCTGTTGGCCGATCCTTCTACCGACGATTACCACTACTACCGCGGCGACGATTATGACAATGCTTCGCTGGGCATCCTCGACCGCTATCGTATGTACACCGGCATGGACGGCAACTCCGCCACGCAGGAACAAAGCGACAAACTGAACGGCGACAAGTATCCCACTTCAGCAACTACAATTCCTAACGCTGAGGACATTAACCGCGACAACACCCTGAGCGAAAGCGAGAGCTACTACCAGTACAAGATCAAGTTAGGGCCTACTGACATCAACGTGAACAACGTAGGCAACAACTATATCACCGACGTGTTCCAAACCAAGGGACAGAACATCAAGAACGGCCAGGACAAACCCATTACCTGGTACCAGTTCAAGATCCCGGTGAAGACCTTCGAATCGAAGATCGGCAGCATTGAGGATTTTAAGTCGATCCGCTTCATCCGCATGTATGTTAAAGGTGTTGACAAGCCCTTAGTGCTGCGCTTCGCACGCCTGGAACTGGTACGCGATGAGTGGAGGAAATACAACTACGACCTTAAGTATCCCGGTGAATACATCTCTAACGACGATGACGTCACCACCTTTAACGTATCGGCAGTGAACATCGAAGAGAACGGCAGCCGTGTACCTGTGAACTATGTGCTGCCTCCGGGCATCGACCGCGAGGTGAATGTGCAGACCTCCACCCTTGCCAAGCTTAATGAGCAAAGTATGAGCATGCGCGTTTGCCACCTGGAGGACGGTGATTCACGTGCCGCTTATAAGAATACCAGCATGGATGTGCGTTCGTACAAAAAGATGCAGATGTATGTTCACGCGGAAGCTACTCCCGGCGGCGACGCGCTGTACGACAATGATCTTACCATGTTCATCCGCCTCGGCACCGATTATACCAATAACTATTACGAATACGAAGTGCCGCTGAAGGTTACCCAGCCTGGCTTCTACAACGGCACCAACGAGGACGAGCAGTACAAAGTATGGCCCGACGCCAACCGCCTGGAGATGTCCTTCGAAGACCTTCAGAAAGCCAAGCAGCAGCGTAACATTGATATGGCCGGCAACAGTGCCATCACGCTGGTGACACCCTATACCCTTAATTCGGGCAGCAACAAGATAACCGTGGTGGGTAACCCCAACCTGAGCACCCTCAAGATCATTATGATCGGCGTACGAAATCCCAAGAAGAGCTCGGCGAACAACAGCGACGACGGCCTCGACAAATGCGGGGAGATATGGGTGAACGAATTACGCCTCACCGACTTTGATGAAAAAGGCGGCTGGGCAGCCAATGCCCGCGTTACCGCCAGGCTGGCCGACTTCGGCTCGGTGACCATCGCCGGTAACATGAGCACGCCTGGTTTCGGAAGCATCGAGAAGAAAGTGAGCGAGCGCCAGAAGGAAACGATAAAGGCCTACGATGTTTCTTCGAGCGTGGAACTGGGCAAGTTCGTTCCCGAGAAGCTGAACATAAAGATCCCCATGTACGTGGGCTATTCCGAAAGCTGGAGCACACCCCAGTATAACCCGCTTGACCCTGACATTCTGCTGAAGCCCGTGCTGAACGATGCCAACCTGCCACAGGTGGTGAGGGATTCATTAAAGAACGTTACGGAAGACTATACGAGGCGAAAGAGCATCAACTTCACCAACGTAAAAAAGGAAAAGACCAAAGGCTCCAAGAAGAACCATATCTACGACGTGGAGAACTTCGCTGTGACCTATGCCTTCAACGAGATCTACCACCGCAATATCAACATCGAGTACAGCAGCATCAAGAACTACCGCGGCGGCCTCACCTATAACTATTCCACCAACCCGAAGAACATCCGTCCCTTTGGTAAGTCGAAATCGAAATTCCTGAACTCGAAGCCCATGGCCCTTATCAAGGACATCAACTTCTACCCCTATCCCAATCGTTTCGGGTTCACTACCGATATCGACCGCCAGTACAGCGAGTCGAAGAACCGCAACACCACAGGCACCGACATTATCATCATCCCCACCTTTAACAAGAGCTTTACGATGACCAGGCTGTACGACCTGAAGTACGACATCACCAAAGCGCTGAAGATGGATTTCAGCGCTACCAACGACTCTCGCGTGATAGAACCGGAGGGCAGGATCGACACCGAAGAGAAGAAGGACAGCGTGCGTGAGAGCTTCTATCACCTGGGCAAGACCAACCATTACAGGCATATGCTCAACGTGAACTACAACATCCCGATCAACAAACTGCCCCTGATGGATTTCGCTACCGCTGCCGTTCGTTATTCAGGCACGTATGACTGGGCCAGGGCACCGATCGGTTTCGACAGCCTGGGCAATACCATTACCAACTCGCGCTCTATTCAGTGGAACGGGCAGTTCAACCTGATCACACTTTACAACAAGATCCCTTACCTGAAGAAGGTGAACCAGCGGATGGGCGACAACAAACCCGGCAACCGCAGCACCAAGGCAGGTGGCGTGGATGTACAGGAGAAGGCTGACACTTCGAAGGGTAAGAAAGCGGAACCCAAAAACACCGTGAGCAACCCGTTCGATTACGTTGCCCGCCTGGTAATGACCTTCAAGAGCGCTTCTTTCTCTTTCAGCGATAACGCGGGAACGATACTTCCCGGCTATTACGACTCCACCCAGATCATGGGCATGAACATCAACTCCTTTGCGCCTGGCGCAGGCTTTGTGTTCGGAAGCCAGGAGGACATCAGGCCTGAAGCATTGTCGAAAGGCTGGCTGATAAAGAACGATAAGCTGAATACGCCTTACACTACTACCAGCGCCAGGAACTTTACAGCCCGTGCTACGGCCGAGCCGTTCAAGGACCTGAAGATAGAACTGAACGCCAACAGGAATTTTTCCAAGAACACCAGCGAGTTCTTTAAGTGGAACAGCAGCATCGACGACTTCGTGCACGAGTCACCCACCGAAACGGGTAACTTCAGCATGTCATACCTCACCTGGAGAACAGCGTTCAAGAAAGACGACCAGGACCATGTGAGCGGCGTGTTCCAGGAATTCCTCAACAACCGGGCGGCAGTATCGACAAGGCTCGGCCAGGAGAACAGCGCTTCATCACCGCTTACCAACGGATTGTGGGATGGTTATAGCGGCACTTCGCAGGATGTGCTCATCCCCTCATTCCTCGCCGCCTATTCGGGCAAGAAGCCGGAGAACATCGGCCTCAATCCCTTCCCGAAGGTGCCTGTGCCTAACTGGAGGGTGACCTACGATGGTTTTATGAAGTTCGAAAAAGTGAAAAAGCATTTCAAGACCTTTACGCTCAGCCACGCGTATCGTTCATCGTATAACATTGCCAACTACAGCACCAACCTGTTCTTTGTCGACAACGGCCAGGGCTTCAGCACCAGCAAAGACGCCAACGGCGACTTCCTGGCGCCCAGGCAGATCAGCACCGTATCGATCTCCGAGCAGTTCAGTCCCCTCATCAAGCTCGATGTGACCTTCAGCAATAGCCTTATCGCCAACGTGGAGATGAAGAAGGACCGCAACCTAAGCCTGGGCCTTACGGGGTACCAGCTTACTGAGATCAGGGGTAACGAACTGGTGGTGGGAACGGGCTACCGCTTCAAGAACGTGCAGCTCCCCTGGAAACTAAGGGGCCGTCCGCTGAAGAGCGACATCAACCTGAGGGCCAACGTATCCATACGCGGCAACCAAACCGTTATCCGCAAAGTGGTGGAGAACGTGAACCAGGTCACTTCGGGTCAGAACCTGATCAAGATCGAGACCTCGGCCGACTATGTATTGAATGAGCGTCTTACCGTAAAGGCCTTCTTCGACAAGAGCCTCACCAAGCCTTACGTTTCCTCTTCCTACCCCACCGGCAACGCCAATGCGGGTGTGAGCGTTCGCTTCACGCTGGCTCAATAATTTTTCAACCGGGCTACCCATTTTCTGAGATAAAAAGTATATTTGCCCTTCACAAAACAACCGCTATGAATTTTCCCGACAACCTCAAATACACTAAGGACCACGAATGGGTTCGTGTGGAAGGAAATATCGCCACCATCGGCATCACCGAGTTCGCGCAAGGCGAGCTGGGTGATATTGTTTATGTCGACATCGGAACGGTGGGCGAATCCCTCGACAAAGAAGCGGTGTTCGGAACCGTGGAAGCGGTGAAAACGGTATCAGACCTTTTCATGCCCCTGGGCGGAAAAGTGCTGGAGACCAATCCCAAGATCGATTCCAATCCCGAGAGCATCAACAAAGATCCTTATGGTGATGGCTGGATGATAAAGGTGGAGATGAGCAATGCAGGTGAAGCCAGTTCGTTACTGAGTGCCGCTGATTATAAAGCCCTTGTGGGCCATTGATAGCCGGCAATGTTAAATTGCTAAACTGTTAAATTGTTCCTGAGATACACAAGATGGGCATTGCTTTGGGCGGTGCTCATTTTTGTTTTATGCGCCATCCCCGGCCGCGACCTGCCGCATATTTCATTTCTTGAAATACTCGAGTTCGATAAATGGGTACACGCGGGTGTTTTCTTTGTGCTGGTGGTACTGCTAATCCGCGGCTTTTCCCTGCAAACCACTTACGATCTTTTCAAGCGTTTTCCAGGAGCCATCGCTTTTGTACTTTCGGTGCTTTACGGCGGCATGCTGGAACTGATGCAGGAGGCCTTTTTCTCCGACCGCACCGCCGATATCCTGGATTTTGTTGCCAATAGCTTTGGCTGTATCTTGGGATTACTATTGTTTAAGAAGATCAACGAACGATTTCTTATCCGCTATAACCGATGAACGTTCAGTGGCAGGTAAAACATTTTTCAGAGCTCACAACCGCTGAACTGTACGCGATCGTACAATTAAGGCTGGAAGTCTTCAGCGTGGAACAGAACTGTGCTTACCAGGATGCCGATGGCAAGGACCAGGCCTCCTTTCACCTATGGGCACAGGCACAGGACGGTTCTTACCTCGCTTATGCACGCATTCTCCCTGCCGGTGTTTCCTACAAAGAAGCATCCATCGGCCGCGTGGTCACTTCGCGCCAGGCACGCAGCAAAGGCATCGGCAAACAGCTGATGCAGCGATCACTTGAATTTGTGAAAGAAAAGTACGGGAGCGTTCCGGTAAGGATCGGGGCACAATGCTACCTCAAAAAATTCTATTCAGGATTTGGCTTTAGCCCCGAAGGCGCCGAATATCTGGAAGACAACATCCCCCACATACACATGTTAAGGGCTTCCATTAACCCTTAACCATTAAACATTAACCCTGCCGGCAGGCAGGCAGGCATTCTACACTATCATTCCCGCTCCCATCGTTTCGTTGGTGGCTTCATCAACAAAAATGAGGGAACCGGTGATCCTGTTACGCGAATACTTGTCGAAGAACAGCGGCACGGTGGTGCGGATGGTGATCTTGGCGATGTCGTTCATACCTACGCTTTTGTCATCCGGAATACGGTGCATGGTATTAACATCCATCTTGTACTTGATGTCCTTTATAAGACAGCGGGCGTCTTTGGTGGTATGCTTCACATGATACTTGCCATTGAGCTGCAACGGGCGTGAGTTGAACCAGCAAACCATCAGGTCGATGTCCTGGCTTACCTCCGGGCGGTTGTTCTCCCGCACGATCATATCCCCTCTTGAAATATCGATCTCGTCCTCCAGTGTAATTGTAACGCTCATTGGAGGAAAGGCTTCTTCGATAGGGCCTTCCATGGTATCGATCGACTTGATCCTCGTAGTGAAACCGCTGGGCATCACCATTACCTTGTCCCCTTTGCGGAAGATGCCTCCGGCTACCCTGCCGGCAAAGCCGCGGTAGTCGTGGTAATCGTTCGACATGGGGCGTATGACATACTGTACGGGAAAACGCGCGTCGATATGGTTGTTATCAGAAGAGATGTGGATGTTTTCCAGCAGGTACAACAGTGTAGGGCCCTGGTACCAGTCCATATGCTTTGAACGGGCCACAACGTTATCGCCGTTGAGCGCAGAGATAGGAATGAAACGGATGTCCACCGTATCGAGCTTTGAAGCAAAGGCTTCGAAGTCTTTGCGGATCTTCTCAAATACTTTTTCCTGGTATTCCACCAGGTCCATCTTGTTAACGCATACCACGATGTGTGGTATCTTGAGCAGCGAGGCGATAAAAGCATGGCGCATGGTCTGCTCGATAACACCTTTACGGGCATCGATAAGCACGATGGCCAGGTTGGCGGTAGAAGCACCGGTAACCATGTTACGAGTGTACTGGATATGCCCGGGAGTGTCGGCGATGATGAACTTGCGTTTGGGAGTAGCGAAATAGCGGTAAGCTACATCAATGGTGATGCCCTGCTCACGTTCCGCACGCAGGCCGTCGGTAAGGAGCGCGAGGTTCACATACTCTTCTCCCCTCTTTTCGCTGCTGGCCTTAATGGCCTCGTACTGGTCCTCGAAAATGGATTTTGAATCGTACAGTAATCTACCGATCAATGTACTCTTTCCATCATCCACAGAACCTGCGGTGGTGAACCGTAAGAGCTCCATATCAAGGTAGGATTGTTGATCGCTGATTGTTGATTGTTGATTTTGAGACATTTATGACTATTGTTGAATGTTGATTTTTGATTGTAGATCTAGGAATAACTGAATAGGTTATTTAGACGATGTGCTTAACGTTTTATTAGATGCTGTAAATATTGAAGTGAGTTCATCTGCCTCTTTAAGCAACCTTTGTGCTTCTTGTTTATTTCCAATTTCAAGTTCGATACATATTTCAAGAAAAAAACAGCATTCGTCAGATTCTTCCTCAACAATCCCCAG
>JANWJV010000083.1 GCA_025451785.1 Bacteroidia bacterium | reverse complement strand
TTTATGGCTCTGGAGCGATACGTTCCATTGGGGATTTTGCATGGCGTAGTCAACGATCATTGGCATCACCTCTTCCCTCCTGCTCCATTCAGGCTGCAGAAAGAGAATACATTTCTTTCCCACTTTGGCCGCGTTCTCTTCCGCCCATTTAATATCGTCCTTATTATAGATGATCACCTTCAGTTCATTCGCTTTCGTGAAACTGCCTTCCGTAGGTGCCTGGTTCTTTTTAGGAGAAAGGCATATCCAGTCCCAGTCCCCGGTAATTTCATAGGCACCCGATGTTTCGAGGAATGTAGCCATCCCTTGTTTCTTCAACTCTTTGGTAAAATAGGTAAGATTGTACATGGCAGGTTCTCCGCCTGTGACCACAACTGCTTTCGCCGGAAATTTCGCGGCGTTCTTTACGATAGAATCAGCTTCGGTAAGGGGATGAATGGAAGCATCCCAGCTTTCCTTCACATCGCACCAGTGGCAGCCTACATCGCAGCCTCCGATACGTACAAAGTACGCGGGTTTGCCGGAGTGGAAGCCTTCGCCCTGGATGGTGTAGAACTCTTCCATGAGGGGCAGTGAAGTACCAGCTTCCAAGCCTGAACTTTTATTCAATTGCATTCTTGCGAATGTAGATTAAAAATATGAAATGTGAGATGTGAAATGTGAAACGTTTCATATCTCCTATTTCTCATTTCACATTTTAAGTACATGAAATGCAGAGCAGGACTGGAAAAGCGAAAAAATGATAAATTTGCCTTTACCTTAATGTCAAAGCCCAAGAAACCTCAGCCTCAGGCAAAGAAAAAGGTCCAGCCCAACTCCCCTCCCGGGAATAAATGGACTGTGCCTGTATTGATCTTTTTCTCGGCTTTTTTGCTTTATGCCAATACCCTCAATCACGGCTATACGCTCGACGATGATATCTATACCCAGAAGAACGCCTACGTGCAGCAGGGCTTCTCGGCTTTCAAGGACATTTGGAACAAAGGCTCACTGGTAGGCTTCAACGGGTCGAACGATTCGAACTACCGTCCGCTGGTGCTGCTCAACTTCATGATCGAGGTGCATTTCTTCGGGCTCAACCCGCATGTGAACCACTTCTTTAACGTGGCGCTCTTCGCGCTCAGCTGCGTGCTCATTTATTTTCTCTTTCGAAAAATGTTCCCCAAGCTGCATTACGCCATTCCTATTATAATGGCCTTGCTCTTTGCCTTCCACCCTGTGCATGTGGAGGATGTGGCAAACGTAAAGAGCCGCGATGAGATCCTGGGCCTGCTCTTCGGTATCATGTCCTTCTTCCATATACTGGAATACGCCGAGAGCTGGAAGATGAAACATTACTGGATATCGCTGATCACCTTTTTCGCCTCCGTACTTTGCAAGGAGAACGGCCTCACCTTCGTATTGATCATTCCCTTGTTGCTTTACTTCTTCAGCAACACCGACCTGAAAAAGATCGCGCGGATCACGGCGCCTTACCTTGGACTTATCTTCTTTTATATCATCATCCGTAACAGCGTGCTCGACAGCATGACCTTTAAGGAAGACCTGCCTGTAATGAACAATGCCCTTATGGCAGCAAAAACAGAGGTAGCAAGAATACCCACTAAGTTTGTAATGCTTGGCAAATATTTAACAATGCTCTTTGTCCCTTATCCATTAAGCTGGGACTATTCCTTTAATCAGATCCCAATCGTATCCTTTAGTAACTGGAAAGCCTTACTTTCAATGGCTGTTTATATTGGCATGGGTGTTTTCGTTCTTAAAACATTTAAAGAAAAAAACGTGTTTGCATTCGCTATCCTTCTCTATCTCATTACAATTTTCCTTTCTTCAAATTTGGTCGTTTATATCGGCGCCACCTTCGCTGAGCGTTTCCTTTATACGCCTTCGCTGGGATTCTGTATTGCTTTTCCTTTGTTGCTTGTAAAGATCCTTAAGATCAACCCGGAGGAGAGAACAATGGAGAAAAAGAACGTGCTGTATGGAATAACAGCGGTAGTTCTTTTAGTTTTCGCTGTGATCCTTGTTCCGAGAAATAAAGTATGGGAGAATAACTTCACTCTTTTTAGCTCCGGCGTGCTTACCTCTCCCAACAGCGCGCGCGCGCAGGGAGCCTTAGCCAGCGAGCTTCGTACACAAGGTGAGAACAGCCAGGACCCGGCGAAGAAGATGGAGCTTTTCAAACAGGCACTGGTATATTATAGCAAAGCGTCAGAGATCTATGCCGAAGACGGTGACAACTGGTACAACCAGGGCGTTACCTATTACCAGATGGGTGATATGGCCACCGCATTGAAAATGTATGAGAAGACCCTGGAGATAAATCCTAAGTACACCAAGGCCATGAACAACGCCGGCGTGATCTATTTTAACCAGAAAGATTACGACAAGGGCATCACCTATTTCAAAAAGGTATTGGAAATGGACCCCAATTACGTAGAGGCCATGATCAACCTGGGAGCGGCTTATCAAAACAAAGGCGATAACCTGAACGCTATTGAAGCTTATAAGAAGGGCATCGCGATGAGCCCCAACAATCCGAACATCATGAAGAACATGTCGAACATTTATAATTCTATCGGCGTGAACTATTTCAACCAAAAGGACTGGACCAACGCGATGAACAATTTTAACGAGGTATTGAAGTACGACCCTAACTCCACGAACGCCATCACCAACATTGGCTGTGTTTACCAAAACACAGGCAATAACGAGAAGGCTATGGAGTATTACCTGAAAGGGCTTACGTTAGATCCGAAGAACGCCGTGGCACATAGGAACATCTCACAGATATATTCCCTGCAGGGAAATATGGAACGGGCGAACTATCACGCGCAACAAGCCGCCAACCTTACCGCACCCCAATGAGCTTCGCGCTAAAAAAATATCCCTGTGCTGTTTGCGGTTCTGCCGATAACAAGTTCTTATACACCATTAAGAACTTCAACATCGTGCAGTGCACAAGCTGTTCATTCGTTTACGTAAGTCCGCGTATCAGCAACGAAGACCTGCCTTCGCTCTATACCACCAATTATTTCAACAACTCTAGTTTTGGCTACGAGGAATACGAGCTCACGGCCGACCTTCGCATCAAGAACTTCGCGCACTGGTACAGCGTGGTAAAACCTTATACAGCTAAAGACAAAGGCAACGCGCTCGACATTGGCTGCGCGGCCGGTTATTTCCTGGAGATATTGAAAGCCGACGGCTGGAACATCCAGGGCATTGAGCTGGACCAGGCCATGATCGAGAAGCTGAAACAGAAGAACATTCCCGCTTACGAAAAGACCTTTGAGGAATTTCCTGCTGATAAGAAGTACAAGCTCATTACCCTTTTTGATGTACTTGAACATTTACCGGATACGCAAGGCAGTTTAAAGAAGCTCGCTTCTATTCTGGATGATGGCGGCGTGATAGCGCTCATCACCCCTGATTACAATTCAAAGCAGCGGAAGTTCTTCGGCAAGAAGTGGTTCCAGTTCAAACCCCACGAGCACATTCATTATTTTTCCCCCGATACCCTTAAGCGCGCCATCGAACCTTATGGCCTTACCGTTTTGCACCACGAGAACGGCGGACAGTTTGCCGATGTGGATTTTCTCCTCAACCGCCTGGAGCGTTACGGCTTTAAATTCCTGAGCAAGATCTTCGGCGGCATTTGCGGCCTCTTCGGCTGGAAGAAGAAGTTCTGGTACGCGGATACGGGGAGTATGTTCGTGGTGCTGGGAAAGAAGTAGCGTCCTTCGGCAAGCCTGTCCTGAGCGTAGACGAAGGGCTTGGCATTACGGAGAAGTTATAAATTGGGGAGAGTGGCGCGATGAAATTTCGCTGAGGTTTCGACGTTATTGTAGATCAGCCTATCTTTGAACATATGAATATAAGGGTTATTGCAATAGTTTGCATTTGTTTTCTTTGGTCATGCAATAATATTGATCCGATGCCAAAGGACTTCTGTTTTCAATATAGCTTCGATTATACTGAAGGAGTGAACAGCCATGATTCGCTATACTATAGGCTTTATAATTCCGGAGACACTGCTATTAAGATTAGTTTTTCAACAGAAGAAATGCAGGAAATTTACCTGGTAATCGCTAAAAACCATGCGATGCAGATGCCAGATAAGTTTGAACCTTCAAAAGAATCAATATGTATCGCTCCTGCCCCAGATGATGATCTATGGATTCAAATGAATAATATCAAAAAGAAAATAAAATACTCACATGCTTGCCCGCCCAAAGATCAAGTAACAGCCGAAAAGTTTCTAGAAATTGGAGCAACTATCCGAGCTATACTTTACAAGAAGAAGAAGATTCAAGAGCTTCCAAAGTCTGATATGATGGCTTTGTAATTCTATCGCAGCAAGATTTTAAGGATTAGTCGATAATAGAACCACCACTGCCCTCCCTCGGCAGGCTCGGGATGACGCCCTTCGGCAAGCTCAGGATGACGTCCCTCGGCAGGCTCGGGATGACGCCCTTCGGCAAGCTCAGGATGACGGTTATTTGTTTTATAGAGGGGAAGGCGGGGCGCGCGACATTATAACATTAAATCATCCCGCGCGCCCCGCCTTCCCCACTCTTTAATTGTGGCACCCCGTCATCCTGAGCTTGCCGAAGGATCATTTAAACAAATCACTGATCGTCACGCTGAGCCCGACGAAGGGTAGAGAAGGTAACCTACCTTACAAGGTAGGTTTTGCTAAGCTCTGCAAGATTTCCACCACCCCTGTCCCCTCCTAATAGGAGGGGAACGCGCTGAAGAATCAGTACACTTCTCTACGAGACGCCTTCAGCGTATTCATCATTAACGACGTGATCGTCATGGGCCCTACTCCACCGGGGACGGGAGTTATATAGGAGCATCTCGGGGCTACTTCATCGAACTTTACATCGCCCAGTAATTTCCATCCGCTCTTGGTCTTGTCGCTTTTTACGCGGGTAATGCCTACGTCGATCACCACGGCGCCTTGCTTTACCATATCGGCGGTAAGGAATTCGGCTTTGCCGAGGGCGGC
>JANWJV010000082.1 GCA_025451785.1 Bacteroidia bacterium | reverse complement strand
TGGTGGTGCTGGTGGTATGGCGGCACTTTTGGCCAGCGCTCCATGATCGATATCTATCCCCTGCTGGCGCTTGCCATGGGAGCATTTTTTAAACATGTTTCAACTAAGCGGGTCATCGTTTGGGCGGGCGCTGCACTTTTCCCTCTCCTGGTAGCCTTGAATCACTTTCAGATCTGGCAGTTCAGCGAGGGGCTCATCCATTTTGACTCCATGACAAAAAGATCCTACTTCATTGGTTTTTTTCAGACCGATTTTCAACGTGATTGGTCATACAACCTTGTGGCGCCTGATATCGCAAAGGCCAAGAGCGGCTATCCTGAAAAGCACCAGAAGGAAGATTATTATTTTAAGAAGATCAGCTTGCAGGGCGGAGACAGCCTGAGGTACGTAAGCTCAGAGATCAACAGGGCAGGCGAGCTTACGCTTAACCGTTGGGACCCCAATGATTGGGAACAGTTCCTCGTGAGCCCGGTAGATGGTAAAAAGATCTCGTTGAAAGCCGCCAATGGCCGGTTTGTTACTACCGACCTCAACAGAGACAGCGTGCTGCATGCCGACAGGGACAATGCCTGGGAATGGGAGCAGTTCGAACTCATTTGCCTCGACGATCGCAAGGCCGTGCTAAAGGCGTTCAACGGATGTTATGTGCGTCTTCAGGATAAGAAGACCCCGGCTTATTTAGCCGCTACTGTGCTAAGCGTTGATTCGGCTACGGTCTTTAAGCTGCAGTTGATAAAGGAACCCAAGTAAAATATCACCTGTTGCCCTTTCCGGCCTCTTCGTAATTGGGCCAATCCACATAACTGTCAAAACCCTCCACGCGATCCATTTTGCCGAACTGTTTGAAATAAAGTTTGGCATTCATCCCATCGTGGTGAAGGGATTTATTTTCGAACTGAAAGGTTTGGAAGATGTTGAGCCAGATCAAGAAAGCCGCCATCACAGCAAAGCCTACCTGGTAGCTTCGCTTCTTCTTCAAAAGGTATTGAACAAATGCCGCGAGAGGGACTGATAAGAGCGCATAGCTTTCAATAAGGCTCCTTTGTCCGAAGGTTCCGCCGTACCACCAGCACCACCAGGAGAAGATGATATAGATATTGATGATCATGAACACGATGAGCGCCGGCCTCATCTTTTTCATTTCTTCCTTCATAAAGAAGATGCCGATAAGGGCAAAGGCCATTACAGGGGTATAGATGAGCCAGCCCTTACGGAAACTAAAGAGGCCATCAATGATCTTGGGATCGTTGAAGAAAAAGCGTTCGTTGGTATAAGAATAATAAATGTAGTGCCCGGTTATCTTGTGCCAATACAGGAATTGTGGCACCCATACAAGAACTGCCAGTGCCGCCAGCAGCAGGAGCAAGGGAGTTTTGTTAAGGAACAAACGGAATCGCTGTTTCAGGCTTTCAAAATTTGTGACGCCGTACAAGGCGAAGAAGAGGAGGAGTATGATATTGGAAGGACGGATAAGTGAAATGAGTCCGGCCAGCAAACCGAGAATAATGGTGTGTTTAAATAATGGGGATTCGTGCCATTTTACCGTGAAATAAAAGAAGAGCGCGAAGAGACAAAAGTTATAGGCATGGGGCATAGGCGCGGACTGCGAAGAGTAGCAGAGCAGGTTGGTGCCCAATCCGATCAATGCCAGGGTAATGGCAATTACCAATTCACTAAAGGCATAATGCCGTAATATCTTCCGCATGTAAATGAGCCCGATGAAGAGGTAAAAAATGGTGCTTAATAGTAAGAGTATTTTATAAGGCTCCGAGCAGCCATTGGGTTCATAGCCGCAAACTTTGGCAAGGCCATGCGCTGTGAAGAAAAAGGGAGCATACAGCATCGAAAGCCCCATGCTGGTCTTATTGATATGCTTCCCCTCAGGTGTTTTATGAGGCCAAAAAAGAGAGTAGCCATCCCAAAACTGGTAATCACTTTGATTCAGCTCCAGGTCGTCATAGATAAAAGTAGCAGGCAAATAAAAATAGTACCAGTGTATGTCGTATTCTATCACCCGTTCCGATTTTTTCCAGTTCTTGAAATGAAGATCAATGAACAGGCAGCATAGTATAACGACAAGTATGGAAAGTTGTGAAGGTTTTATTCGGGTCTTTGTAAGCATTTGAATTACAATAGTAACCTATAAACAGAATAAAAAGTATTTTTAATGCTGTGATTAATGTCAATGGCTGGATTTCTTAAACAAGCGGCAAGTAACGCAGGTGGAACGAATAGCATCCTTTATTGGATAGGCGTTCTGTTTGTCGTTTGCTTTTCATTCCTGTACTACGCTCCCTGCAATTACGCGCTTTACAATTCCGACCATGCCATTCATGTGCTCATGGCGGCCGACTTTCAATTGCCCCGCGACCTATACTATTGGGGTCAGGACCGCCTTGGGAGTTTACTGCCCATGTGCGCGCATTGGCTGGGATATATTCTTCCCATTCATCCACTTTATCTTTGCTCCATCGTTCAGTACCTGTTTCTAGGCACAGGCTTTTTAATTTTGTCCTCCTTTCTTCAGAACAGGCCTTTAAAGATCGCCCTCTGCGCTCTTATCTTTCTTCCGGTAAATGAATACAACGGACTTATCCTTATCGGGCACCCTTACGCGTCACAGTTGTTTGCGGGGAGTTTATTTGCTTTTTTTCTGGTTAGACTTCGCAGGCACATCTTGATGCAGGAGATCAATGACTCCCATGCCTTTATCAAAGCCACTGTTTTAGGTCTTGGGGCCGTGCTCTTTTTTCTGCTCGGTATATGGGCCTCTGAGTTCAGCGCTGTGCTGGCAGTGCTTCCTTTATTTTATCTGGCTTTCGATAAGGAGCTGCGTGACCGTATTTTAAAACAGTTGAGATCGGCGTGGTTTCTTCTTAGCGCGGGACTTTCGGTACTTGCGCCGGGAGGTGCCGTTGTTCTTTATAAATGGATGAAGGGATCGGCCCTGGTCACTGACGATATATACCAAAAGCAGTTTATTGATAATGGAGCTGACCTGGCAAAGAACTTCGGGTTCTTTATGGAGAGACTAAAGACAACCCTTTTGTTTCGTGATCCATTTCCTTTTGAGAACCTGTTCAACTGGACACTTCTTGTTCTTGGGTTCACAATGATCGCTGCTTTTTTTCTGAAAAAGAGAATGCAAAGGCCTGGCCTCGCACGTCAGATCAATTTCCTGTTGCTCATGTCCATTCTCTCCTGCATTGCTCTTTTCTTTTCCACCTGGAATCTGCGCTCGTCCTTTTGTCCCAGATATTTTATTCCAGTGTACGTCACTTTTTGTTTTGCCTTGTTCCTCTTTTTGGATGGAGGTGCATTCAAAAAGATCGTTGCTGCAGTTGTTTCCGTCTATTTCGTGTTGAATGGCCTGGCTTACTGCTACAATAACGTGATCTCTAAAAAACTTCCGGGCCCTTTTGAAGCTTATGCAGAGTTTAACAAATTACCCGAGGGAACGCTCATAGGCGATTATTGGGATGTGTACCGCATCAATTCAATAGCGCTGCATTTGAAATCTATTCCTTATGAAACACAAACAGTGCGTAACCTGGAGTTCAGGGAGGATGTATTGAAGAATAGAACGTTCTATTTTCTTGATAAATGGCCCTGGCCTCCGGGCGGATTGCGCGATACCATTATTGAGTACAGGTATTTTTTCAAGAACAGCGGGGTAAAGTACCAGTGTGCCGGTACCGAAGTGCGTGCTTATGCGAAACTGGGTCAGGAACCTTTGACAAAATTCGCGCTGCGCTCCTCCGATAGTACTTACGTTGGGCTTGACCCGGAAAGCGCAAGGCTCTTAACAGCTGAGAGAGATCCTTCCCAAGCAGCCGTGTTTGAGCTCGTTCAAACCAGGGTAGGGGTGGCGCTTAAAGCGCCCAATGGCAAATTCGTTTGTGCCGATCTGAGCCAGAACGCTGCGCTTTTTGCCAGGAGCAACGATCCCTGGGCCTGGGAGATGTTTCAATTAGTGGCAGGCGGTGGAAACAGCCTTCAACTGATCGCAACCAATGGAAAGTATGTAAGTGCTGATAAAGGGATGAACGGTGCGCTTATCGCTAATCGAGATGAAGCAAAAGGCTGGGAGACGTTCTTTTTAGAGCCTCGTTAATTTCAGTGCATTTTTGCATCCAAACCTGACGAAGATCATGTCATTAGATTGTTTTTGGGCCTGATTTCATAATACCTTTGTCTCATTCCTCTCTTGCCTTGATCCTTTTCCTTAAGAGAGGGTTCCAAAACTTTCCTTTTTGATCACAAAAGACTGTCATCCGGTCTCTAATAGCTTATGGATGAAACCGGATAGTAAAGGAATGAGACCATAGATTAAAGGATTTGACAAAAGAAATAAAGAGATGAGACCGTTCCCTGAAGATCTGAAACCGTTTGGAAACAAAAATAGATCCCCTAATGATCATGTTAAACAGTTAAATGAATGAAACAATGAAAAAACTAGTAGTAGTGCTGGGTTTAGCCGGTTTGAGCGTGCCTGGTAAAGTTGAAAAAGCAAGGACCATTGTGTCTAAAATGACGGACAATGATTATTTCCCTGCTCCTGTTCCTCCACTGAGCGACGTATCCACCGCGGCTGATGATCTGGAAACGGCTTATAAAAACTCAAGGGATGCCGGCAAAAGCCAGACAAAGATCATGTACGAGGTGGACGATGAACTAGAAGTGATACTTACTAACCTGAGCCATTATGTAAGGGCCATTGCGAAGGACAGGGAAGAAGTTGTGTTTAGCGCCGGCATGGAAGTAAAAAGGACCGGGAAGCATGTTAAGCCTTTGCTGGAAGTGCGTTCGAACGACCTGAGAGGCGAGGTGAAACTGATACGCGTGAGCGAGAAAGGGGCTGCTTATATCTGGGAAATAGGCCCTGACGGAGGGAGCGCCGAAGATTGGAAACAAGCCGGTGTTAGCACCTTAAGCACCTTCATGATCCCTAACCTGGAAAGTGCTAAAGCCTATTTATTTCGTGTAGCCGTGGTAAAAGGCAGGGACCAATTGCCCTGGAGCGATCCTGTGAGGTTTGTGGTAGGGTAAAACTTCCTAATCCCGCCTCAGAACTATTTTTTGATGTTGGGTTCCGCCGGTGGTTGTTAAGGAAACAATATAGACTCCATCGGCATATGCTGAGAGGTCAATATGGTTTGTGTTTGAAAGGATCGGTTCAGTATAAATAATCTCACCAAGTAAGTTGCGCACGCTGAGTGTTGTCTCTTGAAATGGAGTACTTATGGTGAATATCCCGGCACTCGGATTTGGAAATACCTCTACTTGAGGCCTAAGTGTGAACTGCTCATTATATCCCGTTTTTACATAAGTGCTCGCGAGATCAAAGACAGTGCAGGTTGATCCGCTGATGTCGGAAAATATTTTTCTTACGCGAACCCAACCATAGATCGTGTCAGTGCCTATAAAAGCCCTCAAGCCGATAAAAAGGGTGTCGAGAGTGGTTGGATTAAATGGGTTATTGGCACAGCTGTATGTTTGAAGAACGAAAACGTCATAAGACAGATAAAGAGTATTGCTCCAAGTTTCAGAAGCATCGATGGTGTCATTCTTAAAGAACGGCTTTGCCATCCTGTGGGTGTTTGCCAGCTGGTTGTTAACGTCGAAGCAGGAATCTGTATTGCTATAAGCCACCTGGTTTCCATTTAATGTCTGGATCTCTACATAATGAAAGTGTGCACCCAGTCCGCCAGGAGCTGTAACAAACAGCGAATAGTCGATGATATTGTCTCCGTTGATATCTAATGGGTAAGTAGTAGAGCCTTTAGATATACTCATCACCGTATCAGGAAGATCGTTATAATAATGGACGTGCTTTCCCGCAATGATATATGGAGTTTGGGCAAAGCAAGCGCCGGTGCAGGATAAGAGCAATAAAGAGCAAAAGGCTTTTCTCATGTCGAGCATTAGTGAACCTTCAATAAAGATACGAAAAAGCTATTTCAGCTCCTTGAATGACCCGATCACCTTCATCATATCGGCTTCGTATTCGGCCTTACGGTCGGCGCGGGTCCAGATGAGTACCTGGTAAAAAGTGGCGGGTGTTTCAACAACGGCCATCTTGTAATAGATGTCGGTGTTGTTAATATTACCTGTGATCTCGGTAATGAGCGCGTTGTTGCCGTTGATGTCCTGCTTGCCGGGGATCTCTACCTTGCCGTTCTTGATCTTCTCGGTAAAAGGCTTCGAAACAATATTGGTGAAATAGGTCTGCAGGTCGTAATCAAGGTCGTAGTTCTGCATCTGCTCCCGCGATTCTTCCACGATCATAGCATACACTTCGCGCTCTTCGCTCTGGTATTGCAGCGAAGCATTTTCGCTCAGTTTGGCGCTGGGGCTGAGGTATTCAGGAATGAGAACGCTGTAGGTGTCGTTGACCTTTACTTCGTTGAAAACGGTTTCGTGGGTGCAGGAAGTGAAAGAGATGTACAATGTACAAAGTACAATGTACGATTTGATGCAGCCCCTAAATTGTAAATTGTACATTGTAAATTGTACTTTATAAGGTTCCGCGCTGTTCCTGTTCCCGTTCAATGGCTTCGAAAAGGGCCTTAAAGTTTCCCTTGCCAAATGACTTCGCTCCCTTGCGCTGGATGATCTCGAAGAACACCGTGGGCCTGTCTTCCACCGGCTTGGTGAAGAGCTGGAGCAAATAACCTTCCTCGTCACGGTCAACAAGTATATTGAGGGCCTTTACCTTTTCAATGTCCTCGTCTATCTTGCCGACACGGGCAAAGAGGTCGTCATAATATGTTTCTGGTACGTACAGGAATTCCACGCCGCGCTTACGCAGTTCAGTAACGGTGCTAAGAATATCTTCGGTGAGCAGCGCGATGTGCTGAACGCCGGCGCCTCTGTAAAACTCAAGGTATTCGTCTATCTGCGATTTCTTTTTGCCTTTGGCGGGCTCGTTGATAGGGAACTTAACGTAGCCGTTGCCATTGCTCACCACTTTGCTCATGAGGGCGGTGTATTCGGTGCTGATGTCCTTATCGTCGAAGGTGATCAGCAGCTTAAAGCCCATCACATCCTCGTAGAACTTCACCCATTTGTTCATGTCGCCCAACTCCACATTGCCCACGCAGTGATCCACCACTTTCAGTCCAACAGGACTGGTCTTCAATAATGATTTCGCCGGTTTGTAGCCGGGAAGAAAAGCGCCTTTGTAATTCTTTCTTTCCACGAAAGTGTGAAGCGTATCGCCATAAGTATGGATGGAGGCGATCTTCACTTCGCCGTGTTCGTCCTTAAGGGTTTGAGGAGGGGAGGCCGGCTTCGCGCCGCGCTTCACCGTTTCGTTGAATGCTTTCTCCGCGTCATCAACCCACAGCGCCAGCACTTTCACACCGTCACCATGCTTTACCAGGTGTTTGGTGATCTCGCTCTCGGGATCGAAGGAGGTGGTAAGCACCAGCCTTATCTTGCCTTGCTGCAACACATAAGAAGCGCGGTCCTTCACGCCGGTTTCCAGTCCGGCATAAGCTACCAGTTCATAGCCCCAGGCAGCCTGGTAATAGTAGGCTGACTGCTTAGCGTTGCCCACATAGAATTCGAGGTAATCGGTGCCGTTCAAGGGGAGGAAATCTTCTCCTGCGTTCTTGTGCAGTTCCTCCAGTTTGTTAATGGATGTTGTTGTTGCCATATCTTTTTAATTAGCGAATTAGCCAATTGGCGAATTAGCGATTTTAGCAGAAGAAATGATCTTATTTAGTATTTTTCTTATTGGAACCAGTTTTTCAGCAAGCTGCAACGGATCGGGATAGTTTTTAGCTTTTCTGCAAAGGATCAACCAATACTCTGTCTCATCAAGTTCCTTCATTGCAACTTTCATTTTATGTATGAAATCAAACTTACTTTCTGCGTTCTGAGCTTCCCTTACATTGGCGCCTACAGAAGTCGATGATTTGAGCAGTTGCCGAGCGATCACGAACTTTTTCTCCTGCTCAAGCGTTTCAGTATACTCTATAGCACATAGCGAAAAGTCAAGCGTTAACTGGACGATCGCATTCTTCTCATATTTCGGATTCTCAAAGCTCATTTCGCTAATTCTCTCATTCGCTGATCCGCTTATTTTTCGCTAATTGTCTCATTCTCTAATTCGCTAATTATTCTAGCCATGATTGATAATACTTTCCATCATCAATTTTAAGAGCGTTCTCAGTTACTTTAAGCGGCCTGAACGTATCCACCATCACTGCCAATTCCTGCGTTTCTTTCGCGCCAATGCTGCGCTCCATCGATCCAGGTGCCGGACCATGCGGAATACCTTTAGGATGTAAGGTGATATATCCTTGCTTGATATCGTTGCGGCTCATGAAATCACCGTCCACGTAATACAGCACTTCGTCCGAATCGATGTTGCTATGGTTATAGGGAGCAGGAACGGACTTGGGATGGTAATCGAACAAGCGCGGACAGAAGGAACATACCACAAAAGCATCGGTCTCAAAAGTTTGATGCACCGGCGGAGGCTGGTGCACACGACCGGTGATAGGTTCAAAGTTGTGGATGGAGAAACCATAAGGGAAATTGTAACCGTCCCATCCCACCACGTCGAAAGGATGCCTTGCGTACACCACTTCGTGGATCATGCCTTCTTTTTTGATCTTCATCAAAAAACTTCCCTTCTTGTCAAAGGTCTCCAGGTTCTTCGGTAGTTTGTAGTCGCGCTCGCAATAGGGCGAGTGCTCCAGCAATTGCCCGAAATGGTTGCGGTAACGCTTGGGAGTATAAATAGGAGTGTTTGATTCGAGGTAGAGGAGGCGGTTGTCTTTGGTGTCGAAAGATATCTGGTAGATCATACCGCGGGGAATGATCAGGTAGTCGCCGTATTCAAAAGGGATATTGCCCATGAATGTGCGCAGGGTGCCTTTGCCTTTGTGGATGAAGAGCATTTCATCGGCATCGGCGTTTTTGTAGAAGTAATCTTTCAGTGACTTAGTGGGTGCCGCGAGACCAAGCAACACATCCGAATTCACAAGCAGAGGTTTGCGGCTTTCCAGAAAATCGTCAGCAGGCTTAATATTGAAGCCATGCAATAGCATGGCGCGTATGTTCTTGTCTACCGCGATCTTGGGCGTTACGTTGTACGACTTTAGGATCTCCTTCACTTGGGTAGGACGGTGAACATGATAAAGCAGCGACGACATGCCCGTAAAACCTTCGGTGCCGAAAAGCTGTTCGTAATAGAACTTCCCTTCCTTGCTTTTGAACGCGGTATGCCGCTTCTGCGGGATCTTTCCTAATTTATGGTATACAGGCATGCTTAATTATTTGAAACAAATGTAACAATACTCACTCTGTCACCGCCATGTGTACGTCTTTTGTCTTCTTCCTTTCTTTATGTTTGATCTTCACGTGCAATCCGCCGGTAACCCTGTAGGGGCCGCCATTGTCAAGTCCCACCCCAAAAAGGAAATAATCCCCGCATTTAAGGTCGTTAATGGTCACGTGGTCGTCGGTGCCTGTGCCCACCACAAAGGTATCATAGGTGCTGAACTTTATGCCCGGTGCGTCCGTAGCATTAAAAGCAATGTAAACGGTATCAGGATAACTGCTCTGGTTCGGGATGTTCTTTCCGTGATGCTCAAGGTATACCACAAGGGTCGCCTTTCCGTCAGTTCCTTCCTTACAGCAAGAGCCGGCAAAAAGGGCCGCGCCCAGTAATAATGGTATGATCTTAAAGCTTGATCCCATAAGGTAGATTGTTATCTCAAAGATAATAAAATCGGAGGAGAATTTGGGCTAAAGCCCAGACGTATGGGGCATTGTTGCCCCGGCCTGAAGGCCGGGGCTATAGGCCGGGGCTGTAGGCCGGGGCCATAGACCGGGACCATAGACCGGGCCTATTTGACGTGATATAATTCCAATCCTAATTTATTTTGAAATAGAACTAGCACGGGCCTTAGCCACACGGGCCTTAGCCACGGCCTTCAGGCCGTGGAAGGAGGATTAACAATAACCCCGGGCTTTAGCCCAACCCCATCAATCCTATTTTGGTTTCTTAAGCTCAAGAGGCACCAGCAGTTTTAGGCTGATATTCCTTCCCATATTATAAACACCACGTCTTCCGCTCGCATAATTCTCAGGCGCGTATTTCAGCCGGTTCAAATGGTCCTGGTAGGCAGCATCAGTAAGGTTATTGATGCTCAGGAAAAGATAACACAGGGTTCGATCACCTTTTACGAACTCAGTACCCAGCCCTATGTTTAGCAATAGATAAGAGGGCGTTTCAGTTTCAGTATCAAATTCTGAATACACCTTGTCCTGCTTCAAATGATAGCTGATGCCTGCTTTCAGATAAGTATTACTCATAAATTTTCCTGACTTTTTAATATCGGCACGGATCTCA
>JANWJV010000081.1 GCA_025451785.1 Bacteroidia bacterium | reverse complement strand
CCGGTATAGATCTTTCGAACCTTGCCCTTTTTATCGATATAGATGGACGTTGGGAAGGACATGATATTGTTAAGCATGGGCAAGACCTCTGAAGCTCCTTCCTTGCCGGTCTTCATGGTGATGAGAAATTCGTAATCGGCGTTCAGGCGCTCTTTCATCCGCTTTACATTCGATACCGCTTTCTCAAACTTATCAGTACGCTCGAAGGAAAGTGCTACTATCTCCAGTCCTCTGTCCTTGTAGTTCCGGTAAAGATCGCCGAAGAATTTTGTTTCATCCATGCAGTTCGGACACCAGGAGCCTGTGATCTGAACCATCACTACTTTATTCTTAAACTTCTCATCGCTCAACGAAACTTCTTTCCCTTCCAGGTTCTTGAACTTGAAATCCACTTTATCATAGCCGGGTTTCAGGTAAGTAAGTGAATCAGGATTACGCAGCTGAAAGGTATCGTTGCGCCTCGCTATCCAATCCTCCTGCCAATGCCGCCCCGACCAAAAATGGCCCTTGATGGTTCCATCGCCTTGCAGTTTGCCGTTAAATAGAAAAGCATGCGCGCCGTCGAAGCAGCTAAGCTTCATCTCTTCTTTTTTGCTGATGCCTTGTAGATAACGGTAGTCGCCGGTCTCCGTAAGAAAGGTTCCCTTCAGCGCTATCTCGTCCATCTTTTTGAACACACCAATGGCTTTGTAAGCATCTGCTGTTCCCGGACTGAACTCCACTTCCCATTTTCCGTTGAACGCATCGCCTGCTTCGTTCTCTTTGATGAGCTCGAACCGGTTGTATTGGTTTTTATATGCTTTAAAGGGAAGTACGTTTTTGTTCTTTCGGGCATGGTTGATCCAATTGCCAGTCATGGAATCCCCTTTTATTACGCAGCGAAACTCTGAATCGAAAACCGGCATTCGTATGAAAATAGAGTCCTCCTTCATCGAGATCTCTTCCGCCGTTATGCGTTCCTCCGCATTAATAATGGTCATGGTAATGGTGGAATCCTTTTCGTCAAGCTCGAAATTAAAAGGGAGCTGAATGGAAGTATCCGCGCTGTCGAGCAACAACACACCGCGCCAGGCGCCGTTGAGCGATCGTTCAGGTGTTGAACAGGAAATAAAAAAGAGAATGCCTAGAAAAGGAGATACGCGTTTAAACATTGAACTTAATTCCTTGAGCCAAAGGCAGATCAGATCCGTAGTTGATCGTATTCGTTTGCCTTCTCATATAGGCCTTCCAGGCATCGGAGCCCGACTCACGTCCGCCGCCTGTCTCTTTCTCACCGCCAAAAGCTCCGCCGATCTCCGCGCCTGAGGTGCCGATGTTTACGTTGGCAATGCCGCAATCAGAGCCTTCGGCCGAGAGGAATTTTTCCATCTCGCGCATGTTATTGGTGAAGATGGAAGAAGAAAGCCCTTGCGGAACATCGTTCTGCATGGCGATGGCCTCTTCGATGGTTTTGTATTTCATTACATACAGGATCGGCGCGAAGGTCTCCTCTTGTACAATGCCAAATGAGTTCTTCGCTTCAATGATGCAGGGTTGAACATAGCAGCCACTTTCGTATCCATCGCCGCTTAATACCTTGCCTTCCACTACCATTTTCCCGCCTTCCTGTTTCGCTTTCGCGATGGCATTGAGATAATCTTCCACCGCTTTCTTATCGATGAGCGGACCTACGTGGTTGCTCGCGTCAAGTGGGTTGCCTATTTTCAATTGACCATACGCGTTCTTTAAAACACCTATGGTCTTGTCGTAAACACTTTCGTGGATGATCAGCCTGCGGGTGCTGGTGCAGCGTTGTCCCGCGGTACCTACCGCGCCAAACACCGATCCCATCAATACCATGTTGAGGTCGGCGTGTTCTGAAACAATGATGGCGTTGTTGCCGCCTAACTCTAATATGGTCTTGCCGAAACGTTCCGCTACTAATGATGAAACCCTTCTTCCGATCCTGGTAGAACCAGTAAAAGAAACCATCGGCACACGCTTGTCCTTGTTCATCATATCGCCAACGGGATTGCCGATGAGCAAACAGCTTACGCCTTCAGGAACATTATTGTTCTTCAATACTTCTGTAATGATATTCTGGCAGGCAACAGCGCAAAGCGGTGTCTTGGAAGAAGGCTTCCAAACACAAACATCGCCGCATACCCAGGCCAGCATGGAGTTCCAGCTCCAAACGGCAACAGGGAAATTGAACGCTGAGATAATGCCAACGATTCCCAGGGGATGCCATTGTTCATACATGCGGTGCTTGGGTCGTTCGCTGTGCATGGTAAGGCCGTACAATTGTCTTGAGAGTCCCACCGCGAAATCGCAGATGTCGATCATCTCCTGCACTTCGCCCATGCCTTCCTGCAAGCTCTTACCCATTTCATACGATACCAGTTTGCCGAGCGGCTCTTTGTATTTACGTATCTGGTCACCCATCTGGCGCACGATCTCTCCCCTTCTGGGGGCAGGTATCGCCCTCCAGGCGATGAAAGCCTGTTCGGCGATCTTCATCACCTTCTCATAATCCCCGGCGGTGGAGGTTTCAACAGCTCCGATCAATTGCCCATCCACCGGCGAATACGATTCTAAAACAGGTCCTTGGGCCGCGTAATGTTTACAGCCTGTAGAAGCTCCATAATTCTTCTCCCCGATGCCGAGCTCCTTCAGGACCCCGGCGATCTCTGTCTTGCCTGGTGTATAGGTTTGCATGCTGTGAAGATACTATTTTCCTACATTTGTTACCCTTTCAAACCCCATGTCTCATAGTGTAAGCATCATACTTCCAGTCATCAACGAAACCTTTTCGCTGAAGGAAACGGTCGACATTCTTGAAACGGAGAACAAGGGCGATATCCTCGAACACATCATCGTGGTATGCGGGAAAACGACACCCGAAAGTCGTGCGGTGATCGCGGAGCTTCAGAAACAATATTCACACATTATGCTGCACGAACAAAAGCTCAAGTTCCTGGGCGGCGCCGTACGTGAGGCATTCGACCTGGCGAAAGGAACGCATACCGTAATGATGGCTAGCGACCTGGAAACAGATCCGCACTTGATAAAGGACTTTATCGCGCTTAGTAAAAAAGAACCGGAGATCATTATCACCGCCACGCGCTGGAAGACGAAGGGCGGCTTTGCGGGATACAATCCGCTGAAGCTTGCTTTCAATTGGGTGTTCCAAAAAATGTTCTCCATCATGTACTGGACCTCGCTGTCCGACATGACCTATGGATTCCGCATCTTCCCTACCAAGCTTATTCAAAGTATACGCTGGGAAGAGTTGCGCCATCCTTTCCTGTTCGAGACTGTGCTTAAGCCCCTGCGCCTTGGTGTGAAGGTCATCGAGATCCCCACCCGCTGGGAAGCGCGCAAGGAAGGCGAATCACAGAATCCCTTTCATGTGAACTTCCTTTATTTCAGGACGGGTTTTAAGATCAGGTTCATGAGTAGAGGCAGGATCAGGAAGTGATCCCCCCTCGACTCCGCTCGGGGTGACTATTGTCAGGCTGAGCGGAGTCGAAGCCTGTTTCAATTTTTCTGCTATTTTTGATGTCCCATGAAAAAGGTCATCGTTACTACCACCATCAATCCCCCTACTGAAGCCATTCGCAAGTTTGAAGCGATGAAGGACTGGGAGCTGGTGGTTATTGGTGACCTGAAGACCCCCAAAGACTACAAGCTCAACAGGGGCGTTTATGTTACTCCGGAAGAGCAGGAAAAATACGACAAGGATTTTTCGGATGCCGTTGGCTGGAATTGCATCCAGCGGCGCAACTTTGGTTTGCTTTGGGCGAATGACATGAAGGCCGATATCGTTGCTGTTGTGGATGACGACAACATTCCATTCGAGGGCTGGGGCGAGAACCTTCTTCTCGGCAAAGACACTGAAGTGAATTATTACGAGACCGACCTGCCTGCTTTTGATCCCGTAGGCGCAACCAACCATTCGCATATCTGGCACCGTGGTTATCCTTTACAATTACTTCCGAAGAGAGATTACTCCAGGAAGAGCAAGAAGAAGATAAATCCTGACGTACAGGCTGATTTCTGGAATGGCGATCCCGACATTGACGCCGTTTGCCGTATGGAACATGCGCCCGACTGCAAGTTCGACGAAAAGTATTTTCCGATCGCTTCCAATAAACTTTCTCCTTTCAATTCACAGAACACCTTCCTGAAAGGAACCGTACTGAAAGATTATTTTCTCTTCCCGCACGTGGGAAGGATGGATGATATCTGGGCTTCTTACTACGTGGAAGCAAAAGGCTTTAAAGTTGTTTATGGTAAGGCTTCCGTATTCCAGGCGCGCAATGTGCATGACCTGGTGCGCGATATGAAACAGGAGTACGTTGGCTACGAGAACAACCTGAAGATCGTGAACGAACTGCCAGCTAATCCCGAAGCCATTCTCAATTATTTACCTGAGCGTTCGAAGCTCGCCTTCGATCTCTACCGCAAACATTTCAAATGAAAAAGGTCCTCATCACCGGCGGCGCCGGCTTTGTGGGAAGGCATTTCACCAAACGCCTTCTCGACATGGGCTGGGAAGTGCATTGCGTTGACCTGGTGGCGGAACATACCGGCGGCATCGATCCTAAGAAAGGCTGGCCGCTCTTCGATCCCTTCAGCTACAAGAACTTTAAATTTTACAAAGAAGATTGCCGCGCGTATTTCAAGCGTGTGGGCGATACCGATTTTGATTATGCTTTCCACCTTGCCGCCATGGTTGGCGGAAGGCTGATGATCGAGAACAACCCGCTGGCTGTGGCCGACGACCTTAGCATCGACTCCGAATACTGGCAATGGGCAAAACGCTGTCGCCCCGCGAAAAGCATTTGCTTCAGCTCCAGCGCCGCGTATCCCATTAAGCACCAGAAACAAAAAGGCTATATCCTTCTCAAAGAAGACATGATCGACTTCGGCGAGGACATCGGCATGCCCGACATGAGCTATGGCTGGGCAAAGCTCACCTGCGAATACCTCGCGAGGCTCGCTTATGAAAAGGATGGGCTGAAGTCGGTTTCTTATCGGCCTTTCTCCGGTTACGGCGAAGACCAGGATATGACCTATCCCTTCCCAAGTATTTGCAAACGCGCTATCGAGAACAAAGGTAAGAAAGAGCTCACCGTATGGGGCACCGGCGACCAGATGCGCGACTTCATCCACATCAGCGACTGCGTGGAAGGCGTTATTAAAACAATGGACAAGATCGAGAATGGTGACGCGATCAACCTGAGCACCGGCATTTTCACCAGCTTCAAAGAGTTCGCGAAGATCGCTTCCGGTATTTGCGGTTACACTCCTGAGATCAAAGGCACTTCTGATAAACCCGAAGGGGTGTTCGCCCGCGGCGGCGATACAGCAAAACAAAAAGCAATGGGGTTTGAGTATACCATTCCGCTGAAAGACGGGATCAAAAAAGCGATCGACTACTTGTCATAAAGTATTTCGAAACACTCTGCCGGTTCCATATTTCCTATCAGCTTCACTCTCCTTAACTTCTGCGGATACTTCTGCGCCACCGGGTAGAACAATCGCTGGAAGGTATTGATCACGTATCCATCGTTCTTCTTGGGATTCCGGCGCAGGCTGGCGATGATGATGTGCGTTACCTTGTTCTCTTTGAAATGCATCAGCACCGAATCGGGGTTCGCGGTGAACACCGTGTACACGCCATGAAATTTCTTGCCTCCTGATTCAATGAAGGACATGCTCGCTTTGCGCGACGCTACATACGAATTCGCGGGAAGACTGTCGGCGCACCACTTGCTCATCTTCAGGAAATTCTCCCAGTCGGGCGTATAGCCGTAATACAGATCGCCATCCAGGTTCTTCTTCAAGGTAGTGGTATTCGTCTGCGCCTTAACCACTGTTTGATAAAGGCTAAGGAACAGGAGTATCCCTCCCATTATGAAGAACACCGGACTTGCCGTCCTCGACAATTCGGCGATGCGCATAAGACCATAGAGAAGCAACAGGAACACAAAGGGAATGACGATGATGATAAGGCGGTCCTGCATATTGTTTGCCTGTATGCCCGCGAAGATTCCGCTGCAGAGGACCACTGCATACAAGCTGGCGAAGAACACATATTTGTTCCTGCGGAACGACATGATGGTAAAGATCAATATACCAACGAAGGTAAAGAAGGCTACTGCCGGAATGATCCTTCCGGTTTCGGGCGCGTGGAAATGGAAAATGCGCCAGGTATGCAGCGAGAGATAGGTGTTGAAGTTGTTGAGGAAGCGCTCCACGAGCCCGGCAAAGTCTTCGTGCCCCAGCTCTGGTTTGTAAAGGTCCTTGCGCAGGATCTGCTCGAACTGCCCCGACTCGGTGCTGGTGTACATGGCGCCGATGATGAACTGGTAGAAGGTACGGAACAGCAGGAAGGGAACAAAAATGTACGTGGCGAGTTTGTATTTCTTGTGCAGCAGGAAAAACAAAAGCACCGGCACTATACAAATGATGGCGATACTTTTTGCTTGTGTGAGCACAAAGAACAATAGTCCTGTCGCAATGAAAAGTCCGTAGTGTTTTTTAAATCCTTCCACCCAACCGCCGATCGGGTCGTTCATGATGTCGATCACTTTCATCACCAGCCAAATAGCGATGCTCTGCAGGAAAAGAAAATACCCTTCGGTATAGGTTTGGCTCGAGTAATACTGCATATAGCTGTTGATAGCGAGGAAGAAGAGCAGCGCGAAGCAAAGTACAGCGGGAATGCGTTTCCTGAAAGCCAGGAATATGAACCAAACGTGCAGGTTATAGAAGATAAGCGAGAAAAATTTCATGAGCACCACCTTCACGCCGAAAAGCTTTACAATGAGGCTCAGGAAGAGCGGGTAGGCTGGACCCTGGTAAAATGGATATCGTCCTTCGTCGAGGAACATCCAGGCTCGTTCGATGTACGCGGAATCATCGCCGCCAACGGAGATCTTCACATCGAAAAGCAGCAGCGACACCAGCACCGAAACACCCATGAGGATATAGGCAACCAGGTTCAGCCTGCGCTCGAAAAAAGCTTCCAGGCGCTGTAGGCGGCTCTTGGCTTCCACCTTCACTTGCTTGGGCTGCGGGCTATGCTTTTTTTGTTTCTTGCTCACGGGATTCGAAGATAATAGCTTTTACTTAAATTTAGCCCATGTTAGAGAACAAGTCCTCCCGCACCGAGCTAAGCGAGATCGGCGAATTCGGCCTCATCAAGCACATCATGGAAGCCGTGCAGCTCAAGAACGAAAGTTCATTGAAAGGCATCGGCGACGACGCCGCGGTGATCGATTACAAAGGCAAACAAATAGTGGTGAGCACCGATATGCTGGTGGAAGGCGTGCATTTCGACCTGGCCTATGTTCCGCTCAGGCACCTTGGCTACAAGGCGGTGGCCACAAACGTTTCCGACATCTGCGCCATGAACGCCACCGCCAGGCAGATCACTGTTTCACTGGCGCTCTCCAACCGTTTTTCACTGGAAGCGGTGGATGATCTTTATACAGGGATCCTTATGGCCTGCGAAAAATATAAAGTGGACCTTGTGGGCGGCGACACTACTTCCTCCACCTCGGGCCTCATCATCAGCATTACCGCTTTGGGCGAAGCTTCGGCCGAAGAACTTGTTTACCGTAACGGCGCGAAAGAAACAAATCTCCTCTGCGTTTCCGGCGACCTTGGCGGTGCCTATATGGGATTACAATTGCTCGAGCGTGAAAAACAGATCTACAAAGAGAACCCCGGTGTACAACCCGACCTCGCCGGTAACGATTATAT
>JANWJV010000080.1 GCA_025451785.1 Bacteroidia bacterium | reverse complement strand
TTCGATATCAAAGGCGAAGTTTTCTACGCCGACTTTAACTGGGATAAGGTGCTGGAGCTGCTGAAGAAGAATACGCTGGTAAGCAAAGAGATCCCTAAATTCCCTGAAGTGCGCCGCGACCTGGCCTTGCTTATCGACAGTGCCATGAGCTACGAAGAGCTGGAGAAGATCGCTTTCCAGAGCGAGAAGAACTTATTGCGCAATGTTTTTGTGTTCGATGTGTACGAAGGGGAGAAGATCGAGAAAGGGAAGAAGTCGTATGCGCTTGGCTTTATTCTCCAGGATGAGAAGGCCACGCTTACCGATAAGCAGATCGACCAGGTGATGGAGAAGTTGATGAAGGCCTACAAAGAGAAAGCCGGAGCGGTGATCCGCTAGAACAATCCCTCTAAATTCTTATCGTCGGCAATGGTGGGGATCGTCACCTTCAATCCCTTGCTGCGCTTCATTTCCCTTTCAATGGCAAACAGCGCTTCTTTGTTGCGTGCCCAGCTGCGTCGGGCAATGCCGTTGTTCACGTCCCAGAAAAGCATGCTCTTCAAGCGGCGGTCAGCATCCTTAGTGCCGTCGAGCACCATGCCGAAGCCTCCGTTCATCACTTCGCCCCAGCCTACGCCACCGCCGTTGTGCAGTGAGATCCAGGTGGCGCCGCGGAAAGCGTCGCCGGCAAAATTTTGCACGGCCATGTCGGCGGTGAACTGTGAACCGTCGTAAATATTGGCGGTTTCCCTGAAAGGAGAGTCGGTGCCGGAAACATCGTGATGATCGCGGCCAAGAACAACAGGTGCTGATATCTTCTTGCGGCGAATGGCTTCGTTGAAGGCTTCCGCGATCTTCATCCTGCCTTCAGCGTCGGCATAAAGGATACGAGCCTGTGAGCCAACCACCATTTTATTCTTCTGTGCCTCTTTTATCCAGCGGATATTATCGCTCAATTGCTTCTTGATCTGGCGGGGTGCTTTCTTATATATTTTTTCTAATACACTTACGGCAAGTTTGTCGGTCGTCTCCAGGTCTTTGGGGTCGGCCGAAGTGCACACCCATCGGAAAGGCCCGAAACCATAATCGAAACACATGGGCCCCATGATGTCCTGTACGTAAGAAGGATATTTGAACTCACCTTTCTTCTCCCCGAAAACAGCGGCGCCGGCCCTGCCTGCTTCCAGCAAAAAGGCATTGCCGTAATCGAAGAAATACATTCCTTGCGCTGTGAGCTTATTGATCGCCGCTACTTGCCTTATCAAAGAGTTTTGCACTTCCTGCCTGAAGCTCGAGGGCGAATCCACCATCATCTTCTTTGCTGCTTCAAAAGAAACACCAGCGGGATAATAACCGCCGGCCCAGGGATTGTGCAATGAAGTTTGGTCGGAGCCCAGCTCTACTTTAATATTCTTCTCAGCAAAGTATTCCCAAAGCTCAACGATGTTACCCTGGTAGGCGAGTGACACTGCTTCCTTTTTATTCCTGGCGCGTTCAATGCGACCGGCAAGTTGCCCGAGGTCATGATATACTTCGTCCACCCAACCTTGTGAGTGGCGCGTATGAATGGCTTTGGGATTTACCTCCGCGATCACGGCAATGGCTCCTGCGATCACCGCCGCTTTGGGCTGAGCGCCGCTCATGCCGCCAAGACCCGAAGAAACAAAAACCTTTCCCGCCATACTTCCGTCGCCGCCCAGCATCCTGCCGGCGTTGAGTATTGTAATGGTAGTGCCGTGAACGATTCCCTGCGGACCGATATACATAAAAGATCCGGCGGTCATTTGTCCGTATTGCGTCACGCCCAGCGCGTTGAACTTTTCCCAATCGTCCTGCTTCGAATAGTTAGGGATCATCATGCCGTTAGTGATCACGGCGCGGGGAGCGTCTTTATGAGAAGGGAAAAGACCAAGAGGGTGCCCGGAATACATCACGAGCGTTTGCTCGTCCGTCATCTCCGAAAGGTATTGCATGGTAAGCAGGTACTGTGCCCAGTTCTGGAACACCGCTCCGTTGCCGCCGTAGGTGATCAGTTCGTGGGGATGCTGCGCCACGGCATAGTCGAGGTTGTTGCTCAACATATGCATAATGGCGCCTGCCTGTTTGCTCTTGAAGGGATATTCTTTTATCGGCCTGGCGTAAATGGTATAGTCAGGACGGAAACGGTACATGTAGATCCGTCCGTACTCCTTTAGCTCTGCCGCGAACTCCTTTGCCAGCACAGTGTGGAACTTCGCAGGGAAATAACGCAGCGCGTTCTTTACGGCCAGCTTTTTCTCATCGGCCGAAAGAATATCTTTCCTCTTAGGCGCATGGTTAAGAGAAGGATCGTAAGCCTTAATGGCAGGAAGCTTTGAAGGGATCCCCTGTTTTATGAGCCTGCGGAATTCAGCGGTATTCATTTCTTTCCAAAAAGGTTTTTTAGTTTTTCCAGGGCCGAAGCTTTTTTCTTCTGGTCGAAGGTGCCGGTGTTCGGGTTAAAGCCATACGGACAATGCCTGCATCCGCCCTGGCAGCAATAGCCGCGCTTGAGATGATATTTTTCAGTGAATACAATATATCCTTCTTCGGTCTTGTAAAAATCTTCGGGGTCGAGCTGGGGGCGATCAGGGGAATCGGTCATTGGGTTGTGAGGAAAGCATAAAATTACGTTTTTTGCAGAATGTTACCTGAAAAAATAAAAGCGGAGAGTTTGTTGCAGGAGATCAATGATCCCGCGATCCTGGGCTTTTGCAACAAGTTTCTGGCGCTGCGGCTCGATCTTTATGACAAAGATATCCCCGGTAATAAATGGTTCAAACTGAAATACAATATCGAGCCTGCTTTGGCTGCCGGTACCCTTCTCACTTTTGGTGGCGCTTATTCCAATCACCTGGCGGCTGCGGCTGCCGCCGGAAAGAAATATGGTTTCAAAACCATCGGCATTGTGCGAGGAGAGGAACCGGCTGAACTTAACCCGGTTCTCACCAACGCTTTGTCATCAGGAATGGCGCTTCATTATATTTCACGTGAAGAATACAAGAGGAGAAATGAAGAGGGCTTTATCAAGGAGTTAAGGGTCAGGCTTGGTGAGTTTTATTTGTTGCCCGAAGGCGGCAGCAATGCGCTTGCGGTGAAAGGTTGTTCGGAAATACTATCACTGGTCAACATTCCTTTTGATGATGTGTGCTGCGCGGTAGGGACCGGAGGGACCATCGCCGGGATCATCAGTTCATTAGAACCAGAACAGCAAGCTGTTGGCTTTCCTGTTTTAAAGGATGGCTCTTTCCTTAGGGATGATATCAATGAACTTCTTGGTAACACACTAACAAAAGGGAAGTGGCGCCTCGAAACCGAGTACCATTTTGGCGGCTATGCAAAGAGCACAAAAGAACTGGAAACCTTCATTTCGACTTTCGAAAAACAGAACGCGATCCCCCTTGACCACGTATACACAGGCAAGCTGATGTACGGTGTATACGATTTGCTTAAAAAAGGCGTTTTTAAAGGCCGTACCGTGCTTGCAGTTCATACCGGGGGCTTCCGCCCCAGTTAACACGGAAGTGTTGAAAATTCATTTTTAGAGGGTGTTTGATAGGAGGAGTATGAGTTAAATTTGCATTCGAGATGAACCGTCAAATCTGTTTTGGTATTTCCTTGTTCCTTATTGGTTTTGCGCCGGCTGCCTTTTCGCAGCCTGCCGAATACAAGATGAGCGGCAAGGAATACGTGGAGAAATACAAGGACGACGCGGTGCGGGAAATGCTGATGTACCGGGTACCTGCCAGCATCGTGCTCGCGCAGGGAATGCTAGAGACAGGTAACGGCAACAGCGCCCTGGCGGTGTATGCCAACAATCACTTTGGTGTAAAGTGTCACAAGGACTGGACAGGTCTTACTTATACAATGGATGATGACGAGCGGAACGAATGCTTTCGCAAATACCCTTCGGTGCTCGACTCCTATAACGACCATTCTCTTTTCCTGAAGAACCGCAGCCGCTATGCTTTTTTGTTTGAGCTGAAGCTCACCGATTATAAGGGTTGGGCAAAGGGCCTGAAGGAAGCCGGCTATGCTACCGACCCCCATTACGCGGAACGCCTCATCGATCTTATCGAGACACATGACCTCAGCCGTTTCGATAAGGTGGAGGAGATGCCTAACATCGGTATAAAACCGAACACAGAAAACGCCACCATCTCGCGTACGCCCCGGAAGATACTGGAGTTCAATCGTATCAAGTACATTATTGTAAAGGACGGCGACTCTTTCTTCAAAGTATCTAACGATTGCAAGATCGAGCTCTGGCAGTTATATAAGTACAACGATCTTGGAAAGAATGAAAAACTTGTAGCGGGCCAAAAACTTTACCTGCAACCCAAGAAGAGAAAGGCAAAAGAGAAGACCCACACCGTGCAGGCGGGTGAGACCATGCGTTCTATTTCACAACTGCACGGCATTAAGATGAAGTTCCTCTACCGTAAGAACCTCATGAAACCCGGCGAAGAGCCCAAGGCCGGGACTGTCTTGTACATGCGCAAGACGAAGAAACCCTAGTGAAAGAAGAGGTATGCCACAGCAATGGCGGCGATAATGCCGCCCAGGTCGGCCATTAGTCCTGCCGTGATCGCATAACGCGTTCTGCGTATTCCTACCGAGCCGAAGTAAAGCGCAACGATATAAAAGGTAGTGTCGGCTGATGCATACATAATAGAAGAGAGGCGGCCTACAAATGAATCGGCACCATACTGTGTAATGAGCTCCACGGTGAGCCCTTGTGTTCCGCTTCCGCTTAGTGGTTTCATAAACGCAATGGGAAGTGAAGGAGTGAAGTCGGCGTTGAAGCCCATCGTAACCACGCACCAGGTGATACCCTGTATAAGGTATTCCATAGCACCGCAGGCACGGAAAACGGCAATGCCCACCAGCATTCCCACCAGGTACGGAATAATGCGGATCACCGTGTTGAAGCCTTCTTTTGCGCCTTCAATAAATGCTTCATAAACATTGATCTTCTTCAGTAATCCGGCGAGGATGAAGGCGCTGATGATGGAGAAGAGGATGATGTTGCCTGCCGCGTTCGATACCCTGCTCTTTTCTTCAGGAGGCAGGGAAGAGAAGTACCAGATGATGGCGGCCATGAACGCGGTAAGCCCCAGCAGCCAGGAGAAAAGCACTTTGTCGAACAGGTTTATCTTTTGCCTTATGGCCACGAACAAAAGGCCGAACATGGTGGCGCAATAAGTCGTGATCAATACTGGTACGAAAATATCAGTAGGGTCGGCCGCCTTTTGCTGCGCCCTTATCGCCATAATGCTGACAGGAATAAGTGTAAGGCCGGCGGTGTTCAGCACCAGGAACATGATCTGGGCGTTGGAGGCCTGCTCTTTTTCTTCGTTCAGGTCCTGCATGCTTTGCATGGCCTTTAAGCCAAGAGGCGTGGCCGCATTTCCGAGGCCCAGCATGTTGGCAGAAAAGTTAAGAAGGATCTGTCCGAGCGCGGGATGGTTTTTGGGTATGCCCGGGAACAGTCTGCTGAAAAATGGGCCGATGATCTTCGAAAGGAAATTGATGGCGCCTGCCTTTTCGCCGATCTTCATCAAGCCCATCCATAAAGTAAGCGCGCCGGTAAGTCCTAAGGAAACCTCAAAGCCTACCCTGGCAGAACTGAAGGTGCTGTTAACGATGTTAGGGAACACTTCCTGGTCGCCAAGGGCGAAGAAGCGGATGAGCGCCACTACAAAGGCGATGAGAAAGAAGAAGACCCAAATGTAGTTCAGTACCATGCTTAGCTCATCTGGCAAAAGTTCTCCAACAAGATCTTGCCGTTCTCATTGCTTACCTCCGGGTGGAACTGCACACCGTAAATTAATTTCGAAGGATGTTTCATGGCCTGCACCGCGTAAGTGGAGGAGGAGGCGAGATGAATAAAATCATCGGGAAGCGTTATGCCCTCGGTATGGCTTTGCGCCATCACGGTAACGGAGCCAAGGTCTTCGAAAAGCGGATCCTCCTGCAGCAGCTCTATCTCTTCGTCTTTAAGGATATGGTCGCCGCGGTAGATCTTGGCGCCGTGCAAAACCCCCAATACCTGGTGGCCGAAGCAAATGCCCAGCACCGGCAGGCTGCTCTCTTTAAGGAAGCCGAACTTATCATGAAAGGGCTGATGGTCGATCTCCGTAAGCATTAAGGGAGAGCCGCTCAGGATGATGGCATTGATGTTCTTAAAGTCCGCGGGAAGGGCCTTGTCCCAGTCCACTGTGGAGTTCTCATAGCCGAGTGAAGATACCAGCTCAGCGATCTTTGGTGTTTTGGAACTTCCGAAGTGTACAATGGTAATCATTTCAATTTGTCATCCCGAGCGTAGGCGAGGGACACGATGGAACCAAAGTACGCCAAATTCTATACCCTGTCTGTTCATTTTATTTCTACTTTTGAACAACAGAAAACTCATAACCCATGTCATTTATCGCCAGTGTACAGGCCCGCCAGATCCTCGATTCAAGAGGCAATCCCACCGTTGAGGTGGATGTTATCACCGACAGTGGTGTGCTTGGCCGCGCCGCCGTTCCTTCGGGTGCTTCTACCGGTTCGCACGAAGCAGTGGAATTGCGCGATGGCGACAAAGGGCATTACATGGGGAAGAGCGTTCAGAAGGCGGTGAACAACGTGAACACGGTGATCGCTGAGGAGCTTAAAGGCGTGTACGTTTTCGACCAGGGTTTGGTGGACAAGCGCATGATCGCGCTCGACAATACAGACAACAAAAGTACGCTGGGGGCCAACGCTATCTTAGGCGTATCACTTGCCGTAGCGAAAGCTGCTGCTGAAGAAGCTCGTCTTCCCCTGTTCCGTTATGTAGGAGGCGTGAATGCTTGTACATTACCGATTCCGATGATGAATATTCTCAACGGAGGTTCGCATGCCGACAACAAGATCGATTTTCAGGAGTTCATGATCATGCCTGTAGGTGCTGAGAGCTTCAGCGAGGGCTTGAGGATGGGCACCGAGATATTTCACACGCTTAAGAAAGTACTGAAAGACAAAGGCTATTCCACCAACGTGGGCGATGAAGGAGGCTTTGCTCCCGAAGTGAAGTCGAACGAGGAAGCTATTGAAACGGTTTTGGAGGCCATCGAAAAAGCCAAGTACAAGCCCGGCAAGGACGTTTATATCGCCATGGATGCGGCCTCTTCGGAGTTCTACGACGCGAAGGCCAAAGTGTATCATTTCAAAAAATCATCAGGAGAAAAATTGAAGTCAGCTGAAATGGCCGACTACTGGGCCAACTGGTGCAAGAAATACCCTATCCTTTCTATTGAGGACGGTCTTGCCGAAGATGACTGGGAAGGCTGGAAGGCCGTTACCAACAAGCTGGGCACTAAAGTGCAGCTGGTGGGCGACGATCTGTTCGTTACCAATGTGACCCGACTGCAAGAGGGCATCGATAAAAAGGTGGCCAACTCCATCCTTGTAAAAGTGAACCAGATAGGAACACTTACAGAGACGATCAATGCGGTTCAGCTGGCACAAACCAACTCCTATACCACCGTAATGAGCCACCGTTCGGGCGAGACAGAGGATACCACCATTGCCGACCTGGCAGTGGCCCTTAGCTGCGGCCAGATCAAGACCGGTTCGGCCTCGAGGTCCGACAGGGTTGCTAAATACAACCAATTGCTCAGGATCGAGGAATTGCTGGGCCAGGCAGCCCGCTACCCGGGCAGGGACTTTAAGTATATTAAATAGCCTGGTTCCTCAGGGGATCCTGAGCTGCCTCATCGGCTATAATATATTTCGGTTAACGCTTGGAAATAAGCAAATAGCTCTTTACTTTTAACAGGTTTCTTTTCTCATTATAAAATCAAGTTTATGGATAGTCTAAAGGAAAAATTCTTAGCGAAAGCAAAACCCATGGCCGCCGAGGTAAAGGCGATGATCAAAGAACATGGCGACAAGAAGTTGGGAGAATACACTATTGCCCAGGTATACCAGGGCATGAAGGGCATTACAGGCCTCATTACTGAAACATCTAAACTGGACCCCGAGGAAGGAATACGCTTCCGCGGTTATTCCATACCCGAGCTCAGGGAAAAACTTCCCAAAGCGCCTAAGGGTACCGAGCCGCTTCCTGAAGGCATTTTCTATCTTATGCTTACGGGTGAGCTTCCCACACAAGCAGAGGTGCTCGACCTCGGCAATAACTGGGCACGCAGGGCCATCGTTCCCAAGCACGTGTTCGATACGCTTGATAAACTTCCTTCTTCCACTCACCCCATGACACTGTTCAGCATCGCTGTAATGGCCATGCAAACCGAGTCGGTGTTCGCTTCCGCTTACCGCAAGGGCATCAGCAAAAAAGATTATTGGGATTATGCTTACGAAGATTCCATGAACCTCATTGCCCGTTTACCCCGCGTGGCAGCTTATATCTATCGCAAGAAATACAAGAACAACGAACACATTGAACCCGATCCCAAGCTCGACTGGGCCGCTAACCTGGCACACATGATGGGCTACGAGGAGTTTGACGTAAAGCGCCTCATGCGCATGTATATGACCATCCATGCCGACCATGAAGGCGGCAACGTTTCGGCGCACACCACTCACCTGGTGGGATCAGCGTTGAGCGATCCTTATCTTGCGTTTGCTTCGGGCATGAACGGCCTGGCAGGCCCCCTGCACGGGCTGGCCAACCAGGAAGTGATCATCTGGATCCTGGAAATGCGCAAACAATTGGGAGGCGGACTTCCTACCAAGGAGCAGATCGCTGATTATATCAAGAAGACCCTCGAAGAGGGTAGGGTAGTGCCCGGTTACGGCCATGCCGTGCTGCGCAAGACAGACCCCCGCTTTGAGGCGCAGCAGGATTTCTACAGCCGTTATATTATTCCCAATGGGAAGGATGATCTCTGCGAGATCGTTCAGATGGTGTATGAAGTGGCGCCTCCTATACTGGAAGGAACAGGCAAGATCAAGAACCCCTGGCCGAACGTTGACGCGCATTCGGGTGCGCTGCTCATGCATTTCGGCATCACCGAATTCGATTTCTATACGGTGCTCTTCGGCGTGTCGCGCTCACTGGGTGTGCTCGCTTCGCTCATCTGGGACCGTGCCCTTGGCCATCCCATCGAGCGCCCGGGTTCCATCACCACCGAAGGAATTCGCAAGAAGATCGCTTCGATCGAAAAAGCCAAGGCCTGAGAACGGAACGATGCGGGGCAGAACCACTGCTTTAGTTGCCATCTTACTGGCGCCATCACTGTTATCCGCCCAAACGAAAGTTTCGGGACGGATATACGATGCTTCTACCAAGGAGCCGCTTCCATTCGTGAATATTTTGTTGAAGGGTACTAAAACAGGAACTACCAGCGACTTCGACGGTAACTACACACTTTCTACTTCCGATCCTGCTGACTCAATTATTGTTTCCTATGTTGGCTACAACCGTTTGGCGAAGCACATCAGGCGGGGGGTGACACAAACCCTTAACCTGGAACTGGAACGAAAGGCCTTTAGCCTCACCACCATTGAAGTAAAGCCTGGCGAGAACCCCGCGCACCGCATCTTACGGAACGTGATCGCCAACAAGAACAAGAACGACAAGAACCGCCTTGCCTCTTATGAATACGAGGTATACAATAAGATAGAGTTCGATCTCAATAATATTCCTGAAGAGTTCAAGAAACAAAAGCTGCTGCGGCCGGTGAAGTTCATCTTCGATAATATCGACAGCACCGATGTGAAGCAGAAACCCTACTTGCCGCTGTTCATGACCGAGTCGCTTTCTAACTATTACTACAAGCGTAATCCCCGTTATAAAAAAGAGATCATCAAGGCCAGTAAGGTAGCCGGGCTCGAAGATGCCAGCGTGGCGCAGTTCACCGGCGATATGTACCAGAACGTTGACATCTATGATAACACCGTGCTGGTGTTCAGCAAGAACTTCACCAGCCCGATCTCTGATAACGGACTGCTGTATTACCGCTATTATCTGATCGACAGCACTTATATCGACAATAACAAGTGTTATCAGATACAGTTCAAGCCCAAGCACAAACAATCACTCACTTTCCAGGGCAATATGTGGATCGCCGATACTGCCTGGGCGGTGAAGCGTATTGAGATGTCGATTGCCGATGATGCCAACATCAATTTCATTAACACGCTCAATGTGGTGCAGGAGTACAGGAACCTCGACAGTGCCTGGATGCTGAGCAAGGACAAGCTTGTGATCGATTTTGCGTTGCGCGAGAAGAAGATGGGATTTTATGGAAGGAAGACCACCAGCTACGAAGATTTTGTGATCAACCAACCTCAGCCCGATGAGTTCTATTCAAGGGCCGACAACCTGGTGGTGGAAAAAGATGCTACGAAGAAGACAGAAGAATTTTGGAAAACGGTGCGCCACGATTCCCTTAACAAGAACGAAAGGGATATCTATAAGATGGTGGATACTATACAGTCGCTGCCCATTTACAAGACAGGGCTCGATTACATAATGATGTTCACCACCGGCTACAAGATGTTCGGCAATTTTGAGTTCGGGCCCTACTACAATACCTTAAGTTATAATACCATTGAAGGCGCGAGGCTCAGGTTTGGCGGCCGTACCAGCGATTCGTTCAGCAAGTGGTACGAGCTGAGTGGCTACATGGCTTACGGAACACGAGATGAACGCTTCAAGTACAAGTTGGGCTTCCGGTCGTTCATCACCAAAGATCCACGGCAGCTGATCTTCATCCATTATAAGAACGACTACGAGATATTAGGCCAGAGCCAGAACGGCTTTACACAAGACAACATCCTGGCTTCGTTGTTCCGGCGTACCCCGCTGAGCAGCCTTACCGAAGTGCAGGAAATAAGTTTCCGTTACGAGCGGGAGTGGTTCCAGGGATTCATGAACAAGGTGTTCTTCATCAACCGCACCATGACGCCGCTTGGCGAATTCAAATACTCCTACTTCACTCCCGAGAACACCCTTGCTTTCAAAGATAACCTCAAGACCTCGGAGCTGAAATTGTTTACCCGCTTTGCCTACGATGAGAAATTTGTTGACGGCACCTTTTCGCGTACCAGCCTCGGTACCAAGTTCCCGATCCTGCAAGTGAACTACAGTGTGGGCCTCAAGGATATTTTCGCCGGCGATTATGAGTACCAGAAGCTGGTAGTGAAGATCGAAGACCGCTTCCGTATCAATCCTTTTGGCTATACCGATTATATTATTGAAGGGGGCCAGATATTTGGTACGGTGCCTTACCCTCTCATGGAGCTGCATGGGGGCAACGAGACCTATGTTTACGATCCCTATGCCTATAACATGATGAACTATTACGAGTTCGCCAGCGACCGTTATTTTACCGTACAGGCCTTCCATCACTTCGATGGGTTTTTCCTGAACAAGATCCCCCTGCTGCGCAAGCTCAAGTGGAGAGAGGTAGTTACAGGTAAGGCCCTGTTCGGCACAGTGAGCGACAAGAACCGCCAGGCGATGGTGTTTCCAACTTCTCTTAACGCGCTTACACGCGGGCCTTATGTGGAAGCCAGCGCCGGTGTAGAGAACATCTTCCGTATCTTTCGCTTCGATATTGTATGGAGGCTCAGCTATCTCGACAATCCTAACATCTCGAAATACGGCCTGAGGGGCTCCATACAAGTGAACTTTTAACGGATGATACTTAGAACCGATAACCTCGTAAAACGATACCGCAGCCGCACGGTGGCGAAGAACGTTTCTATTGAGGTGAAACAAGGTGAGATCGTGGGATTGCTGGGCCCGAACGGCGCGGGTAAGACCACTTCCTTTTATATGATCGTTGGGATGATCAAGCCGAACTCAGGAAGGATCTATCTCGACGATGCTGACATTACCGATGAACCGATGTATAAGAGGGCGCAACGCGGCATTGGCTACCTGGCCCAGGAAGCATCGGTGTTCCGTAAGCTGAGCGTGGAAGACAACCTGAAAGCGATCCTGGAGATGACGAAGCTCAACAAGGCGGAGCAAGCGGAAAAGCTGGAAACACTGCTGGATGAGTTTGGCCTGCAGCACATACGAAAAAGCATTGGCGACAGGCTTTCGGGAGGGGAGAGGAGGCGTACGGAGATCGCCCGCTGCCTGGCGGTGGACCCCAATTTTATTTTACTTGACGAACCATTTGCCGGTGTAGATCCCATTGCGGTGGAAGACATTCAGGCGGTGGTGGCAAAGCTGGTGAAGAAGAACATCGGCATCCTTATTACTGACCATAACGTGCACGAAACACTCTCGATCACCAACAGGGCGTACCTTCTTTTTGAAGGAAGCATTTTAAAGGCAGGCACCGCCGAGGAGCTCGCTGCCGATGAGCAGGTTCGGAAAGTATATTTAGGTCAGAACTTCGAACTGAGGAAATAATGCCCAAAGACAAACGCATCGACGCTTACATAGCGAAGGCGCAGCCCTTTGCTCAGCCCATATTAAAGAAGCTCCGCGAGCTGATCCATAAAGGAAACCCGGAGGTGACGGAAACCATCAAGTGGGGCATGCCTTCTTTCGATTACAAAGGACCTTTCTGCAGCTTCGCTTCCTTCAAGCAGCATGCGGTGTTCGGCTTCTGGAAGTACAAGCTCATCAAGGACCCTAAGGGATATCTTGGCGAGATATTCAACAAGGGTGGCGAATCGATGGGAAACCTCGGGCGCATGACAAGCCTTAAAGATCTTCCTCCTGATAAATTCATTATTGACTTTGTGAAACAAGCGAAGAAACTTAACGACGATGACGTTAAGATGGAACGTATTGTTAAGCCCAAGAAACCGCTTGTTATTCCTCCATCATTCACAAAGGAGCTTAAGCAGCATAAGAAAGCCTACGCGGTATTCGAGAATTTCTCTCCCTCTCACAAACGCGAATATGTGGAATGGATCACTGAAGCCAAATCAGCGGAAACACGGAACAAACGGATGGAGCAGGCAGTTGCCTGGATGACAGAAGGAAAGCACCGTAACTGGAAATACGAACGTTAGTCAGAGCTTACGAACCAGGTCCCAAACTATATCTGTTTCATAACCTTTACCCACTAAATACCTGGCAAGTTTTTGCTTACTGCCTACTGCCAACTGCCTATTTCCAACTTTCTTTTGGGCTAGTGCCTTAAGGGTTTTTAGGTACTCAATATCAGTGATCTCCGCCATTCCTTTCCGGATGCAATAGTCGCTGAGCCTCTTCTTTTTCAGTTCTATTTTGATCTTCACACGCCCCCATTTTTTGATCCTGAACTTTCCCCCGGCAAAGGCTTTCGCGTAGCGTTCTTCGTTGATAAAATTCGCGCTTATGAGCTTCGCTATGATGTTCTCCACCGCCTCTTTGTGCAGGCCCCAATCGTATAGTTTATCCCTCACTTCCTGCTGGCAGCGCTCCTGGTAGGCGCACCAGGCCTCGGCCTTCAGGTAGCCTTGTGTTTCATCATAAGTTTTAACGGAAGTCGCCATTTAAGCGAAATTACTCTTTTTTAAAGGCCTCATGCAACCTGACACCCCTCTTTTGCCTCTATCCAACAACGTCGACCAATCCACGCGAATGGTCGATAATATTTGATATTCAAATGTTGAGCATATTGTTTTTTTCTCTATTTTTATTTCCTTAATTCCAAAAACCGCTTTTAAGCCCTTTTCCCAATGATCAAAAAACTATTCTCCCCTATTCCGGCACTGTCCCTTTTCTTTCTTTTCGCCTTCTCTGCTTCGGCGCAGAACATACTGCTGCTGAGCGAAAACTTCCAGACAGGCGGCGCAAGTTTCACCCTTAACGGTGCGGGTGTCGGCAGTAATTCCGGCATCAACCAATGGGTAATAAATAACCAATATACCGGTGGCAGCGGGTATCCCAATACTATGCGCCAGGACAGCACCTATAGCGGAACCATCTCTTTCGCTCCCTATAGCCAGTACCTGCACATCCGCGACATGAACTCAGCTCCGCTGAATGCCACCTTCGATCCTACAGTGGCCTCTGACCGTTTTACATTCCTCAATAAGGGCGTTTGTACCATGAGCATGAGCCAGGTAGAAGTTTCTTTCTTCTATCTCTGCGAGGGCAATGCCGGCGCTTATGGCGAAGTGTATTACAGCCGCAATGGTGGCCCCTGGACAAAAGTGGGCTTATCGCAATACAACAACAAGTACAAATGGAAGTTCGAGTCCATCATGGACCCGGCTTTCGACAATTGTAAGGACCTGCGCATAGGTTTCCGCTGGATCAACAGCACCGGATCGGTGAAATCCGAATCGTTTTCTGTTGACGACGTGAACATTGTTGGTTTCTATGACCAAACGAACAACCCCGTAACGATCAACATTACTAACGTAACTCCTAACCCTGTTTGCCAGGGCGCTAACCTTTTCATTTTCTGGAGCCTTTCCGATACTCTTTGCGACGGCACCTATGAAGTAGAACTTTCCAACTCATCAGGTAGCTTCAGCTCAGCGGTTAACCTGGGTGTGTTCAACATCAACTATCCTCAAACTTCTGGCGCTATCGCGGTGGTGATACCCTCCAACACGCCGGCAGGTAACTGTTATAAGGTGCGAATAAACAGGCTGGCGCCGCCGCCGGTAATAACCGGTACGGCAAGCGTGTGCTTTATAGTACAGGTGTGTCCGAACACCATTACCACGCTTCAGGCAGCTGTGCTTAAAGATCCCGATACCGTTTGTGCGGGTAGTGTTATCGACGTGCCCTTCTATTCGAAAGGTGTGTTCGCTGCCAACAACAACTATATCGCTCAGCTCTCTGACTCTGCGGGAAACTTCGGCTCGAACCCTACCATTCTGGGTACTTCGCCCGACTCTAAGACCTACGATCCCAACCAGGGCTCACTGCCCGGAAACGTTTCCGGCCTGATCCCCAACAATACTCCTGCGGGCTGCAACTATTACATCCGCGTGGTGTCCACCAACCCGGTGGCGATCGGTACCCTCTGGGGACCCTTCTGTATCAAGCATTGCGACATGACCACCAACAACCAGAAGGACTTGCACGTTTGTGTGACCGATTGCTGGAAGCAGGGACAAGGATGGGATACGATCATTCCCATCAAGATCAACATGTACAATAATAACGCGGTGAAGTATTTCCCCGGCAATCAGTTCCAGATGCAGGTGCTCGATTCCAAAACACTGGCGATCATCAATACAGGTGTGATCGGCAAAGTGACCGACACCACTAACTGCCTCATGAAGCTCCACATCCCCTGTGCCGACAGCCTTGGTGCTTATGGCCTCAAGCCTGGCATGTTCTATATCCGTGTGATCGCTACCAATTGTTCACCAACTACCAATTCGAAAGGTACCATCATACGACTTACCATCGGGGCGCCAAAAGCGAACCCGCCGGTGATAACGCCTAATGATACCGCGTTCTGTATTGGCGAGATAGGAAGCTTCCTCATTACACCGTACAACCCGCAGTCGCAATATACCTGGACCTGTAACGGCATCAATAACGGACAGCCATTTGTATGGGGGTATAACCCGCTATTGGTCAACTTCGGCGGCGGCGGCAGTCTCACATTTACGGTGTATGAAACCAACTTCGGCTGTAAAGGGCCGACTTCGGCACCGATAACTGTGGTAGTGAAAGGACCGCCTGTGATCCAGATAACTGGACCGCTTACGGTTTGTAAAGGCGATACCAATACCTGGAGTACCCAGTTCTATAATAATACATATTATACCTGGTCTTCAGTGGTGGGTGTGCTGGTAGATACTACCAACAGCACTGCCAAGTTCCGTTTCGATAGCGTAGGTACCTTCTTCGTGAAAGTTACCGCCATCAACGAATGCGGATCGAAGAGCATCCAGAAAGCGGTGATCGTTTACGACAAGCCCCTGGTTAATGCGGGCAAAGACTCTACTATTTGTCAGGGCACGACCCTCAACCTGAGCACCACCACCGGCACCGGTTACTCTTATTCCTGGAGCCCTGGCGGACTCACCTCCAACAGCATCAGTGTAACGCCCACCACTACCACCACCTATATCGTTACCACTACCGGACCCGGTGGTTGTAAGCAGAAAGATACAGTGGTGGTTACCGTGAACCCGGCGCCGATCATGCCGGTTGCGGGTAATAAAGCAATATGTCTTGGCGACTCAACGGTACTCACCGCTTCGGGAGCCAACACGTATTCGTGGTCACCGGCAACGGGTCTTAATACAACTATAGGACCTGTAGTTACCGCTATACCGCCTTCAACAACTACGTATACAATTACAGGTACCAGCACCGCAGGTTGTACCAGCACTACCACTGTACAAGTGATCGTTTATCCCCTGCCTACAGCTTATGCGGGTATCGATGTAACCATCCTGCAGGGTAACAGTACCATCCTGTTAGGTACCGGCGGCGGTATCTATTCCTGGACACCGTCCACTGGATTGAGCTGTACCAATTGTCAGAATCCCACAGCTTCTCCCACGGTAACCACTACCTATATCCTCAAGGTGATGGACCTTAACGGTTGTGCCGTAGCTTACGACTCGGTAACTGTTTATGTTGAACTGCCTTGTACCGATGTGTTCGTTCCGAACGTGTTCTCACCCGATGGTGACCTGAAGAACGACGTACTGTACGTGCTCAGCCAGTGTATCAAGGAGATGACCTTCAGTGTTTACGACCGCTGGGGCAACAAGGTGTTCGAGACCAACGATGTGACCAAAGGTTGGGATGGTACCTATAAGGGACAGGAAATGAACACAGCTGTATTTGTATGGTATCTCGAGGCCGTGCTCATACGTGACGAACAAGTATCAAAGAAAGGAAACGTTACGCTCCTGCGCACACCTAAATAATAATATTCAAAGCAAGCAACATGAAAAGATCATTCAGAATACTTCTTGCAGTTCCCGCCATGCTGGCACTGCATACCGTGTCAGGACAGGACATCCATTTTTCACAGTTCTATAACTCTCCTCTTACGCTGAACCCTGCTATGGCAGGTGCTTCCAACGATATCCAGGGGATCATCAATTACAAGGACCAGTGGAAAGCGGTGGCTTCTCCTTACAGGACCTACGGAGCCTCTTTCGATATGCGCCTTATGAAGGGCAAGTGGAAGAACGGTTTCCTTGGCGCGGGCCTCAACCTTTTCAGCGACAAGGCGGGCGATGCGCAGCTGGGAACCACTACCGTGGCCTTCAGTCTTTCCAGCAGCAGGAAGCTTGACGAAAACAACACCATGGCGCTTGGATTGCAGGGTGGTCTCGAGCAGCGCAGCATTAAGACCGACAAGTTCCAGTGGGGTAACCAGTACAACGGGACCGCTTATGACCCTTCTATTCCTTCTGACGAAGTGTTCTCTACTACCAAGATGATGTACCCCGATTTTTCAGCAGGACTTCTGTGGCACTACGGCGAAGGCGAGATGTATATCACCGCTAACGACCAGTTGAAGATGGACGCCGGTATCGCGATGTTCCACTTCACACGCCCAGGCCAGTCGTTCTACAACACTACAGAGGACCGTTTGAACTTTAAATACGTGGTACATGGCGGCGCTCACATCGGACTAAAAGGAACACCGCTTGCCTTTGAGCCTACCTTTATGGTATTGCTCCAGGGGCCTGCACAGGAGATCAACGTGGGTGGTATGATCCGTTACGCCATCAGGGAAGACTCTAAGTATACAGGCTTTGTGAAAAGCGCTCACCTTTCTATTGGCGGACATTACCGCGCGAAGGATGCCTTCATTCTTTCTTCGATGCTGCACATCGGCAATTACTCAGTGGGTATGAGCTATGACCTCAACACTTCCGACCTGCGTGCGGCAAGCACCGGCAGGGGTGGCTTTGAGCTTTGTCTCCGTTATACCAACGCGGCAGGATACCTCTACAAAGGGTTCTCACAATATTAAACAGGATATTCTTACAGAGAGAAGGCCTCCCGCAAGGAGGCTTTTCTTTTTTAGATGATCCCGTGAAGGGAGCCTCCTTTCGCGCCAAGGGCATCCACCTTCTTTTCCACTTCGGGGTCTTTCAGTAAGGCGGGAGCATGATGAGGTTTGCTTCGCGCGTCGATGATCAGCGGGCCACGACAGCCCCAATGCTTGTTCTCCATGAGCTCGTTAACGCCATGAATATCATGAGAGGGATTGCTTTTGGTGAAGGTGGTCCAAAGGAAGTTGTTAAGTGTTTGTGTGACGAAAGAAGAGTCGTCGGCTAAAATGATGAGAGGGAACGAAGCGAGATTGTTGATTGTTGATTTTAGATTGTTGATCTGAATAGAGGCTTGTTCTGCTCTGGAGTAAGGCGGTGATTGGATCACAAGAATTCCGGGTAGTGCTGGTTGAGGTGAGGAAAAACCTTCTGGCAAGTTCATTTCAGGAACAACCGTTCCCAGCTCCCTTTTCTTTTCTCCCGCTGCGGCTATCACTACTTTGCTGCCGCTGTTGAGGCCGGTGCCGCTGTAATCAAGGGTATCAATAGTGGTATTGGTATGGAAGTGCAGGTCCTTGCTCCAGTCCACACGTTCGAGCATATGCCTGAAGAAAGATGGTATGTCATGGGCCGAGAGCTTACGATCGTCTTCACCCGCTGCGATGAACAGGAACTTTGCCAGGCTCATTTGTCCGGAGCCTAAAATATGATTGGCGATGGTAAGTATCTCCTGGGGCCTGCGTTCTTTCAGGTAAGGGGTATAACGTTCGCTTCCAATGGCCAGCAGCAGGGGATGAACACCTGCCGCATCTACTGCATGTACTTCTCTCAGGCCGGGGATCTCTAACGAAAGTATATCGCCCGTAAGCTCATGAATGAGTTTGCCGAAAGCGGTGTCTTCCTGCGGCGGCCTTCCTACCACGGTAAATGGCCAGATGGCATTTTTCCTGTGCCATACCTTATGAACGCGCATCACCGGGAACTCGTGTTTTAAACTGTAATAACCCAGGTGATCGCCGAAAGGGCCTTCGGGCTTTGTCATTTCCGGAACAACTTCCCCTGTGATCACAAAATCAGCATCCGATGAAATGCAATAACCATCCTGGTACGAATAGCGGAAACGTCTTCCTCCTATAGCGCCTGCGAAGTTCAGTTCGCTCATCCCTTCGGGCAGCGGCATAACAGCCGCAAGAGTATGCGCCGGCGGCCCGCCAATAAATATGCTTACACGCAGTGGCTTGCCCAAAGCATTTGCTTTTGACTGGTGTACACCTATGCCACGGTGGATCTGGTAATGGAGTCCCGCTTCTTTGCCGGGTACATATTCATTTCCGCTCAGCTGTATGCGGTACATACCGAGGTTCGAAGCCTTCACTCCGGGGGAATCAACATCTTCAGTATACACTTGTGGAAGGGTTATGAACGCGCCGCCATCTTCTTTCCAGCATTGTATCTGTGGCAAACGGTCGATGCTTGTTTCCTTATATAGTACCGGGTTTACCGAGGTCTTTTTAGGGAACGACATACGCGCCCTGAAGGCAAGGCCAGGGTGTTTGAACAACTCTGTTGGATTGTACTTGAGCCTTATGAGCTTACGCATGTCCTCCCAGGTATTCCTAAAAAGGAAACGGCTTCTTTCGGGATCACCGAACAGGTTAGACACCGCGGTGAAATCGCAGCCTTTCACTCTTTCGAACAATAGCGCGGGGCCTTTGTTCTCGAACACCCTCATGTGCAGGGCAGCCATTTCGAGATAAGGGTCCACTTCCTCCTTCACACGTACCAGGTGGCCGTGCTTCTCAAGGTCGGTAATACAATCGGCAAGGTTCTTGTAACTCATTGGGGTAATCACGGTAAATTTATTTAATATATTTGAGGTAGCGGGGCTTTTAAGAGCCCCGGTTCTTTATCCCTGAAAATGGCAGAAGACAGATCGGCATTGATCGAGCAAGCGCTTGGAGCGGCACATCATACGGAGCCATCGCTCGACAGGCTTTTTGAGCTTATCGGTGACAAAGGCGATTATGCCGCCAGGGAGTCCCTCGACTTCGCGCGTCGCGCCACTGCCATCGCCCTCAGGCTTAATTACAGGAAAGGCATCACACGCGGCATCTATTTGCAGGCCCGTTTTCATGAGCTTTTGTCGGAATACGATGTTTCTATTAAATCGTATGAAAAGGCGCTGGAGCTTTCGGGCCTGTCTGACGACAGCCACCGCCTGGAGATACTGATGGGGCTGGGCTCCAATTATTACCAGATGGGAGAGTTCGAACTCTCGCTCCGTTTTTCGCTCGAAGCGCTTGAGCTCCAGGAAAAGCAGGGTGAACTTAAAAAACGCGGCACTGCGCTAATGCATATAGGCAGTGTATACCAGCGGCTGAATGATTTCGATAGTGCGCTCGACTATTACCGGAGAGCGCTGGAATCGATGAGGGATGGCGGCAGCAAAACTCAGGAGGCCTCGCTGCTCGGAAATATGGGCGGGCTTTACGCGCAGCAGGGCAGAGTAAAGGAGGCACTCGACTATTTCGACCAAAGTCTTAAGATAAGGGAAGAGATGGGCGACAAGCGAAACAAAGGCACCCTGATGAATAATATCGGGCAGTGTTACGTGTTAATGAAAGACTTTGAAAAGGCCAAGACCTATTTCTTTGAAAGCATACGGCTTCATAATGAGTTCAGCAACCGTGTAGGAGAATCGAGCGCGCTCATCAATATGGGTGAGCTGGCACTTACGGAGCAAAAACCTGAGATCGGCATCGACTGCCTGAAGCGTGCGCTGGTTATTGCCGATGAACTTAAATTAAAATTCCATTCCTATCATATCCATGAGGTCATTTCGAGGGCTTATGCTACCGTAGGCGATTATAAGATGGCCATGGAACATCATAAGGAATTCCACCGCGTAAAGGAAGAGGTGCACAACCAGGAGGCCAACCGCAAGATAGATAACATGCGCCACCTGCATCAGCTAGAGAATGCCAAAAAGGAATCGGAGATCGAGCGGCTGCGGAATGTGGAGTTGAAAAAGGCGTATGCCGAGATCGAGGTGAAGACGAAGGAGATACAAGACAGTATTAATTACGCGTTGCTGATCCAGCAGGCAATGTACCCTTTGCCGGAAGAGCTTAGAAAGATATTTCCATTCTCCTTTGGCATGGTGAAACCGAAAAACGTGGTGAACGGCGATTTTGTTTGGGCCACCAGCCGTAACGGCTTGTCATACATTGCGGCTGCCGATTGCACGGGGCATGGTATTCCCGGGGCATTTATGAGCATGATCGGGATCGAAAAGCTCAACCAGGCTGTGTACGGAAGCGGACTAAAGAGACCTTCGCAGATACTGGAAGCGGTAAACAGGGGCATCAAGTTCAGCCTCAAACAAAACTCCGAAGAAAGCCTGCTGCGCGACGGAATGGATATGTCCTTATGTGCTTTCGACTTCGACAACAACAAACTTTTTTTCGCCAGCGCCAACCGGCCTATCTATCATGTAAGAGAAGGCGCTCTCACGGAGATACTCCCCACCAAATCGGCTATTGGGGGACTTACTTCTAACGACCAGGAGTTCCCTGACCAGGTGATAGAACTGAAGAAGGGGGATCTTATCTATATGTTCACCGATGGTTTTGCCGACCAGTTTGGAGGAGAACAAGGAAAAAAGTTTACGACCCGTAGGTTCAAAGAGTTGCTGCTCAGTAACTGCAACGATGAGCTAAAAACGCAAAGGGAAAAAATGGTGAATACACTTAAGGACTGGATGACACATAAGGACCCTGAAGAAAAGCCCTTCGAACAAACTGACGACATCACTGTCATCGGCATCAGTATCTAGTGTGATACCATAAATTTATTTCTTCCAACGAGCTCGGCTCCTTCGTGGAGCGAAAGCAGGTACGTGCCGTTCTTCCAAAGCGAAGTTTTTAGTTTCAGCGAGGATACCCCGGGTTTAAGCTCTTCCTTATATACAGTACGGCCGCTGAGGTCGGTGATAAGGAGCGATACTGTTTTTGAAATTGCGGTCCATTCAATGCTTAGGTCGCTGGAGCTGGGGTTAGGATATACGTTCAGGTTACTGCTTTCGGCAATTAGGTCGCCGGTTCCCGAGAGGAAATCCTTTATGGCGATGGTGTATTCACCCAGCCAAAGTGAATCGATATTGATAGAGCCGAACTTGTCGGTAGTGCTGCTGAACATGCTCTTGGTATAATAGGGGAACAATACCCAATCATCGGCAGTGTTCTTACGGTACATCAGCACTACGCTGTCTTCTGAGGCGCCAATAAGGGTATGGTCGAGCCAATAACCGCCGCCGCCGGTGCTGCCTGTACGTCCATCATAATAAACTTTTGCAGTGGCCTTAAAACCCGCGGGGATGATGCCGTCGATTTTCCAGTAATGGTAATTGGAGATCTTGTAAGGCTTGCCCCATCCTTTGATGGGATCAGGTGCCGCGTAATGATGTTCGGTGCGGATAAAGGCTGAATCAGGAAGGGTATTTACAGTAAGCGCCATTCGCCCGTTGGCATTGTAAACAAAATGGTTGCCGGTGGTCTTGATCACTTTTGTATCGGAGGTTACCGCCTCGCCGATCTTTTCATCAATGTTCAGACCTACATAAACAGGTTTCATCGGGAGTGTAAAGGTGAAATTGGAATTTTGACCGTTCACCATTACGGTCTTGATCACCTCGCCCCAGTTGGCGTATTTGTAAGTTACTTCGATGGGCACATTGTTGAAATAGCTGGAGGCTCCGTGCAGTTTCTGACGGATGTAAACAGTAACATCAAAATTGCTGCCGTTGGGTACTGAACGAAAAGAGTCGACAGAGAAAGCGGGGAAGCCGCCATTCATCACCCAGCCGTTGAAGAAATCAGTAAGGTTATAGCCTGTGGCGTTTGCCATATCGTCGCGGAGCGTAACGCTGGTAACATCTTTGTACTGGTTGTTGGCCATAAAGGCCTTGGTGCCTTTGAAGAAAAGAGAGTCGCCCATATAACCTCTTAAGGTGTGCGCTACTACTGAGCCTTTGTTGTACACGTGATCGCCATAAGTGTATTGAAGCGGAATGTTGTTGAGCGCCAGGTAACCGCCTTCCTTATAATTGGAATAGTGCACCACGTTTTCGTGGAGTGCTTTCATGTTCGCTTTGGCCGCTGCTTTGCCGTACATCCACTCGGTGAAAATGTATTCGGAGTAAGAGGCCCAGCCCTCGTTGATCCACATCTCCTGCGCTGTTTTGCAGGTGGCCAGGTCGCCCCACCAGTGGTGGCTCAGCTCGTGGGCCATGGTGCCCTCATAGGTAATGCTGCCGGTGTTGGCGAATGTAGGATAGGCAATGTTGGTAGCGTGCTCCATAGCGCCGCCGTTGAAAGGCACTAAGCTGTATCCAACCTTGTTCCACATGTAAGCGCCGTAACGGGCCTCGTAAGCAGCCAGGGCCGATTTGAGATTTACAAAGGAGGCCTTCAGTTTGGTAGTATCCGCCGGAAGGGCGGCAAGGGTGATCGGAATGGTTCCGTTAATGCCGTTATAGCTCCAGTTTATTTGGGTGTAGTCGGCAACAGCAACACAGGCAAGGTAGCTGGGTATCTCTTCGTTCATCACCCAATTGCGCTGCCGCAACCCGCTGATCGTGGTGTCTTTCTTAAGAAAACCATTGCAGTAAGAAGCTTTTGTGGTGGCTGTGGTGATGAAGAACTCATACTTGGAACGCTCTACGAAATTATCGAAGCAGGGGAACCATACTCTTCCGAAGTTATGGGGCAGCGAGGTGAAGGCCACGCCCAGGTTAAAAGCATAACCACCATTCCAGTAAAACCCGCCCCAGCTTCCGTCGAGCTGCGGCTTGCCGCCATAGAAAACGGTAACTACAGAGGTATCGCCGATGTTCTTCGTCGATCCCAGGTTCACTCTTAAAAGGGTATCGTTATAACCATAGGTCAATTTTACGGAGCCTATCTTAATGGAATCGATCGTAAGTTCCAGCAGGTCGAGGTTAAGTATGTTCAGGCCATTCATCTTCGGTGTGAACTTTACTTGCGTATTTCCTTTAATGACCTTGTTGGTGAAGTCGGTGATCTGGAGACTGATGGTGTACTTAAGGATATTTACAGTATCGCTCCTGCTATTGTTGGCCATGGCGTATGAACCGCCCGACTGGAGCACAGCGGCGTTCTGCGCTTTGGTATGCTGGCAGGTGGAAGGCATGAATTGCGCCTGGGATGTTAAGGTTCCCAGCGTGAGCAGGGCTCCTGCAATATGTTTGAAGAGTTTATTCATTGTAATGAGGTTATTTCAGCAATACAAGTTTCCGGAAAGCGGAAGCCTGGCTGCCTTGAAGTTGTAATTGGTAAACGCCGTTGGGGATGCCTGAAACATTGAGCTCCATTTCATGATGCCCTGTGCTTAGTTCTGTTTCTGCACCCTGGTATATTTCTTTGCCGGCGATGTCGAGCAACCTGATGCGGAATGTTCCTGAAGTTTTGGTGCTGAAGCGGATCCTTACTTCTTCAGCAGCGGGGTTGGGGAACAGTTCAAGGTCAAGCAAGCCTGTTTCTTTTTCGGGTATTCCTACCGCGAGCGGCTTGATGGAGGTCTTGGGGTCGCCTACAATAAGCCCCATCCATGAAGTGGTGTACAGCGACATGTAATAGCTTTCAGCCAGGTTGTAATTGTTCAAGGTATCGGTATAGCGGTCAAAAAGGATGAGGGGATCAATATAAGAGCTTACGTAACATTCGTAAACGTAAGCGTTGATGCCGGCAACTCCTTCGGCAGTCCATTCGGCGGCAAGGCTTTGGCCTACGCCGAAAAAGGCGGAAGAGGAATCGAAGGTGCGGCCGCTGAGGGAAACACCCATGCCTACCAGCGCGCCTTTGGCCCAAAAGTTATTGGGCTTTGAACTGCTTTGTGTTTGTCCCTGGTGATTGCTGCCCCAGGTCCAGGCGCCGATGACAGTAGCCTGGTTTTTCAGGTACGTATTATCCTTCGCGTCGCGAACCACCGTCCAGCCACGGTTCATTAAAAGTGTTTCCAGGGCGGGAAGGTTCAGGTTGGGATTGGTGCTTGAATAAACCCCGGTAGCAACCCCGTCGAGCACAAATTTGGTATTGTTCTTTCCCACAGCGATGTCGGGACCGCTGTTGTCGATCAGCGTCATGATCAGTTGTTCGTTGTAGCCGGTAAGCCGTGTTACCAGGTACATCTGTTCCACCTTGGATGAGAAGTGTTTATTGGTAGTATAGTATGCGCTTACCTGCGCGCTGGTACTGCCGATCAAACCGGTCTTGTACTTAATGAGCATCAGTTCGTTATCAAAAGCGGCAGAGGTGGCGTACTGAGCCGAAGGTGGATTGTAATTGCAAAGCGGGTTGCGACATATCTTGAGCGGAACACCCTTGGTGGTAACTATATAATTGATGGTGGTGTCGATCTTACGTGCCACCATGCTGTCGGTGATCTGCTGATATATTGTCGCGAACTGTGTACCGTCGATCTCCTCGGTAGTAGGCATGGAGATGCGGATCATGTTCTTTTCGGGAATGGAACGCTGTACCTGGAAGTAATTGGCAACGTTGACAGAAACGCTGCTGCTGGTGTTCACGATAACCGCCACGTCGTTATAATTAACGGCGGCGGGTAATGAAGCGCAAAAGAGTAAAAAGTAAAAGGAGAGTAGTTTTTTGAGCATTCGGGCCCGTTTCTTGCAAAATTAAGAAAAATCAGGCGGAAATGAAACCCTTCGATGTGTCCCGCTGTCGCGGGAATGCTCAGGGTGACCGTCAGGCTGAGCCCTTCGCATAAGCTCAGGACAGGCTCCGTCGAAGCCTATTTCTTAATGAACTTCGTAAGAATATCCTTCATCGCGTCCTTATGGATAGTGAAGGTCATCATCTTGAGCTTCACAAAATCCTCATGATAATAATAGTAGCCGGGACTGTTGGTGTTATTACGGCTTCCGGCGCCGGAGTCCTTAATGAGGTACCAGGTGCCATTGGGTTTCTCCAGCCAGCCTACCAGGTGCAGCGCATGATCGTCGGTAGTGGTTTGGTTGCTGAAGCGGAACTGGCGCGCGTTCTCGTCGATATAGGCCGAAGGGATGTCGTAAGTGGGAACCATTGCGACACCCAGCTTCGAGTTGATGCCACTTTCGGAAACGTCGCCGCCGATGGACATAGAATAGCCGGCCTTGATGGCAGCTTTAATGGAGTTCATGAAATCATCGAGGGGGATGTTATAGTAATCAGCGGAACGCCACCAGTTGTCCTGTACCTTGTATTCGCTTTGGCTCCAATACGATCTTTCCATCAGCGACATAAAATCCACGTAGTCATCGGGGTTCAGTTTGGTCACGTTCTTTAAGAAGTCAATAGGGCTCATGCTCTTGCCTTTATAGGTGAAAGTGGTGGGAGGCACGCCGATGTAAAAGTTCATGATGGACTTGATGGTAGAGGTCACTTCCTGTTCGTTCCAGGCGTTAGCGGTCTTGATGCCTTGCAGGTAAGCGTTCATCTCGGTAAACATCCGGCCGTGATCGTGGAACTTGCGGCCGGGCACCATTCCTGAATAGGCTTCGTACGGAACCTGTCCGTATTTTTTCATCATGGCGGCAACGGCGTTGGTTTCCGAACCTTCGCCGAAGGCTGATTTGCCGCGGGTGTTCACAAACTCGCGTGCCTTCTCAACATACTGCCAGTAAACGGTATAAAGTTCGGAGAGACGGATCTCCTGTTTGGTAATACGGTAGATCTCCGATTCATAGAACGAGGTGGTGGAAAAGCACCAGCAGGTGCCGGTCTCGCCTTGTGATACAGGGTTTCCTGCCCACACGGTTTTGAATTCCGAAGCCGATTTGGGAACATCTATACCCGCGTAGTTCATCGTGAAAGGCTTCTGCTGCTCGGGCTTCTCCTGGAAAAAGGCCTGGTTGGCCTTCTTCATTTCATTATAGAAGTCGCTGGTGGTGGAATTGAACTCGCCTTTGTCCTTGCGGTCGTTTTGTGATGAAACGTTAAAAGAGAGGAGGGTTGCTGAGGTAAGCAGGACAAGGGTTAGCGCTTGATTTTTCATGCTGTTATGGGATGTTTTTTTTGTGAAAGTAATAATTATTCTTTCCTGAAAAAAGGATTTTTCAACAGGCTTGTACGAATGCGAAAACGCTCCTGATTAATGGGTAATTTTAGTGGTATGGATCAAGCCGCACTCAAATACAAGATCGCGCTAAGCATGGTACCGGGTATTGGCGATGTAAGGGCCAAAAACCTGGTGGCTTATTGCGGCAGTGTGGAGGCGGTGTTCCATGAAAAGCATGCGGTGCTTAAAAAGATCCCCGGAGTAGGAAGGCTGGTATCGGAAGCGGTAAAAAGTGGTGAGGTGTTGAACAGGGCAGAGGAGGAGATGGAGTTCATGGAGAAGGAAGAGATAAGCGCCTTGTTCTTTCTCGACGACGAATATCCCAAGCGCCTGAAGCATTGCGAAGACGCTCCGGTACTTATCTATTATAAGGGTAACGCTGATCTTAACGCGGCAAAGGTGATAAGCGTTGTAGGCTCACGTAAGGCCAGCGATTATGGCAAAACGATTTGTAAGGAGCTGATAAAAGAACTGGCATCGCAGCAGGTATTGGTGGTGAGCGGCATGGCCTACGGCATTGATACCTGTGCTCACCGTGCGGCGCTTGATGAAGGCCTCGATACAGTAGGTGTGCTGGCGCATGGTCTCGATCTTCTTTATCCATCGGCCAATACCAATATGGCCATGCGCATGCTGAACCACGGAGGCCTTCTTACCGAATTTCCTTCCGCCACACACATGCACCCTGATTTTTTCCCCAGGCGCAACCGCATCATCGCCGGCATTGCCGACGCGGTTATTGTAGTAGAAGCTTCGCGCAAGAGCGGTTCGCTCATTACGGCCGAGATCGCCAATTCCTACAGCCGCGATGTGTTTGCTGTACCGGGCAGGCTGGGGGATACCGAATCGGAAGGATGTAATTACCTGGTGAAGATCAACAAGGCGGCACTGTTGCAGTCGGCGAAGGATGTTGTTTACTTAATGGGGTGGGAGCGCCTCACCCCCGGCCCCTCTCCTGGAGGAAAGGGGGGACGGATGCAGCAGCAGCAGCAGTTGTTTGTGGAATTGAACCCTGAAGAGGAAGCGCTGATCTCTGTTTTGAAGAAGAGCGAGTGCCTGGGCCTTGATGATCTTTGCTTTGCGGTGAAGATGAGCATGAGCAGGGTGTCGGCGATCTTACTTAAGCTCGAGTTTGCTGGGTTGGTAAGAACCTTGCCGGGAAAAATGTATCGATTGAATTAGGCCCTTCGGCAAGCTCAGGGTGACGATTGGAAATCACAATTTGTGACATCCAATTCAGCTCAACTCAATTATCTTGCTGTTGGTCTTGATGAAAGCCCCGATGGGATCTGCCGGACCAATGATCTTCAACACTTCAGCGGCAGCCTTCGGATCAACGCTTATTAAAAGCCCTCCGTTGGTTTGAGGATCACAGAGGGTGAACAGCGAATCGCCGCTGATCCCGTTTACTTTGTTTTCATAACCTTTCCAGTTGCGGAAGGTGTTATCAGGCACACACATTTGAGAAGTGTAAGCGTCGAGGCCGGGGATGAGCGGCACTTTTGAATAGTCCAGTTTGGCGCTCAGCCCGCTTCCTTCGGCCATTTCTATGAGATGGCCCAGCAGGCCGAAGCCGGTCACGTCGGTCATGGCATGAACGCCCGCGAGCTTTGCCAGTTCAGCGCCGGCTGTGTTAAGCTGCACCATTTGTTTTACAGCTATTCCTTTATGTTCTTCTTTTAGTTTGCCGCGTTTCTCAGCGGCGCTCAGTATTCCTACGCCTATCTTCTTGGTAAGAAAAATAAGGTCGCCTTCTTTGGCGGTATTGTTCTTCTTAAGATTTTTAAGTTCAACCAGTCCATTCACTGCCAGGCCGAAAATAGGTTCGGGGCTGTCAATACTATGCCCGCCTGCTAAAGGAATACCCGCTTCATCGCAAATAGCACGGCCGCCTTCCAGCACTTTAGAAGCCAGGCTTGCCGGGAGTTTGTCTACAGGCCAGCCAAGGATGGCCACAGCCATAAGGGGTTTTCCACCCATAGCATACACATCGCTAATGGCGTTGGCCGCGGCTATCCTTCCAAAATCAAAGGCATCGTCAACAATAGGAGTAAAGAAATCGGTGGTGCTTACCAGGCCCTGGCCATTGCCAAGATCGTACACGGCGGCATCGTCGCTGCTGGCGTTGCCGACAACAAGCTTATCGTAGTTGGGAGAGCTGAGGTTACTCCGCAGGATCTCTTGGAGCACGGCGGGCGCTATTTTACAGCCACAGCCGGAACCTTTGCTGAATTG